>CAUJDS010000067.1 GCA_963169695.1 Bdellovibrionota bacterium
AAGCAGAAGCTGTTTTGTTATAGTGGATTCGGGCATGGTCCAGGATTCCTTTCGTTGAATCAGTTCTTGTTAAACCAATTCTACGCATTGTTTCCTGACTGTGCCCTCCTTCTATTCACCCACCACTAAGCGAGAAGAGCCGCGAGAAGAGCCCTTTTAATTGCTGCATCAGCGCATCCTTTGAATCTTGCCCCTTGCAACCTACTGATGGCGACCATTTTGCCCCTAAGCCCATCCAGGGACCTTGCTTCTGGGCCTTCCATTCTCTCAAGACTATTTCTACGTCCGGCTTTCCAAGCTTCTCGGCTATGGCGTCGCGTTCGACCAAACGCTTCAAACTCGCATCGGGCAAGAGTGCCCAGGCTTCGAAGTCAGAAAGCTCTGGCCGAAGGGGTGCCACGGTTGTGAGCCTTCTTGGCAAGTAGGAGAGGATCACCTTTCTCCCCCTTTGGTCGGTGTAGACTGGCCGATAGTCGCCAGGCACGACGATACCCTCCCGAGGCCCTGTCACTATTTGAAAGAGCTGCTGAGTCTGTTCTAATGAGTTTCGCAATGAGGTGTCTGTCGGATCATCCATTCTTCGGAAGGATTTATCCAATAGATCCTGAACTAATATGAAATGCGCCCATAGCGCTTCAGCCGCTTTATTCCTGACCCGATCTTGAAGTGCGTTGGACCTTCCAAAGCTCTCACGATCTCTCACCGCCCGAATCCAGGAGGCAGAGCCATGGTCACCAACATGAAAAAGATAGGCTTCCGTGAATCCAGTAAAATCCTCGCTCGTTGAACGGAAGAGATGATCCTCAGGAATATACTGACTCACATTTTGAATTGTCATCGCTGTGGAATTCGGAATTCCCGGCAATTCAAGAGCGGCCCGAATCGTGCGCATGCGCTGAGTGGTCAAGTAGCGCCACGCTTGATCATAGTACTGATTTTTTTTGTTCAAGTTTTAGACACCAGAGGCGATAAGCATGCGTGAAGACTGGTCTTATCTTTCCAGCCGTCTTAATTTGGGCTGTACAAAGCGGAACTCCATGCGCCGCGAACGAACCTAGTTTCAAAGCAGCATGCGTACGCCAGCAGCTAATGAGCCTACTTGGGTCGCAGGCATTTGCGCAAATGGGACAGGTGATAGAATTTGTGGTCCTCGATCCCGTACTGGGAGGACCCCAGGGTGACCCTGTGACGGTGGCCTTCAAACGCATCGAGGGCGGCGTCCTGATCCATTCTGAGGGTGTAGTCCCACTCCATCTTATCAAGCCCGGATCGATAAAACTTAGCCAGAAGGTTGTTCCTCAGCGCATCGCCCATGTCGAGACTGCGACACCGCCGCCTACTGCACCCCAACCTTCCAAAGACAGATCTCCTGGAATACCTCTGATTGAAAGAGGCCGTCTCAAAGCTATCGTAGAATCACCGAGCGGGATCACAGTTTCGGCAAACGAAGCGGATCTCGCTGAGGGCGAAGTCTCACAGATCCCAAATGCAGTCAGAATCCGTCGCCCAGGTGAGACTTACCCCTTGAATTACAATCGTACAAATCGGGGCCTTGCTACCCTTTCGAGAAGTTTCTATTCTCCAAGAGCGATCCATCCTGCGAAATTAAGAGGCCAAACGGTGGTCGACATGGGCACAGGCGGGGGCAAAGCAGTTGAGGAATGGAGAGCAGCGGGCATTGCCGCTTTTGGACTCGATTCGGCCCTAAGTGCACGTCAGAAGGAAAACATTTTCACTTACCCCGTCACCGAAACTGCATCGCACAGTGAAGTACACGGCATCGATTTGAAAGCACCGAAATGCAGTGGATTCTACATTCAAGCAGATGTGGCACATACCGGTTTGGCCTCGAATCAAGTTGATGTTATCTTTTCTACCTATGCGATTTTTGAATACGATCTCTTTCGCCAAACATCGCGCCAGTTTCTGGTGGATACTCTCCAAGAATGGCATCGAATACTGAAGCTTGGTGGAAAGATTCGTATGTCACCATTTTACAAAATAAGTGCCGAGCCCATTCTGAAGGCCCTAGTGTCACAAGTCCGAGGACTGAGGATAGATGGATTTCATCCGGTGACCTCCGCTGTCCGAGACGGAACCTACTTTGTTGAGCTTGTTAAAACTCAACCCTGACTCGAACAAATGGGATTGCTTCGCATGAGGTCGTAGGCGGTGTCGAAAAAATAGGCGCCGCCCAGATTATTCCTTGCTTACCCCCGCCCGTGACTCACGAGCTCCGCCGAAGGCGTCGAGGTTGACTTGAAGGTGACGGATAAGGATGACTTCGAAATGCAACTGCTGAGACATCACGTACTTTCGAGACAAGGCAACTTACTGGATAGTCATGGGATGACGCATTATTCAGGTTTGATTGTCATTTTATTAGCGCATTTTCGTCCTGCATACAGGCTCAGCGTTAGATACTCAATTCGGCCAAGTACAGCTAAGTAAAGAGCTGGGCACGGCCGATAGAACAGTGTGAAAATCAGAATCGTACGTTTTGTGCGACTCCTTGCTTCTAGCGCTGGAGTCCTGTTGATCTTAGCTTCGAATAGCATTGGCGAAGGGAAGTCTGACACGTCCATCGCCCCAGAAGCTCCAATGACTACACCTGAACAACCACTTGATTCGGGGCCCACACGTCCTATGTTGAATTTCCCCGACTTCCCTTGCTTTACTTGTGAAGAAAGGTTGGTCGATAGCAAGGATGTTTCGGAGTGTCTGAATTCGGAAGTCTGCAAAATCGATCTTAAGAGCAACCCGATGGCTCCTTGGCGCAAAAACTGGCCATTGAGTTGGATCGATCAACAGATCGCTTCAATTGCGGGCATCAAGGATCTGGCTGTCTGCGAGTTTAAAGTCGAGGACCGAAAGTTTCGAGCAATTGGCGTCACTGACAAAAGTGGATCGTGTATAGCGATCCGTAACAGATTAGACCTCTTAAAAACGCTTGGGGACCTTTGCCAGAATCAGAATGACTGCGAAAAAGTACTGGCGGAGTTCGAGGATTCGGATGGGGATGGAACTCCCAATTTACTGGATTTAACCCCTCATGGAGATGATCGGATCAATATCCTGGCACCACTGCCATCGGATCCAGATGGCAGAGCAAGGCTATTGATAGAACTTTTTGGCAATAGTCCAGACTTTAGAAATGAGTCATTCCCAACTCAGAAGGAAGAGGCGCCAACGCTTCAAGAGGTTCTTCTATTTTCTCACCAGCAAAAGACTAAGACCTCTTCGCCTGTAGTTAAGGGAAAGAATGCCACTGGAAATACTCCTAAGTCATCGATGTTCACTGGTACAAGCAAGGTGGGCGTCAATACTAGCGCCAAGGCACCCGTTCTAAATTGGAAATCTCCAGAGACTAAGAAAGATTCTGAATCCTTGCCCATTTGGTCAAAAGCTTGGGAGCGTATCAAAAGCACCGTGGCCAATTTAACTAGTACGCTTCAAAGGTGGGTAGGCTATCGGGGTGACGTTCGAAATATCACCGAGTGCCCAACCTGTCCCAAAGGCTCTCAAGCCATGTACTACGATCCTACTACCGATGCAGAATGCAAGGCGGATCCCAAGTCTCTGCTCTGTATGTTTCTATCTGGCGGCGGCGGAGAACGACCTGATCAATCAGGATATCCCAACCCAACCCTAGCCAAACTTGGAAGCATTCCTCTCATGCATCAGGGTTGTAAGATATGTAACTGCCGTTCAAATCGAATGAGTGAAGGAATCATCGTCGATGAGGCCACGTGCGATTCAACCGGAGTCATTATTGATGGGACCACAGATCCCAATAACGAACCACGCGCTTGTGGTCCGTGGAGAAGCTGCTTTCAGAGTTCACCTGCTCCCGGAGTCGCAGATTGGGCAAGTTGGTGCATAGTTGAAGCCATTCCTTTGGCTAATCTAAACGGTGGGCAATCTGGAGATCCCTGCCCGCTTACCGCGGACGGAATAATAACAGACACTGAACGGCAGGACGCGATGGACCACTGGTTTGGTACCAGTGGGGAGGCACGTGATGCCGCGAACAAAGACATTGGAGATCGAGATAACGACCGAGTGGGCAATGCCGTGGACTTTTTTCCTGATGCCGGACCAAACACTCCAGCATCTGACAAAAACAAATGGATCCCAAATTTAGGCGCTCCAACACCAGCAGATAAGGCAACATCTTTCCAGAGCTTTTTTAGTAAAGCGCAGCTACCATTGCCTGACGCGGAACCCATCGGTACTTCGTCTGACGGTAGACCGGTCTATGACAATAACGATCTTGGAAATCCGTTCAAAGATCCTGACTTGTTCAA
>CAUJDS010000068.1 GCA_963169695.1 Bdellovibrionota bacterium
CGACGTCAAAGCCTTGATCGGTCAAGCCAACCGAAATCGCGTGATCCGGAACCTCGTTCGAAAGACGATTCAAGAATCTGACGATGCCGTCGATGCTGAACTCTCAACGCCTAGTGTCCCCGCTATTCCCAAGAGCCCGAAACGCCTGATCAATAGCAAGCCTAACTAAGACCCTCAGATATCCGTATCAAAGTCCGAGCCGTCTTCCACTCCCGCTTCTTTTTTCTTAGCGGGAACGATCATTCCACGTTTACGAAGCTTTTCTACCAGCGTAGTCCGATTCATCTGAAGTAATTCACTGGCTTTATTCTTGTTTCCCGAAGTACGCGACAGCGCCTGGTCAATCAAGTGGTTCTCAAATGATGCAACCACATTCTTGAGGTCCAAACCTTGATTTGGAAGAACCATCCTAGGAAAATCCCATTCCGAAATCGCTCCAGCACCCGCTGGCTGTGTTTCGGCATATTTTCTGAAGACTCGCTGAGGAAGGTCTTCCAGGCCAATTCCACCATGACCCTTAAGAATGACCACGCGCTCGATTAAATTCTCTAGCTCGCGAATATTTCCCGGCCAATCATAAGCAAGTAGAGCCTCTAGCACAGCACCTTCAGGGGCCTGAACCGAGTGACCCGTAATGCGATCAATCTTTTCCACAAAGTGTTTGACCAAGAGCGGAATATCGCTTTTTCGCTCCCGAAGTGGAGGAATCATGACAGGAATCACATTGAGTCGATAGAAAAGATCTTCTCGAAATTCTCGCTTCGCCACCGCCTCTTCCAAATTGCGATTGGTTGCAGCAATGATACGGACATCGACCGTCCGAGTCTCGGAAGATCCAATTGGCTCAAATTGCTTTGTCTGTATCACTCGAAGCAACTTCACTTGAAGGTGAAGCGGAATTTCTCCCACTTCATCGAGGAACAAGGTGCCCTCGTGCGCAAGTTCAAAGCGCCCCATGCGATCTTGAGTTGCACCAGTAAAAGAGCCTTTTTTATGTCCAAAAAGCTCAGCCTCTAAAAGATCGCCTGGAATCGCGCCGCAATTGACGGTTACCATCGGCCGATCCGCGCGCTGAGATTCGAGATGAATAGCGCGAGCAACCAACTCTTTGCCCGTACCGCTTTCTCCTGTAATCAGCACCGTGCTATCGGTCTGAGCTACTTTTTGTACTGTTTTTAAAATTTGCTGAATGGCGGGACCTTCCCCGACCAAAAAAGACGAATGATTTGCGAGCATCAATGCCCCCCTTCAACCCTTCCATGAGTTCACAATCCTTGTGATCAGGCGACGGTTCACCGTCACCCACCTAAAAATGCTAAGCAAATACTGCCCAGCTGTCAAACAGATGTTTTGAAGATTGAAGAATAATTTTGGGGATACACTCAGACTAGGTAATAAACCAACGCACCCAGTGATCTGAGCGGCTATCACCACGATAAAAAAGCCAAAGGAATGACGTCAAAAGAAGAAATCCCGCAATTCCGAAGAAATAGAACTGAGTCTTCACACGACGCCTTCTAAAGTGCAGCCCCAGTTCAACCAATATCAGAGCGACTGGCACTGCAAAAAAAGGATACAATCGTACAAAGGCATATACCCAACGCATAGTTGGATCAGTATAACTGAATTTCTTTCATTAGAGCGGGACTATTCTTTTGATCGCAGCAAAGGCGTCCCTAACGTTGGGACTGCCCCAATCACATCCCTACGACGTCTCGAAGCGCCTGAACTCGGTCTGTCTGCTCCCACGTAAATTCAGGAAGCGAACGACCAAAGTGTCCGTAGGCTGCCGTCTGTGTATAAATTGGACGGAGCAGCTTAAGCGACTCGATGATTCCTTGTGGGCGAAGCTGAAACACTTCACGCACCGCTAAGGAAATCTTCTCCGGAGAGATTTTTTCAGTTCCGTAGGTATTAACCATGACGCTCATTGGCTCAGCGACACCAATCGCATAAGCCAATTGAACCAAGCATCGCTCTGCCAAGCCGGCTGCAACGATGTTCTTCGCAACATAGCGACCCATGTAACAGGCTGAACGGTCTACCTTAGATGGATCCTTACCCGAGAAAGCCCCACCACCGTGCGCACCATGGCCACCGTAAGTGTCTACAATGATCTTTCGACCTGTAAGACCGCAATCTCCATGAGGACCGCCGACTACAAATCGGCCTGTTGGATTGATAAAATACTTCGTCTTAGCGTCTAAATAATGACGTGGAAGGATTTTTTGAACCACTTCTGAAATCAAAGCTTCTTTGAGTGTTGCATGGTTGACACTTTCTAAGTGCTGAGAGCTGATCACCACAGAATCAATACGCTTAGGTGTCCCATTTTCGTACTCTACGGAAACCTGAGTTTTTCCATCTGGGCATAGCCACGGAAGTTCGCCACTTTTTCGCACCTTTGAAAGTTGCTGAGCAAGCCGATGAGCCAGACTGATGGACAGTGGCATCAACTCTGGGGTTTCATTAATTGCGTAACCGAACATGATGCCTTGATCACCAGCACCTTGTTCTTGTTGATTATGTAAGCCTTTTCCTGCAGTCACACCTTGAGAAATATCAGGCGACTGACTGTCTAAGCTGATCAAAACTGAGCAAGTTTTGTAATCGAATCCTTTTTCGGAAGCGTCATATCCAATGTTTTTGACAGTGCTTCGAACGACGTCCGACAAATCAACATAAGCCTTGGTAGTCACTTCGCCAGCAATCATGACGAGACCCGTTGTTGCCAAGGTCTCACAGGCCACACGAGAATGTGGATCCTGAGCTAACATGGCATCTAAGACTGCATCAGAAACTTGATCACAGAGCTTATCCGGATGCCCTTCAGTAACGGACTCCGACGTAAATAAATAATTCCCCGACATACGTTCTCCTAGCGGGGCTCTCAGCTAAGTCTTACTCGATCGACTAACTAGATACGTGAATCGAAAACTTAGGAGTAGTCCCCTTATTTTGTTCAGTCTTCTTGCGTCGTTTTCCTACACGGGTACGCTTCCAGCGACGAACGATCTCAGTCTTCCTTGTTCTGCCTGCCATGGGATCCTCCAGCAAAAGCCCACTTTTATCCCCCGACTTCAGGTCTGTCAAGCACAGCCCTTGCACTTTGACCCCGCTATGTCATTTATCGCATTTCTTTTTGCAACCCTATTGCCCGCCAAATCCAACGTCCCCACCCCCGAAAAGCACTCCAAGCCTCCCATCGTGCTCTGGCTTGGAGAGCAAAGAGAGCTACAAACAGGCCAAATTCAGCGCTTTTCTGTGGGAAGCGGTGACCTCAGAGTCACCTACCTACCTCAGAAAAAATCCGTACTAGTTAAGGCCACAAAACCTGGAGCTAGCAGTCTCTGGGTCTGGTTTCCGAACGGCCAGTCAGAGTTGCGATCGGTCTATACCGTTGCTTCCATCTGGACTCCTCGACTCATGCGTCTGACGCATGCTTTGCAAGACATTCAAGGGGTTGAGTACTTTCCGTTAGAGCAAAAGATCCTCGTACGGGGTGAACTTAAGGACGCTCGTTCGGCTGGCCTTCTTCAATCCTTGATCAAGACTTCGCAGGACAATTTGGTATCGCAAGCAAGGCTTTCTACCGATTTGATACAGACGTATCGCCGAGATTTTCTGCACTGGAAAGAACAACACCCCAAAACGCAACTCGAGTGGACCGACCACCCAACAGAAGCCCAAATCCAAGGGCAAGTAGACACAGAGTCCGATCTTCGCGCCACACGTACTTGGATGGAGGCGGAGTTTCCCATGCTGACCCATCAAATCAACGTGGGTGGAGAAGAAAAAAAAGTGGCTCATTTTTCGGTAGTTTTGCTCGAAATTCTATCAAGCAAGGTGAGGAATTTGGGAGTGGAGTGGCCACCCTCGATTCCTGTCAGTCTTCAGCTTCGACCCTTGAACCTTCAATCACCGCAAGGACTGGAATCTGCCATTCAGGCATTGGCAAGCTCCGGTGATGTCGAAATCCTTGCTCGACCCGAGCTCGTCGTAAGCGTCCCAGGTCAAGCCAATCTCTTTTCGGGAGGCGAACTCCCGATCAAAATGACCAATAAGCACCAGACCCATATGGAGTGGAAACATTACGGCTTGAAACTCGATCTCAAAGTAAAAAGCATGGATGCCACACTGCTCTCCTTAGAAGTAAAATCAACGGTCAGTGAATTGGACCCCACCACTGCCATTGGCGATGTCCCAGGGCTCCGAAGCAATGAGATGAGCACTGAAGTTCATGCTCCGCTGGGAGAACCCCTTCTCCTTTGTGGTCTTCTTCAGCGCCGCACTACTGAGCAAAGTCGAGGGGTTCCGGGCCTTCACCAAATTCCGCTCATCGGTTCGCTCTTTGGAGAACATTCAACCAGCGAAATGCAAAGGGAGTTGGTTGCAGTACTGACCCCCCATCGTCGAGCACCACGAGTCACGGGTGCTCGTCTGCAGGATCCTCGAATGCCCGAAGGTCCTGTGCCCCCTCCGCGCCACTGGCTATCCAATCAGGATGTAAAAAACCTAGAAGAAAGTGAAGACTACCCATGGAATTTGTTCAACGATGCTCATCCCTCCAGGCCGTCCTCGAACATCCCCGACTGAGTGACTTCCTTATCAATAATTGTCACGAAACTTATGCAGACCTCGGCGAGGGCCTTCAATCTATTGAATCGCCTTTCGATTCTGAGGAAGCCGTCAAAGCGTGGGTCCTTCAGTGCATGAAAGAATCCGGCCTCACCTGGAATGCGCGCTACCCTTTTGTCGACTTTGGGTGGCGTGAGCATTTCAGAATTCATGCAGTCTTTCCACCCATTAGCGCTGGGACGCTCCGGGTGTCGATACGCAAGCATCGCGTCCGAGCGTGGGCGGACAATCCCTGGAACCAAGACCCTTGGATTTCTTTTGCAAAAAACATCGTCAAAAACCGAGAAAATCTGATTATTTCTGGC
This sequence comes from Bdellovibrionota bacterium, assembly GCA_963169695.1. GTDB lineage: Bacteria > Bdellovibrionota > UBA1018 > UBA1018 > CAUJDS01 > CAUJDS01. The sequence goes on from CAUJDS010000068.1 coordinate 4,944, forward strand.
GCCACTGGTAGCGGAAAAACCACGCTGATGGAGTACCTTCTCTCCCAGGTACCGGTTAGCGAGAGGATCTTATCGATTGAAGACTCGCGTGAACTCACTCCCCGCCACCCCCATCACATTGCACTTTGCGTGCGGAAAGAGAATGCAGACGGATTTGGAGAGATTCAAGCTGAGCAAATCCTAAAGGAAGCCCTTCGCATGCGTCCGGATCGCCTAGTCCTGGGCGAATGCCGAGGCCCCGAAGTCCTCCAGCTCCTCCAAGCCCTCAACACGGGACACCAAGGCTCTATGGGCACACTTCACGCCAACTCCTGTCGTGAGGCACTTCGGCGCCTAGAAGTCCTCAGTCTCTGGGCCCTCCAATCAGGCTCTCCCCCCTTGCGATGGATAAGAGAGCTCATATCCGGGTCCCTCCAGTGGATCCTTCAAGTGGAAAAATCTCAAGGAATTCGTAGAATTAGCCAAATATGTAAGGTGGAGGGGCTGGAAGGGGATGTGATTATCCTCCGTCCTTTGGTAAAGTAGCGCGAATGGAGTACTTGAATCCACCCCAAGCCCTCGAACTTCCCTCCGTGGACGTAAGACCGTTTCAGCGCAGAGGACTCTTCCAGAATTGGCAGATCAAGATCCTCGATGCAGAAAAACGTCAGGGACTCCTTCTGCGATTGAATCACCTTCAAAGCGAAAACCGATTTCGAAAGGCGGTTCAGGTATTTGCTTTGGCTTACTCCTTTGGTGATGATGATAAAATGCAGCGAACGCTTTTGCGTGAAGACCTCGTTTTGGATCGAGACCATCAGCTTCACTTCTATGGCGATGATCATATTCAGGTTGGCAATTGCCTCCTCAGTCCACAACGAATTCGCGGAAAGATTCAGCACCGTGGACAATTTCTAAAATGGGATTTTGAAGTCGCTTGGTCCAACCGCGCGCATTACAACCTCTACCCACAAGCGCTGCAACAACTTGGTCTCGTCAAACCCCAGACCCGAACGCTCAACGGCAACCTCATCCTCAATGGTGAAACCATCACGTCTGCCGGCACGCGAGACTGGAAGTCCGCTCAAGCAACCTTGGGACATACCAATGGCCCCTTCCAATTTCATTCTTGGAGCTGGGCCCACTGTGACCACTTCTTCAACCAGAAAGGAGACAAGGTGTCCTTTACGTTTGAGGGACTTTGCTTTCGCTCTCGACTCGTAGGACCCGTCACGCTTCCCGAGGTGTCCTCTTTCTTCATCCAATACAAGGACGAGGTATTTCTTTTCAATACCGTCCGAAGCTGGCTTCGAGTGGACACTAAGCAAGAGGCGTCCTCTTGGGAAGTCATCGCCGATCGCGGAGAATATCAGTTCAGAATAAAACTCCACACACCAAGCGAGCGTCAGATCGGAAGTATCCAAGAAGATACCGACGGATCGTATATTTATTGTGCCAGCAGCCTTTTTTCTGAAATGGAAATTCTTATCTTTCGGAACGGTAAGCTCGAGGAGCGCCTGACTTCCGACGCCGCTTCCCACGAGAATGCGACTCGCCAGAAGAGCCCCTACGTAGGCTATCCCGTTTAGATTTTGGATTCAATTGAGACGCAAGCCAGTAGTTTCCTCCGTCCGGAAAGATCCATGGATTTCCAAAAAGCAAGAGACTGATAGCGACCCCTAATAAGATCCAGCGCATGACCCATTCAAAAATCACTGAAAGAAATCTCCTGACCAAATCCCAAATAAAGGCTCCATGCTAGAAATCCAAGTGTCGCTGGCAAGACCAGACTGAAGAGTGGAAGCAGACAAACGGACGGAAGTCGTTGGAGTTGAGCCTCCATCTCTCCTCGCATTTGAATTCGAAATGCTCCAAGCGCCCCTTCGATTCTTTCGACAACACCCATTCCCTCAGCAACACTCCGAAAGATTGCCGACTGCAACCGAGGCCCAAGCCTCAGCGTCTCAAACCTTAGCCCAACGCCTTTAACCTTTGCTTTTTCTTCTCCAGAATCTGCCCAGAGCTGAGGGCTCCAATGCTCTACCCAACTGGGCTCATAGACCAATAATCGATCGACCGCCTGACTCCAAGCAAGGTCCCCAGGAGTTCCTGCCCGAATCAATGCAAGCAACTCCTCACCACAAGCAAGACCCTGAATTGGCCACTGTGCTTCGGATGCACGAAGCCCACCGCGCGAGGCCTTCCCTGCCAATCCATGAACCCAGTATCCAGCCGACGCGCAAAGACCAAACGCCACAATAAACCCTGTGCCCCAAAGGCTCCACGATTTCAGACCTTCCGGAAAAAGCGTATAGACAGCGATAGCCTCCACCGGAATTAATCCCGCGCAAATCCAAGCTTGCGACCGAGCTTGAGCTGACTTTCCGTCCGCTAGGACACGACACTCCTCCGAAAAATTTGTCAGATCGACAAATCTCCTTAGGCTAGGAAGAATCTCAGCCCCAGATTTTCTAAGGGAAATCAAGGAAGCATGGGCTAGCTTTGCAATCCAGTGCTTCTGCTGAGCGAGTCGATCCCATGCCTGATCCGAAACCGCAAAGCCAGTCTGTATCTCCTCCTGAATATCCAGAAGAAGGATTCCAATGGTTCGAAACTCCGACTCCCTCGCTCGACTTGCGGACCAAGCAACCTGAACTTGTCGAACACAAATCCAAAGGACGTACAGGAATACTGCTAGGTAGAGAGAGAACACTCCAACCACAAACAAGCGCATACCCTGCGACTATTCAAGATTGGGGCCAATTTGAAATCGTTTGCCGAAACTCATCCAACCAAGAGACAATAGGCGCAAGGGGCACCACACTTGAAATTAACAATGAAGATACTGATACCGACTTTTGCCGGAATTCTATTTCTCATTTGCCAGCCAACAAGGGCTGCCAAGGAAAATCCGCCCTTCGAAGCATTGATTCAGATGTACCGCGAAGCTCATCACGCTCATCAGAATATCTTCACTTATCTAATGTCCAATGCCGAAGCCCTCAGAAAATTCGAAGTCCTGCTTTTTAAGACCTTTAGGAATGATCCACCGAACGAAGACCAAATAAAAGAAATACTTAGCAAACTCGAGTCTAGACAAAAGCTGGATCCGAGAACCGAAAAACTTGTCCTGCGCGGTGCTAAAAAAAACTACCACCAAGCATTTACGCCAAAAGACTCCACCATAACCTACCAGGTAGTAGAAGCCCCACCTTTTATGGCGTTCTTCTTTCCGGACCAACGCTTTAAAGACCTTGAGTTGGAACAATCACTTATTGCCAATGGCAAATTTTTTCTTCACCTTGATGACAAAGGTTCTCCTCAAGGATTCGAATTCTGGGTTCGAGGCACTTATTCCATCGATAAAAGAGAAGGATGGCCATTTGATCCGCTCACTGCCCACAAAAGAGTAAACTGGATCCACGTTGAAACTCCAAAGAACCTTCAAGGCCAAGTGGGTGAGGCAAGATACCTGGACGCTTGGATGACCACTCACGCTCTAAATTACCGCTATTCAGGCGCAAAATTGGTTCCGGCACGCTACAATTCCGATGCTGGAAAAAACAAAATGAGAGACATTCACCCCATGTATTGGGCCAACCCTTATGCTGAAGATCCAAATCTCCTTCGAGATCTCCCCATGAAGAGCCACATTCGGCTTACTGGTGCAAAAGATCCAAGACTTCTTTATGCCACAAACCTTGGTCTGGGCGGGCTAATGGAAGAAGCGATTGAGACCATACGAGCAACCGAGCAGGGCCGGGAGCCCAAATTCCCAGGGAACAACTTGCCAAAATTTTTTCAAAATGGAGATTTGCTTGCTGCGCTTCATAGCTCATATACTTACGATAATTTCACAAATCTGAAATACCCAGAATTAACCGTAGACGCGACAATGCGGGCGAATCGATTGCCAGAATATTCTGCTTTACACGCCTTGACTCAATTCCCCAAATATATAGACTACTTCAATCGACTTCCGTCGGAAGAAACACGGGATTTCTTAAGGGAGCTCACGGATCTAGCCATCGATTCACCTTCTCCAAAAATCCGCGGTGCTATATTGAAGATATACCAGGCTCATCCCGACCTGCTTAAAAGTGGAGGAATCAGACGAATTGCGGATATAAAAATCCGACACCAACTCCTTGCAGGATCAACCATGACAGAAGTATTCCACCTCGAAGCAATAAACGACCCAGTCAACCAGCAGGCATTTCAACGAGTCCAGGATCTCGAAAAGAGCATGCGTGAATGGGATCTACGTCCTGAATTGGCATTCTATATGGAAGACCCCTGGATTGCCGTTCGCGGGGAAATGTTATTCAAAAATCAGGGAATTAGCGCCATGAGAATTGGTGAAATGGAGGCATCACTCGAAGTGATGAAACGAGAAGGTATTTCTGCAACCACCGGAATGGAAAAACATCTTGCTGACTTAATCGTTTCAACCAAAAGTTGGAGCTATTTCAACTTGCCCATTGTTGGCATTCACCATCCAGACACTCCTAGTCTCTCCGGGCGTTTGGTCGATCGACTGAAAATTAAGGCCTTGGAATATATGGAAAAAGTTCCGCCTTCAGGCAAGACGCTCCAACGCATTCAAGACGCCGCAAAATCAGATGGCAATTTCAAAACTTGGCTGCAAACAAAAGGACCTAATATTTTAAAAATGGCTCAAAGTTACTGCGACATTGATAAGAAGCTAAAGGACGACCTTCGAGGAGAGCCGTAGTCACTCAGCTAAAATACTGCTCCGCCGGAACCTCGCCACCCACCGTAAGTTCTCGTATTCTAAGCGTGGGTTGCGCGGAAGTCACCGGAGCTGCCTGTCCATCCTTGCCACAGGTTCCGGGCTTATAGTTTAAGTCGGTTCCCACTCGATCAATCAAGTGCAAGACTTTGGGGCCATTTCCCACGAGCGTTGCACCGCGAATGGGTTCGGCAAGTTTACCATCGCGAATCAAATATCCTTCCGTCACCGAAAAAACAAAATCACCGCTCGCGGTATTGACCTCACCACCGCCCATGGCTTTGACAAAGATACCGCGGCTCGTTTCTTTGAGGATCGCTTCTGGCTCTGAGCTTCCCGGCGCAATATAGGTATTGGTCATGCGTACCATTGGCCTATGCCGAAAAGACTCGCGTCTTCCATTTCCCGTAGGCATGAGGTCGTACTTCATCGCGGAGATGCGATCGACCAGATAGGATTTGAGCACGCCGTTTTCGATCAGAGTATTCTTCTGAGAGGCATGCCCTTCATCATCAAAATCAAAGCTGCCTCTGAGGCCCTGAACCGTTCCATCATCCACTACCGTTACGCAATCCGAAGCGACTTTCTGTCCAAGCTTGCCGTTGTAAACAGAGAGGCCCGGACATGCGAGGTCCGCTTCTAAGCCGTGCCCCACTGCTTCGTGAATCATAGTGCCGCCTGCATCCGAAGATAGAACCACCGGCAAGATGCCCGCAGGCGCTGGTAGCGCGGTCAGAAGAATCTTGGCGCGTGCAGCTGCTTTGCGTCCGATCTCTTCGGGGATGGCAGTTTCCAAAAAGCTTGCGCCCATGGCCGCAGCTTCGACGTTCTGGCCGGTTTCCATTCGACCGTCCCGAGCGGCAACCACTATGGCCACCAACTGGATGGAAGGCTTCTGCGCAAAAGCAAACATCCCGTCACTATTGAAGACCCATGACTCGCGATAGGAATCCCTCACGACCGTTGAAATCTGAGCGGCATCCGGACATTCCGCCATTGCTCCGCTTTCGATGCGCCGGACTAATTCAATTTTTTGCTTCAGTCCCCAACCTCTCAGGGAGTCGACACCAACAACGCTGGGTTTGCCGGTCGACTCCTGAAACCGAATGGGCTTTTTAGACCCAGGCGCTTGAGACGGCGCCGAAACTTTGACGGTTGCCGCTATCGTGCGGGCCAAATCCAAAAGCGCTTCTTCTGAAGCTCGCGTCGTATAAGCATAAAGGTACCGACCATCTACGATGACCCTCAGTCCTATTCCTTGCTCCGATCCTTCCAAGATACGGTCAACTTTATGACTCTCCCAAGTGACATGCGTGGCTTCACTCTTCTCAAAGAAGAGCTCGGAGAGGTCACCTCCGTTTTCGAGTGCTGTCCGTAGGATACGGCTGATGGCCGCAGAATCGAGGTTCCACTGGGATTCAAAGGATTTTAGGCTCATAGACAATCTCCCCTAATGAGCTTAGCAGCTCACGCAACTCCAACTCAAAATCTTTCGTGTAGCTGAGTTGAATATCTCGATCCGGACTGCCCGTGATCGAAGGGAGGGTAGATGGCAACGCGACGCCTTCTAGAGCTTCGAGCAATGCATAGACAAAAGCGGAGTCTTCTTTCTTCACTCTAATAATTAGACTTTTTGAGTCAACTGTATGCTCGGTCAATTTTGCCTCTTCTGGATTATTCTATAACGGTAGTTGCTGAATACGTCCATCCTTCTTATTCTGAAAGAGAGGGAACTATGCGTATCAGGAAGATCGCGATTCTTTGGGCGAATCTCTGGATTCTATTTGGAGCCATGGGCTGTGCGACAACGCGCTTTGCTACAGATCCTTCAAGTACTCCCGCCACTGCTAAGGCTCAAGCTCCAGCAGAGGATGAAGTGACAATCCTGAAGCGCCAGGTACAATCGCTCGACACACAGGTTTCTGAACTCACTCACCAACTTTCAATGACCCAAATTTCACTTCAAAATGCATTGGGAATAAAAAAGCCCGAACTCAAATCATTACCCGAAGATCCCACCGCTAATCGCGGCGCTGCACCCATCGTCCATCTTTCTTCACGAGATCCTGCATCAGGAATGTCTCTCTCGGAAGGTCTCTTGCAATTTCGGCATGCGCGCAGTCTTATTGATGCGCAAAAATATCCCGAAGCCGTTTTGGAATTTACGGGATTCCTCAAGGAACACGCAGATCACTTCTTGGCTAGTTCAGCACAATTTCATTTGGCGGAGTCGTATTTTATTCAGAAAGAGTGGCGTTTGGCTCGCGAGGAATTTGAGCAACTCCTCATTGCCTATGATCGCAGCAGCTACCTTCCGCAGACCTTTTATCGCTTGAGCCTGATTCACCTGCAACTTCAGGAGCCCGAGAAGGCCAAGAACTACCGCAAGACACTTCTCACCTACTTTCCAAATTCACCCGCCGCTCAAACGGCGGAGAACTTAGTACTCGAAGACGCTCCTCGATCCGAAGAGCCCAAAGCAGAAGCCAAACCCTCCACTCACGCAAAGGCAAAGTCAGTTAATAAACCCATCCAAGCTTTTTCTAACCAAGCAGAACTTGACGCGCTTCCCTTTCAGACTGCGCCTCTTCCAGCAACCTTTGTAGGGGACCGTCGATGAATTTCAAAAAGTCAGCCGGCCTCTGTCTTTCTATCGCACTCACCCCTCTCGTTGCAGGGGCCATGGAAACACCCGAAGCTCGCACACTCAAACTTTCTGAAAAGCTCAAACCTGTTTCGACTGTTCAATGGAACGCCATTCTCGGCGAGAAGAGCCGCGAGACCTACCAAGTCACCAAAGGTGACACGCTCTATGGCATCTCTGCCCGTCTATTTGGCGATGGCAACTACTGGCCAAAGATTTGGGCCCTCAATAACCAACGTATCCTCAACCCCCACCTCATCCAGCCTGGAAAGATGATTGCATTTTTAGGGGGCAACGGCACCGAGCTACCCGGCTTGGCAATCGAGTCCGAGGCGCCTTCCACCTCGAGCAGTGTCAACGACCTTATTCCGCGCCCCACTAAGCGTGGTGCAGAATGGAAGACCCTTCCGCGTCAACGCTGGGAATCGGTCCGCATTGGTCTTCCGCCCGAAATTGATCCCGACGGCTTTGATCGCAGAAACAAACTTCGATTCAACGATGCTCGAGGCCTCATCCTGCCTGCTACCATGTCTCCGGATGTCCTCGTACCTCTTGGATCCATTGAATCCGCCAAAAAGGCCGCCGAATATTTAGCCCAAGGAGACACCGTCTTCATCAAGGGCGACGCTTCTTTGGAAGTTGGCCGGTCTTACACCGTCACGGACGAACCGCAGGAAGTCAAAACATCCGTGCGAGGACGCGCGGGCTATTCCTATGCCAACCTAGGTACCGTAAAAATCGAATCACGAAAAAACGGCGTTTTTGTAGGCTTTATTACGGAATCCTCTCACTTCTTTAAGCGCGGGGCACCGATCATTCCCCTCCTCCCTACCATCAAGATTCCTGATCCCACTCCCTCTCCTCAGCGACTTCAGGCGCAAATAAGTGTGATTCCTGACACGTCGACTTTTGCCACGGCCCAACACAAAATGGTCTATGTCGATGCAGGCACCAGCGACGGAATCGGAGTGGGAATGGTCTTTCGAGCTTATCAGCTTAAGGACCTGTCCAACGGCAACACGATTAGTGATGACCCAACCGTAGAACTCGCCAACTTCCTGGTCGTACATGCTGAGCAAGATTTCTCTATGACCCTAGTCATCGATAGCAATGACCCGGTGGAAGATGGTCAGGCAGTAGAACTCCTCACTGACGTTTCGGATTTGATTAAAAACGAAAAGCGTCGAGAGAAACTCGTTCAATTCGAAAAGCCCATGCCTACTGCGCCGGATGAACTCGACGCCCTCGACACGGGCGACCAACTCACGGACCAAGAGAAGCGCGATCTCAAGCAACTCGAAGGCTGGCAAGAAGATAAGCAAGACACTGCTGAATCCGATACAGAGTTTGACGAAAACGGCGATGACTTTGGCTCGGAAGAAGAACCTCCGACTGCCGAAGCGCCCAAGGAAGAATTTGCTGAACCACCAAGCGATGATTTCTCAGAAGCGCCCGCTACGGAGCCCGAACCCTCCTTCGAAGAACCACCCGAGACTCAGTCCCTTAATGATGAGGACCTTGAGTTCGATAATCCCGAAGACGCTTCTTCCTCTACGCTCTCGGATTCAGACTTGGGCTTGGAGTAGGACCAGGGCTTTAGAGCTCCTGGTACCACTTCTTGAACAAGACTTCACGATAAGGGCTTCCATTTGCCATGCGACTAAGAACTTCAGTCTCCGACAATTTCAACTCGTGCTTCAAATAGGACACCTCTGCCCTAAATGCGCGCTGTTCGCTTGGTTTTTGTAGGTATTCCCAGTCTTTCTGTAGACTACCGAGCGTTCTTTCTAGCGTTGAAGAAAACTCACTCTTGGATTCAAATTGAGTTTGCGCTTTTTCGCGCAACTGATTCTGAAGAGCTTCGCGTCTCGCCTCGTCCGCAGCAGGTTCTTGCGCCAACTGCCTTTGCATTGCATCCTGGATTCGCATACTTACTCTTTGATCTTGCAGATAGGATTCAAATAGATCGCGATAAGTAGCGCTGTTTCTCAACGCATTCAATACTTCCTCGCGGCCACGCGCCTTGCGTTGATCAGGAGTTTCGTCCTTATTCTTTGCAATCTGCATTCGTGGGTCTTCCACTACGCCTTTTGGCAGGGCACGCATTTTCTCTAAATGATGAACCAGCTCATGCATTGCTACGCTTGAATCTGCTTGAGGATCTTGTGCCAAAACAACGACACGGTCGTCACCTTTTTCTTCCATCCATCGCACCATCTCACCGGGCGCTTTCTCCGGGAGCAAATCCTCAAAAACACCACGGGGATTACCATCCGAATAACCCTTCAAAGTTCGACTCGGCAATCCAAGTTGTTCTTCTTTATTGGCTATCATCTCTGGAGACACGATGGCCCTTACTTTTAGTTGGTTGAGATCTTCTGGGAGGTAGCCCATTCGGCGCAAAGCACCTACCATTTTTGGAAAGTCATCAAGGCTCGTAATATCCGTGCGGCTCTGTACTGCTTCTCGGGTGTTCTCTATTCCTACCGCAGTCATCCTTAGGGCATCTCCTAGGCTCATTGGATTTGCTCGATCGTCCCATTGCAATAATTTCATAGCGAGGATTTTTCTTGCGCCAATATTTGACGTTTTATCTGCAATGAAGGCCAAGGCTGGTCTGCCTCCGGACTCCACGGACTGAATGCGAATCGTAGCTTTGGCTAGGTGGGTCTCTCGATCTCGAATTTCAAGCCTAAGCTTAGTAGGGTCATCCTTCGATCCCATCAAGGCAGCGTACTCTTTTCCATTTTCCAAAAGTGCTATAGCAGGGGAGTCGCTCTCCAGGTTTCGGCTCAAACTGTCTTTGATTTTCTCAATTTCTTCTAACCTTGGGGCTTTGGCTTTATCTTGCAGCTTGGATTGCTTTTCACCCAGATCCGAAAATGACTTGATCCAACCCTGTATTGTGGCGCTAGAGTTGCTCAATCTATTTTTCCAAGTAGTCCAAACGGTTGCCGACTTTCTTAATTGCCCTTTCTTTTCTACAGCAGCAGGAAGCTCTGATTCAGCTTTTAATCGATTAGCCTCTCTCTCTCTGTACCTGGCAGATGCAGTATCGAGACTTTCCGAAATTTTCTTAAGATGCGTCTCAAGAATAGACACATCTGAGATGGCATTCCTTAATTTTTCAGCATGACCGCCCCATTCCTTGAAAGTAGCTTCATCATAGGCTTTTTGAGCTTTCGTAGCCGCGACTTTTGCTCTTTCCAACGCTTCCTTTAATTGAAACTGTCTTGCCTGAGTTCGTTTAAAATCCTGGGCAATATTCTCTTTGATATATTGATTGTCACTAAATTCGATTCTTATTCGATATTCCTCGGAATCGGCCACCGCCAGCGCTTCTGTAGCATCCTGGGTTTTCTTTGCCACTGACGTCTCTATTTTATTCAGAACGGCATGAGTAAGTCCCAATGCCGCTTTTGCAAGCTTGGTAATCACGGCTGCGTTTTGATCGGCGTAGTTGATCTTTTGGAGTTCCTTTCGAATCTTTGCAAGCTTTTCACCGTCCATTTTTGCAGTGGGATCTTTTTCAGCAAGGTCAACAAGCTTAGCCAACACCTTAAGCATGGCCTGTCTCCCTGAGTCTCCATCAAGAAAGGCCAAATCTGCGCCCGGTTCTCCTCGCTGCGCAAACCATTTGCGCTCAATCACCCCAATCGCTGGCTCCGAGATGCCCATCCATCGCAGAGCCTGAATAGCACTTCGCAATGGATCCGTTGCAAGGGGGATTTCTTTACTAGCATTTTGAGCTTGCCTAGCCTTACGTGCCGTTTTGGCCGCTAATGCGTCAGCACGACACTTCATATCTTCGGATTCGACAAGGATTTTTGGCGCCTCGGTTGGTATGTTCGCGCCCGTTTTGCGATTCCAAAGATAAGAATTGATTTGAATCTTCTGAGGCTTGCCAGGAATTTGCTCAATGATCACCACTTCTGACAAGTCACTGAAACTAACCGTGTTGGTAGGATTTAAGACTTTCAACCCTTTCTGAATTCGCTTTTCATCCTGTATTGCCATGGGTCGGTGCAAGATAATCTTGTCAGCCGTAACTTTGAGAACCGACAAGTATTCTTCACTCGTGGAAGTTGTAATAGGGCCATGAGCACTTTCTTGCCATTTTTGTTGGATCAGAAGCGTCTGGGCTTCCTCTTGTGCTGGATCATCCTTGGTGAGAGAGAGACGGGTTTCGCCGCCTTCACAGTCAAAATAAATCGGCTCCAGTTGGGCTAAGCGAGTGCGCGCCTGGTTTTGCAATTCGAGCTTCTTAGCGAAAGGAAGATCTTGGTACACGGGGAGGGATCGGAGCAGATCTTCAAGCGATCCGTCCTGGCTTGGGACTGACGGAGAGCAGGTGAGATTCTGAGGCGATAATATTCCGTTCGTAAGGTCATTGGGACTGAGGGGCAGATCCTGCGCCCAAGCACCTGTTAGGGTGCATGCAAAGACCAGTGCTGACTTCGCCTTCATTCCTCGAAACTTCATAATACCCATAACAGCTCTCCTCTGGATTCTACCGATTACGTTGCAATACCTAGACCAGAGAGATGACCTTCAACATATTGTTATTATTGAATTATTATGAATATCAAATGACCTAGGTCAGGGGACTAGGTGTTAGGACTCAACACATGTCTATTGAGTAAACAGATCTCCTACCCACTCCCCCGATTGCTTTAACTGACAAAATGAGTGCGATTATTGACTGGGTTTGTTATTGAAATCCGCGAGGATATTTATGAACCCCGTAGTGCTGCTTCCATTGCTTTTGCTCAGTCTCGCCACCCCTTGTTTTGCGCAAGAGAAAGTGGATTTGCCGCCTATGACAATCGAGGAGGTGCAATCCAAGCTAGCGGATGTCCCAACACTCACCCCAGAAATTCGAAAGGCCTACTACAAAATCTGGCGTGCCTGGAAGCTTTGGACCGTCCTCCGAGAACAACTCGAAGAAGACACTGACCATCCAGAAGCACGGGAGGGCCTCGAAAGACTTTCCCCAAGCAAATCCATCGCCTTCCTCACCAAAAAAATCGACCCATATCAGCTACACGCTAAGGTCATGGAAGAACTGGTCCCCTATGATATTATCTACTATGTAGGTCTCATTAATTCGACAGAGGCAAATAGACCAATCGCCTTAGTTAATTTTGGAACAGAATCTGAACTTATTGCGATTCGCAACTTTACCTTAGACCATATTCGGCGCCTCATTTCAGAGGATAGGCTACCGGATGCTAAGAGACTTCTGATAATGGTTCGAGACCTAGAGCCTCTTACCAATCAAGTTCAACCTCCAATGAGCCGTGAAGCGAAGCTTGATTTAATTGATCTGATCATTTCTCCTAAACATTCTGTCTTTGTACCAAAGAGCTTCGAACTTAAAAGATACGGTCTCCTTGCGGATTCGATCGCCAAAGCCAACTTCACCGCTGATGTGGCTTCACTCTTCGCTGCACTCGGCGACTTTGACGAGAGCAATCGAATCATCTTAGACGCGGTCCTCGGAATTGAAAGCATCCAAGACTTGATCCACTCCACCCAAATGAAAGAATTAGAAATGCTAGCAATAGCTGTCGCTAAGAAATCGGGACTTTACCCCTTGAAGGACGACCCATTGTACGAAGCCAAAAAATTCAATTTAGACGATGCCATCTTCAAATGGAACAAACAAATGAAGCACGCGGCGATGAAAGCGCACACCGCAATCGATCACCAACTAAGAATCATCTATCGAGACCCACGACAACCTCAGGCATCCCAAGCTGAGAGCATATTGAAAGTGATGGACTATCGCTACTTGGATTTTCTGCTTCGGTATACCGCTTGGATGAATTCCACTGGTATCCTTCGCACTACCGAGAAGAAATAAAGCTCAATGCTAAGGTCTCTTCCAGAGGACCGTTTACGACGACATCACCCTCTCCCCTAATTTATTCATTAGCAAGCTGCTGAGCGAGCGAAGGGCAAAAGCGATGGAATTATGACTTAGCGCGTGATAATGAGTTTGCCCATATGAATACTACCCAAATGCAGTCCCTACCTTTTCCTGGACGGCCCGCAAAGCAGTTTAATGAATTCAGTGGACTGAACTTTTCAGAACTCACTGCTGTCGTAGTATCGAACGGCTCAACGCATGCCCCCACCCCGAGCAGAAACCATAATCCTTTTGGGCATGCCTTGCTGAAGGTAGCATCCGTGGACAGAAGTCCGATTTATTTTCATGTGGCGGGACCAGAGAGTGCGGATACGACTTCGTGGGGCACCGTCCATTTTATGAATGCAAAGGAATACCAAGCGTACATTCAGAATGGTGGCTATCGATTGAATGATTCTCGAATAAAGACATTCCGTATTTATTCCAACCATGAACAGAATGAAGCAAAAAAGACACTTTTGGAATTGATTCATTCCCCTCATCGGTATTTATTTGGCTGGGACAACTGTCTTACGTTCGTAACTCGTGTTCTTAAGGCCGCAAATATTTATGCACTAGATGGCATGCGAGACGTCTTCTATGGATCTGCAAAGGTGGGCTTTGAGCTGATGATTAAAAAAGATTTCAATGACCTCGACCTTCCTACTGTGGACTTTGATGCTTCCTTCCCTAGAAAGCACTGATGCGAAAACTATTGAACAGCATTTCATGGCTATTCCTTTCCTGTTCCATAGCGTCCACATCTTTGAGCTGGACTGCGATGGGGTTCGAAAATCTGGAAGCGCGACCTTTCAATAGACTAGCAAATGTCGCTAAGAAGAAGAGAGTCTATTCTTTGGTAAAGCGGATAAGACAAGGCGAGGCAAAGCTTCAAGACCTCGTTGCGCCGTGGAAAGAGGAAAAAGCATATTGGATTCATAACGAAGTATCACCTCCACTTTTTATGGCAATCGACTCGGATTTCTTTGGCGAAAAACTCCCTCCGGACCTTGAAATGTTTAAGTACTTTCTTCACGAAGGAGTGGACCCGATGACACCGTGGAACTTAGGGCCGATGAAGGTACACTATCCTGAAAACAACCGTCAAAGCATTTGGCCGTGGTTGCAAAGTCTTCCATTGGACTTAATTCAAGCATTTGTACTTGCCCATAAGGACATCAATGCTGTCGATCAATTTGGAAAAACAATATTAATTAACGCAATTCAAGCTCCTTTAGGAAAGCCTGCAATTCAGTTTATTGTAGATCATGGAGCAAAGATAAATCTCGGAACCTCCAATGCCATGTATGAAACCCCGCTCTACGCAGCACTTGCACAACCCAATGGAAGCTGCCAATACCCTATTGCTGATTACCTTTTGACCCGTGGGGCTAACTTATGCGGCAATCAGAAAAAGGAAGCAAATGAATACGTTTTACAGATGATGATTAGAAGTTTTGTATTTTGCACCAACCTCACGTGGCTTAAACGTGCTCGGGACTGTAACTGGAATTTCGACACTCACACTGATGAAACTCGCGAACAGGGACTTCTCTATACTATCATTGAAGAATTAGAAAAAATGCTCGATCCCCGCTACGACAAAGATAGTTTTTCAGGAAGTTTTGTGTCGAGGATCTCGGATCTTCGACAGGTCGTCAAAATTCTTGTCGAGGGAGGCGCCGAGCCCGATAAAAAAGAACCAGGTCAACTGCTTACTCCGCGACAAAAGGCCGAAGCAGTCATACCCAAGCTGGAACTTTTTAAGTTAGTGCCGGAAAAAAAGTAGCTCACAAAACCTGCAATATTAATTTAGGCAAATGCCAAAACGATTGTCTGCGCTTTTGAAAATCCACTGAGAAAAAAACTCGGCTTCAGAACGCCTTTGACTGGTGGAACTTTCTCCTTACAAATCCCCCGCCCGCTTCACCGCGCTACGCAGTAGACCTGAAACCCGGCTCGTACATGATCGCCCAGCTCACCGTCGAAGTTCTGAAATCCTACTTCCGGCCCTACCTCGATGTCCAAATGCCACCCGCCGGGATTCTGGTTTTTAAGCACATTTCCAAATCGACATTGGAATCCCGTCACCCAATCCTGATGGGATACTCGTCCGGTTTGAGAATTCAGCGGTTCGAAGGTATTCGAAATCTGCTCGTATCCTACATATGCGGTAACGATATTGGTCGCAGCCATCCAGGCACCTAGGTCTTTCTCTGCAAAAATACTAACTCCTGAAAGGTCATCACCGGACTGATCATGATGAGCGGCGTGACCAACCAGTCGATCGACGATAGTGGAATTCACTTCATACTGCGCCACAAATTTTTCGCCCCATTGCCCGCGCTCGTTGACTGCCGAGAGGCTAACATCAAATTTGCCACATCGAGACACAGAAACTTCCGCACCCTGGGAGTCTAGCGCATACCATCGCTTTTCTTGACTCCAGTCATCAGCGGACATTAGCAGCTCCTTATTCAAAAACTCTGCATGATCTCGAATAGGAACCCGCCTATGATACGCCAAACACCTCACTTCGACTCGCAAGGGTTGCCGTGATCCATGCTCGTCTTCTAGGAACCAAGCGAATCGCATTCCTACTTGACCTGTTGGACCCGCATCATCAATCGCTTCCACGCTATCTGCAAAAACACGAAGGTGTGCAAAGCCTGTCTTGCCATCACGAGTAGGCAAGCCGAAATGAACCGGCGCCTTACCCGCTTCTACAGTTCCTAGGCTGCGATAGTCCGTACCAAAATCACCCTCTGAAACGTGTCGAAACATGGCTTCGGGCAAAAGAGTCTCGGTCTCTGCGTAATGAATGCGATCTTTGGCCGCCGCGAAGATCTGTTCGCCATAGGGATGGTCTCTGAGTTTGTCGTGAACTTGGCTCTCAGTTTCGTGATTGAGCAAAGCTGGCAAGAATGAAAATCGAACCCTGAGTTCCGCACCAGCTTCACTGCCTCCTAGATCCTCGATCCCAAAACGCTTGGGAACATTGAACCTATCTACAGGCTCTGGCTCGTAGTCCCCCCATCCAATCGTGGTACCCGATTGCGAAATGCCAAGGCCATGTGGATACTTGCTAGGTGACGTAATAAAGAAATCTTCCGTCTGACGCAAATGCAGCTGGCTAGTAGGCGCCTTATTCTGAGCCCACGCGCCGTTGCACAATGAACCTAGAGCAAATAATAATATGGAATAAACCCAACCCCGTTTCACCATCGCAAATCCCCTCCTCTATCAAGGACGTCGTAACAGGCTGATGAAATTCCGACAAGTAACTGCGGTGAATTTTTAGGTCAGAGCAGGCCGGCACTGTCTTTGCAATAAAAGCTCGCAATGAAAGCAGCCGATGCACCGTTTCAAGTCCAAATGCCAAGTTGTTTTGCGGCATTGAAGGCCCCTTCGCTTTGGGTCCGATGCCTACCTGAATTTCGAGAGTCGTTTTATCAGACCCTCGGTACACTTCCCGATCGCGGACTGGCTGTTGTAGGAACCCGAAGACCGCAGTTTCGGTCGCTTAAGTTTCTGCAGGAGCTGCTGCAGTCCCTTCAAAACACAGATCTCGTCATTCTGTCTGGGCTAGCACTTGGAATTGATACTCATGCGCATGAGTGGGCAATACGGTCTGGACTGAAGACTTGGGGGATCCTTGCGAACGGGCTGGATCATATCTATCCCCGCCAGAATACGCCGCTCGCCGAGCAAATCCTTCGCTCAGGTGGCGCTTTGCTCTCGGAGAGTGCCCCGCACCAGCTTGCGCGCCCCCACCTCTTTCTTCAGCGCAACCGACTGATTGCAGGATTGTCTCAAGCAACCTGTATCCTAGAGGCTGGTCAGCGTTCGGGCGCATTGAATACAGCCTATTGGGCAAGAGCCTTGGATCGCAGGTGCTTTGTGATGCCGTGCTTTCCCGGCGAAGTAGCCTATGCAGGCAATCAAAAGCTCCTCGACGAACAACACGCAGAAATGCTTTGGGGAGCCAAGAGCCTCGGATCTGTCTGGCTTGAATGGGCTTCAGGTTTGCCAATGCAGGCTGATCTTTTTGCTGCTTCACCCGATAATCAAGCAGCGGCAGCATTTTTAAAAACCTGGATGCTAGAAAATGATCGTGTACCAAGTTTTGCAGAAGCACTAGAGGACTGGATCACGCTCGGAAATACGAAGGATGGATTGATCCGCGCAACGCGCGAATTGATTCGGTTGGGGCTAATGGCCGGATCGGCTACGGAGTCCAATCACGCTTAAGCTTGCGCTTGCGATTGGCACGCTCCCACGCGAGTTCGATCAGCTCCGTAAGCAATGCCGTATACGAGAGCCCAGACGCCGCCCAAAGTTTGGGATACATGCTAATGGAAGTAAATCCTGGAAGGGTATTGATCTCGTTGAGGTAGAAGCGCTCAGTGTCCTTGTCCAAAAACAAATCCACTCGCGCCATTCCACTACAGCAGAGGATTCGAAAAGCTTCTCCTGCAATGCGCTGTGCTTCTTTTTCGAGCGCCGGACTGAATCCTGCTGGAATCTTCAACTGAGCGCCTTCGGGATCGAGGTACTTCGCTTCGTAAGAATAGAATTCGTGCCGTGGAATGATCTCGCCTGCCACGCTGATGCGAGCAGGCTTGCCGTCACGAGACTCGAGCGCCGAAAGCTCAATCTCGCGCACTGCATAGCCTTTTTCGACGAGGACAAACTCGTCGTATTGAAGCGCGTCTCGAATCGCTGCCTCCAGTTGGCCCGATGCTTTGACCTTGTGCACACCTACACTCGATCCCGTATTATTGGGTTTGACGAAAACCGGATAGCCCAGCTCGGATTCAATCTGCTGAGACAAAACCTTTGCGCGTGTCTGCCAATCTCGCCCCTCTATTTTTATATAGGGCACAATCGGGACACCCCCTTGTGCAAGGAGGCGTTTACTCACATCCTTGTCCATACCAATAGCTGAACCCAGCACCCCTGCCCCAACGAAGGCCGCGTCCATGCTTTCCAAAATTCCCTGAAGTGCCCCGTCTTCGTAGAGAGGACCATGAAGAGCCGGAAAAAAGAGATCCACTGCAGCAGCAAGCCCCTTGCGGTTTCTCCAATGAAATTCAACAGCACCCTTGGCGAGATGGCTTGGCACTGCGACTTCAGCCTCAGCAGAGGGCTGAAAGGAATCGGGACTCAACCCTACGTACCATCGTCCCTCACGATCGATACCCATGGGCACCGCTTCGTATTGCGATGCGTCTAAATTTTGAATTACCGAATGAGCGGAACGAAGAGAGACCTCGTGTTCACTGGAGCGACCACCAAAGAGCACAGCGACGCGTTTTTTGCCATTTGCCACCTTTTCAGAATACCACGCTGTGGTAGAAAGCCAAGAGACCAACAGGCAAAGGAGCCGTACAACTATGTCGAATCGACATTCTGATCTAGGTTCTCATCTCTGGGATTCCAGCGCGATTTTTCGAAACGCGGTCACGCAATTTGAGCAAGCCGCCACTATCATGGGATTGGATCCCAACATCAAGGAACGAATCAAGCACCCCAAACGTGCGTTGATTGTTAGCGTCCCCATTCGATTGGATGACGGTACGGTCAAAGTATTTGAAGGTTATCGCGTTCAGCACAACATCACCCTTGGACCCGGCAAAGGCGGAATTCGATTTCATCCGCACGTCAATCTTTCTGAAGTGGCTGGCCTTGCCATGCTGATGACGATGAAGTGTTCCTTGGTTGGACTTCCTTTGGGCGGAGCCAAAGGTGGAATCCGAGTCAACGCAAGCGACCTCTCTCGACAAGAAGCGCAAGCACTTACTCGCCGATACACCATGGAAATTTCATCGCTGCTTGGACCCGAAAAAGACATCCCCGCTCCAGACATCGGAACCGACGCGCAAAACATGGCTTGGGTCATGGACACTTATTCGCAACAAAAGGGATATGCCGTTCCTGGCGTTGTAACCGGCAAACCCATTGAAGTGGGTGGATCTCTTGGACGAGCAGAAAGCACAAGCCGAGGCGTGGTTTACACCTTGGAAGATAGCGTGAAGTACCTCAATGCTAAAGGCCGCGGACCCTTCAGCGTAGATTCCAAAGCTACGGCAGCCATTCAAGGGTTTGGAAAAGTTGGCGCCATCGCTGCACAAGAGCTACATGATCGCGGTGTAAAAATTATCGCCGTCAGTGATGTGCAAGGTGCTGTTATCAATCAGCGCGGACTCGATGTTCCTGCTTTGATTCAGTACACCAACAGCAAGGGCACCGTGAAGGGCTTCCCTGGCGCCGAAGCACTTCCCTTAGAGCAAGTGCTAGAACTCGCCGTTGATTTCTTGATACCCGCAGCTATTGATGGAGCCATTGACGAACACAATGTGAGCCGAGTCAAAGCCCGAATCATAGCCGAAGGCGCCAATGGCCCTATCACCGCTGATGCGCAGAAGGTTTTGGAAGAAAAAGGCGTCTTTATTATTCCAGATATTCTCTGTAATGCTGGGGGCGTCATCGTTTCCTACTTTGAGTGGGAGCAAGGGCTTCAGAGCTTCTTTTGGAGCGAGGAAGAGGTCAATAAGCGCCTTCGAGAAGTATTGGCTCGGGCCTTTACAAAGGTGATTGGATCCTATGAGCATTACCGCTGCGGCATGAAAGAGGCAGCGTTAATCGCTTCTACGGAGACCTTAAGCAAGGCCATGCTGTATCGAGGCTTATTTCCGTAAAGAGCTCCTAACTCTCTGTAAAGCACACTGCAAATTCTGCCGAGAAGCGGTTGTATGGCAAAACGCCTTGAACCAGCTTCTCGTCCCGCAGGTGGCCTGAGTATAGTGGATCTCGTCGTCTTTTTGACGGTCGGAGCCTTTTTTGGTCATTCACTATTTAAACTTTTTGGCGACTGGGACCATATGAAGGTGCAAAGCACTGAGCTCTCCATTGCAGCCACTGCGCAAGCGGATGGAAGCGAGGCGCGATCACCTGCAAGTATCACGGTGTCCTCATTTGCCAATGTTGAATACAATTGTGAAGGTACGTCGGTCACCGAAACCAAAGCCTCTAGGATTCGACTCAGTGGCCCACTCTGTCAAGCGCCTGAATCTGCGGCTAGTGATGGCTCGGTAGTCAAAACAGAAATCACCAATCAATCAAACCAAATCTCGGCCACCGTCTTTACTGACACAGCTTTGAATCGATTTTTGACAGACTATTTGCCACTTGCCGGTGGAGATAACGAAATTCAATTTAAGTTCATATATCGAGATGGAAAATCTCAGACCAAAGAAATCAAAATAAAAAAAATCTAGAACTTCAATCCGTAGAGCAACTCAACCACATTTTCTCCCGATCCAGGTAGATTGGATTTGCCAAGATTAGCTCCCCTTCGGTTCGCAAATTGAACTCTCAGATTCTCACTTAGTTCTTTTGAAACCGCAGTAGTCATGATGGTAGTAGAACCACCATAGGTCAGAGAGGTCTTGAGATCCCATAGGGGAAGACCACGGCTCAAGGACAGGCGATAGGATTCATTGTCCTTTTCGGATGCTGATTTCAAACTCGATGGATCAAAGCTCCAAGGATTGCCGACCTGAACTTCTACCGATCCATCAACCAAATCGGACCGCATCCAGATGCTGCCCTTTTGTCCAGGAATATCAGCCTTCGTTCCCATCTTAAACTGAAACTGACTCTGCTCGGTAGACCCTACTGAAAGCGAAGGCTTTACCACTCGCTCCAAGCTTTTCTGTGCAGAAACAATTCCACGTACCGAACTAGAATTTTTTTGAGAATCTTCCAAACCTTTTTCAACCTGCCGCTTAAAGAGACTCGTCATAACCCAATTGCCGAAGCTCTTCATACGATTCATAAATCCACGATCTTCTTCTTGGGTAGCGAGACCGTACTGACTACGCATTTCGTATTCGCGATTGCTATCGTGGAAGTTTTGCTCCACCTCATTGGTCTGCTTCTCATCCCAGATTGCGTCCACGAGCGTCTTATTATCGAGACCATGCTTGCGATTACTGAGTAGGCTTGCATTGGGACTCTTCACCTGCTCACGACTCAATGACTTCGAGGACTTGGCCCAAGCAGGTCCAAGCGATTTCAGGCTAGCAGCCGCCCGACTTGCCTGAGGCTGCTCCAGCTCACTGACAGGCGCCACTGCGGGATGGGCCATCGAAGGGCAAAGAGCCACCGATGCGGCAAGCGCCCAAATGAGGATCTGGTTTGCGGATTTGAATTTCATAGCGTCCAACAGTCTACCACTAAGCAAGAAGGGGACCACTTCTTCAGGCAAATCGACCCCAAAAAAGTTAATAACTTAATGAAATTACTAATTAAATTCAAAGTCTCACTTCCAAAAAATGTCACGCCCGTGACAGAGACTGTCTAAGATTTTGACAGTTGCGAGGAAGTTCTACAATAAAAAAGACCCGAAAGCTTTTGAGGGCTTTCGGGTCCATTTTGGAAATCACTCGAATAAGAAGCTCAATTCAAACGAGACTTTGTAGTTTGAATATCTTGCTTCATCGCTTCGTAAGAAGTCACAAACTGTTTTCTAATCAGCTCGATACCTTCCTTATCAGGAACGATAAATGGAACGTTGTTTTTGCAATCATCCAATTTTTTGCCCGCGCTCAAGGCGAGGCGGTCGGCAATCTTGGCGACCTTAGCTTCTTGAACGGCAACTTCTGATTCAAACGCCACTAGCTTGTCCCGATTGCTAGCTACAAATTCTGGATCCGAATGTGGCTTCAAATTTGCTATCTTCATCAATTCAACAGTCGTTATAACTTTCTTAGAAGATGCTGAAACGCTCTCGTTTAATTCATTGTACTTGGATTGAATGTCATTGAGGCTTTGTGTTGCTTCCTCACAATTCATTTCAGTTAATTGGGCTGGGGCTGGAGATTCTGCTTGCGAATCTCCTTTATTCATTTTTGCACAAGCAACAAATAGCATGGATACACTTAGTATCGATGCAGCCGATGCTGCAAATCGCTTTGGTGTTCTTCTTGGTTTCTGACTCATAGATCCTCCAAAAAAACCTTTCAGTGTTTCAAAACAACTATTGTTCAAAACATCGGACCAGCTATAAGCAAGGTCCGTACCCAATTCAAACTGCGAAATCCTTGGGGCCATTTTGAGCGAATGCAGTCCATAGTGACGAATTATGGATTTGACAGTGACGGTTTTAGTCCAGATTTTTCAATCTTCTGATGGAAAATAAAAAAGGCCCGAAAGCTTTTGAGGGCTTTCGGGCCTTTATGTTGAATTGCTTATTTAAGCGTTTAGTCGACGGATGAATCCGTAGCAACTTCTTCAAGATCAGATTTATTGATCGCAACTTTGCTTAAATTTTTAGCAACGAATCCTTCTAGTTCCGTTCGCTCAATATTCTGAGCATCTAAGCTAAGAACATGCAAAGTACTACCGTCCGAACAACCTTCCACATCCGTGTCGGCAATCGGAGCAACCATTGCATAATAATCTGCAATTTTTGCTTCATGGGCTTTGATTTCAGACTCTGATTTATTCAAAGCTTCGGCTTGAACGAAATTCATCTCTTCACTAATGAGTAGTGGCTGAGAAAGATAATCAATTAGGACTGCGTCGATTTTCGACATATTCAAACTCAATCGCATGCTCTCATCGTCGAGTGCACTCTTTGCAGCTGCTATATCGTCACATTTTGTGTCTTTTTTTACTGCAGTTTCTTCAGCTTTCTGTTCTTGTTTGTTGAATTCATTACACGCCGTTAGGCTGCCTAAGCATGCTGCCATTACAGCAGCTAGTGCTATGGCTTGGTTACTGTTTCGTTTCATAGATCCTCCAAATAGCCTTTCAGTATTCGAAAGCGATTACCGCCTTCAAACAACGGGAATGCACTTAGCAAGAGCCGTTCCTACCGAGTATTGCCGAAATCCTTGGGGCCATTTTGAGCGAATGCAGTCCATAGTGACGAATTATGGATTTGACTGTGACGATCCTTGCCGCGCAAATGCTAAACGACAGAAATTCCAAAGAACATTGCGCCAAACCAAAGAGACAATGCAGATGCCACAGGGATTACGAAATTGTCATCCAGCTTCAGTGGCAAAACTTCAGCAATTCCTGCCGTCATTCCGCCAATAAGAGCCAGAATCCATTGTTGATTAGAATGAAATCCAAAAGCAGCTAGGACAGGAAAGCTCACGAGAAAGCTCACTCCTCCACCAGCAAGTGCCCCGATTAGAGACTTTCCGTTGGAAAAGCGGCTGCTTCGGTGGCCATAAAGGATTCCGACTAAGGAAGCTGCAGGGTCCCCCAACGTCAGATAGAGCAGACTTAATACTGCAATGGAGCGGGGAAATAGCAAAACGACGAGAAACGCGGCCGCAATAAAATAGGGCACACCGCTGACTCGATGACGTTCTTCCTCGCGCAAAATGGGTCCCAAGCATCGATGCACAGCGTGATTGAGTCGAGGTATCCTCAATCGAAAAACCTCCATCGAGATCGAAAACGTCAAAAGAATGGCGAGTACTGTAAGAGAACCGACTCGATCTAGACCGCTGAATACAAAAACGCCAATACCCGTAAGCCCGGCAGACAAATGCCAAGCCTTTCTCGCCAAATGAAGATCGGTCCTACGATTCAACCCCACCGCTTCGTCACTTCCTCCCACTAGTCAAGATTTGCCCATTGACTCTAAACGGGACCAAACTCATCCTGATAGTAAGTTCTTGTTTTTAAAGAGGATCCTTTGGAACAACTTCTCCCGACTCCGCATAAAAATCAAGTTGAGAATCCCACGGAGGACGCGCCGGGTAGCGCGAGCGAAAATCCTTTCTCCATTATACGACCAGTCGGACAAAGAAAAATAAAGCAGATTTGGGCAATAGGTGGAGGCAAAGGAGGAATCGGCAAGAGCCTCTTGGCTTCTAACTTTGCGATCTCCCTAGCACAACAAGGACATCGTGTTATTGCGGCGGATCTCGACTTCGGTGGAGCCAATCTTCATACAGCGCTTGGCGTAGACCTTCCGAAACAAAGCATTGCAGATTTTCTTGGCGGTCGAAGTTTGGAATTGGGTCACTGCGTTTCTCAAACGCGGGTTCCTAATCTGGAAATACTATCAGGCGCACAAGATCACCTAGGAATTGCAAACCTGTCCTTCGCCGACAAAACAAAAATAATGAATGAGATTCAACGGCTCAATACAGACTACCTCATCATTGATTTAGGCGCTGGCACGAGTTTTAACACGATAGACTTCTTTCTCTTTGCAGACGTCGGAATTGTTGCCACGCTTCCCGAACCCACTTCTATTGAGAATGCTTATCGCTTTATTAAAAGTGCGTACTATCGAAAACTCGATCTCTCCGAAGATCTCAAAGAGGCACGTGAATTAATCCATACCGCAATGGACCCCAATAATCTTCACGGAATAAGAACTCCAGCAGACCTGTACAAAGCCATTAACCAGAAGAAGCCGGAATTGGCACTGAAGTTTAAGTCCGAAATCGCAAGTCTCCATTGGTCATTGGTAGTCAATCAGGCCCGAACGCAATCCGATGTAGATTTAGGCTTCTCAGTTAAAAGTGTTTGTAAGAAATACTTCGGAATAGAAGTCGACTACGTTGGGTACCTCGACTACGACAGTGCTGTATGGCAAGCAGTGCGCCGCAAACGCCCATTGGTTTTGGAATTTCCAAATTCTCAGCTCTCTACAAGCATTGATCGCATGACTCGCCACTTAGCCAATCTGCAGAGAAATCGCTGATGCAACTTGCAGAATCGAAACCTAGTTATTATGAAATCCTAGAGCTTCAGCCCGGTGCTTCTCCCCAGGAGATTCGAAATGCCTATGTTAGGCTCAAGTCGACCTATGGCAAGGACAGTGCGGCGCTTTATTCCATCATGGATTCATCCGAAACACTCAAACTATTGCAGGATATTGAAGAAGCATTTCGGATCCTATCGCATCCTGAAAAACGGCAGGCCTATGACCATCAGTCTGGCTACGAAGAGATCAAGCTACAACCACATCAGCCCGCTCCCAGATTTGCTGTTGCAAATGACCGCAAGCCATTTGCCGATGTCGTTTCCATTGACCGTCTCCCACCCATGGAGGACTCGGCCGTCACAGAAAACCTCCTTTTGGCCCCCGTCACCGACTTTACTTCTTCCTCACATATTGATGCTGGCATTCAAGCTCCACTTTCCTCATTGCCCTCTTCCGAGAAGCCTACCTCACCGGAAGAAGTCACTGACCTTGACCATAAAATTCAGGAAGAGAAGGACTGGCGCGGAAGCTTTCTCCGCGAAATACGAGAATCTCGAAGAATTTCAATCGAAGAACTTGCGGAATATACCAAAATATCTAAAAACTATTTAAAGGCAATTGAAGCCGAAGACTACGAAGCACTACCCGCGGCTGTATTCGTCCGTGGATTCTTACTTCAACTCGCCCGTCGGCTCCAGATGCCAGCCGAAAAAGTAGCAGCAACCTACCTAGCCCGCTATAGGCAAGCTAAGCCAGAATGAGTCTTGGAAATCTTTGCCCCACCTTGGTATAAGGACCGGCACAATGCTTCAATCTTCTACTGAAACTTGGCACATCATGGTCCCTGATGGGACTCAAAATGATCGAGCGGATCGAGTCCTGCTCCCGCTCTTGCCCCATTCGATGACAAGGAGCCAGTTTCAGAGGCTTTTTGAAATGAAGAAGGTTCTCTGCCGTGGTGAAGCCATCCCAGCTCGCTATAAATTAGGTTCGGGTGAAAAGGTCGAAATTCAGAAAGACGCACCTACTCCTTCTCCCCTGACCCCTGGGGGAGACCCCCTTCCAGTTTTGTATGAAGATTCGGATGTTGCCGTATTGAATAAGCCGCAGGGGCTAGCCGTCCATAGTGCAAGCAGCAATCCTAATGCCCCGACGGTAGTGCAGGCGCTTTTGGCCCAGCTCGACGAGCTAAGTGGAATTGGCGGTGAGCTTCGACCTGGAATTGTGCACCGCTTAGACAAGGATACAAGTGGTGCATTGTTGGTGACTAAAAATGACCGAGCTCACCAAATCATCGCCGAGCAGTTTTCTCTTCGAACCATTGAGAAAAAGTATTTTGCCCTTTGCTATGGAACCCTAAAGGATGATGCGCTCTCTGTAGATACGATGCTGGGCAGAAGCTTTAAGGATCGAAAGAAAATGGCTTCTCTTAAATCAGGTGGACGCCAAGCGATTAGCCACTTCAAGGTCGTTGAAAATTACCTTCAAAATGGTCGGTCACTCGTAAGTCTTGTTGAAGTTGAAATATTGACGGGTCGAACCCATCAAATTCGTGTGCATGCAGCAGAAAATCATATTTCAGTCGTTGGCGATCCGCTCTATGGAGTGCCAACATCCAGACATACGAAGTGGCTGCAACTTCCTAAACCTATTCGTGATGCCATTGTGGCTCTGCCCGGACAAATGCTTCATGCGAGGGTGCTCACTTTTATTAGGCCAAGTGACAGATCTAGGGTTGAAGCCATTGCGCCTCCATCAGTCGCTTTTTCTCATATGCTGGCGCTTTTGCGCGAAACCTTGGATGTACAATGTCGATCCAAAGCGCCGTTTTAGGACGCATCGCCAAAGTTCAACACTTCTTCGGTGACCTAAAACATCCCATTCCGGTTGGAAATGAAATAAATTGGAATCATGCCCCCACTTGGAAACAAGTTCATGGGATTGAAATAGCTCAGCTTACTCAAAAGAATCAAGACTTGGGTGAGTGTGATGCTATGATAACTTGCTCCCCAGGTTTGCCACTTGCCATACGAACGGCTGATTGTGTTCCTATTTTACTAGCGCGTAAGGACGGTACTCAAATTGGCTCGATCCATGCCGGTTGGCGAGGGAGCCTGGCACGCATTGTGGCTAAATTTTTTGAGAAAGTGAGTGACCCCGAAAACTGGGTCGCGGCTATTGGCCCTGCCATCTCAGGAAATGCCTACGAAGTAGATGAAGATTTGATCTTAAAATTTCAAAGAGAATTCTCCGAACACTCGGCGGAAATGTATTTGCCTAAGCCTCGGCGCCTTGATCTAGCTGCATTGAATCACTTGGAATTGACTCGCTTGGGTGTCACTGAGGTTGATCAACTTGGTTTATGTACGTTAACCACCAAACAATCTGATGGTGCCTTCCGTTTCGCCAGTTATCGCCGCGAACCCAGCATTCAGCTTCGTCAATATTCCGTCATTACAATGGTGGCAACATGAGAAATTTGCCTTTTAAATCAATAGAATAAGCCATCATCAACTTGAATACCCGTCTCAAGAAATGACCTATTTTCAGGTGCTTAGGGCCTCAATCAATTCTCAAGATCCCCCCGTTTTACACCGAACAATATTCAAGGTCAGACACCTTGGAGGCTTTTGAATGGTAACAAACTACGACGGGGAACCAATTGAAATTCCTGAACTGCTACCGATGCTCCCTGTTCGCGACATCGTAGTTTACCCCTACATGATTATTCCGCTTTTTGTGGGGCGTGATTCTTCGATCCAAAGTGTTGAAGACGCTTTGGCGCGATCAGACCGATTGATTCTTTTGGCATCTCAAAAGGACATCAGCGACGAACATCCAGCTCCTGAGAAAATTTACGAACACGGAACCGTGGCAATGATCATGCGCATGCGCAAATTGCCTGACGGCCGTATTAAGATTCTCACCCAAGGTCTTTGCAAAGCTCGCATTGAAGAGTACGTCAAAACCACCCCCTACTTTCAAACCCGCATTAGCAAAATTGAAGAAACGACTTCTGGCGTAGCCAGCGAACACGAAGCTTTGCTTCGCAATGTCCGTGAGCAACTTGAAAAAGTCATTTCACTCGGAAAAGTATTGTCGCCAGACATTCTCATGGTTTTGGAAGAAATCCACGAGCCAGGACGTCTTGCTGACCTCATTGCATCAAATTTGGGACTCAAAGTATCAGACTCTCAGGACATCTTTGAAACCTTTGATGGATTCATTCGCCTCAAGAAAGTCGCTGAACTTTTGGCCAAAGAAATCGAAGTCCTTACCATCCAAGCTAAGATTCGATCTCAGGCCAAAGATGAAATGACTAAATCCCAGAAGGAATACTTCCTTCGCGAGCAAATCCGAGCCATCAAGAATGAACTCGGCGACGCTGACAATAAAGGTGAAGAGGCAGAAGAACTTCGTGAAAAAGTACAAATGTCCAAAATGCCTCCCGAAATTGAAAGGGAAGCTCTTAAGCAATTGGGACGCCTTGAGAAAATGCACCCTGAGGCGTCTGAGGCCTCCATGCTTCGCACCTATATAGACTGGTTGATTGATACCCCTTGGTCTAAGCAGACTAAGGACAACCTAGATCTCAAGCGAGCACTTGAAATCTTAGATGAAGATCACTTCAATCTTCAGAAGATTAAAGAACGGATCCTTGAGTATTTAGCGGTTCGAAAGCTAAAGAACAAGATTCGTGGGCCCATTCTGTGCTTTGCCGGCCCTCCAGGAGTTGGTAAAACTTCTTTAGGTCGATCCATAGCACGCGCATTGGGAAGAAAATTTGTCCGAATTTCTTTGGGCGGAGTGAAAGACGAAGCCGAGATTCGTGGTCACCGAAGAACTTATGTTGGTGCCCTTCCAGGAAGAATCATTCAAGGCTTGAAGCAAGCGGGCTCGAACAATCCGGTCTTTGTCTTGGATGAGATTGACAAATTGGGAAGCGACTTCCGTGGTGATCCATCTGCGGCTTTGCTCGAGGTCCTAGATCCAGAGCAGAACCACAACTTCAGAGATCATTACCTCAATGTTCCGTTTGACGTATCCAGCGTACTTTTTATTGCAACTTGCAATATGGTAGATACGATTCCTTCGGCACTTAAGGATCGATTAGAAATCATTCATCTCTCTGGGTATATGGAAGAAGAAAAATTCTTCATCGCTGAAAAGCACCTGATACCGAAGCAGATCAATGAAAATGGGTTGGATGACACGCAGATCAGCATTACCGATGATGCCGTACAAACTGTGATTTCTCAGTACACTCGTGAGGCTGGATTGAGAAACCTCGAGCGATTCATTGCCACCCTCTGTAGAAAGACCGCAAGGCTTGTCGCAGAAGGTAAAAAGGAACGCACGATTGTGGACCCCGCAATGGTCGGTAAACTTCTCGGACCTGCTCCCTATATGAAGGAAGAGGAGCAAGAGAAGGACGAAATTGGGATTGCAACCGGACTTGCTTGGACTTCGGTCGGTGGAGAAATCCTTTATGTCGAAGCTACGGCAACCAAAGGTCGTGGCCAGGTTCAGATAACTGGCCAATTGGGTGATGTGATGCGAGAGTCTGTGCAAGCTGCACTTGGTTTGATCAAGTGGCGAGCTGCGGATTTTGGAATCTCTGAAGCCACGTTTGCAAAAACAGACTTCCATGTTCACTTTCCTGCAGGCGCAGTACCTAAAGACGGGCCATCTGCAGGCATCACGGTTACCTCGGCATTGATTTCGCGACTCACGCAGACTCCGATCCGGCGTGATATCGCAATGACCGGCGAAGTAACCCTCACTGGAAGAGTCCTTCCAATCGGTGGTCTAAAAGAGAAGGCGCTTGCAGCAATGCGGCACGGCATCAAGAAGATCATTATTCCTGAGAAGAACGTCAAGGACTTGGAAGATATTCCAGAAGAGTACCGAGAGAAACTGACTTTCTATCCAGTAAAGACCATCGATGATGTGGTAGCCTTGGTCCTACAAGGACCAGCTAAAGGCCGCAAGGGTGGAATTGCTGGAGGAAAATCACGCCGAGGACACGGGACTACCAAACGTGCTGCAATCGCAGCGTCGGGTGGAGTAGCGGCAAAGTCTTCGGACAATAAGTGACAATTGACGTAGAGTCGCAGCTTAGTACATACTGCGATCGAAACCATGTCACTGATTGAAGTTCTTTTAGCTATTGCGATTATCATTTCTTCGGCGTTTCTTTCCTCGACTGAGGTTGCACTTTTTAGCCTTACTCGATTTCAGCTACGACAGCTGCGGGAGAACTTTAAGGTACCCTACCGTAGCATTAAGCAACTCACCTCCGATCCTGCCGGTCTCTTGGTGACTATTCTTTCAGCCAATGAGTTCCTCAATATTAGTTTGACCGCCCTCATTGCTTCGTCCATCGAACGCAATTGGGATACTGATTGGATCTGGTTTTCGGAGTGGATCCAACACACACCATTCAGGAACTTCCCTATTGGCTTTATTCATTCCTTGGCTGGCACACTCATCATCATGCCCCTGGTGCTCCTTTTCTGTGAGACCACTCCAAAAGTTATCGGAGTGCGTGGAAATCAGGCGGTAGCTCCATTGGGAGCAAGAGGGATGCTTGCGGTCTATCATTTACTCCTGCCAATTCGATGGATGCTAACGCGATTTATGGGATTCCTCTCTCATTCTGGTGACGAGCCTCGAAGTGGCTCAATGAAAGAAGAAGAATTTCTTCTCTTAGTGGCACAAGGACGCAAAGAAGGCGCGCTACAACAAACCGAGGAAGAACTTATAAAGAACGTATTTGAATTAGATGATTCAACCGTTGGAGATATTTTCATTCCTATCCAACAAGTCTATGCAGTGCCTTCAGAAACGCTTCTACAGTCGCTGGTATCAGATTTCGAAAAGCGACGATACACCAGAGTACCTGTCTATTCCGGAAAGAGAAATAAAGTTATTGGAGTCCTTTATTCCAAAGACTTGCTTAAGGTGAAACAAAACCCTGTGCTCCTCCAAGGCAATGTGGGCCCCTTTGTTAGAGCGCCTTATGTTGTTCGAGTCGACCTCAAACTCAATCAGTTATTCAAGAGAATGCGCTTGAGACAAGTCCATATGGCAATTGTAGAGAATGAACACGAAGAAGCCATCGGCATCGTAACCATGAAGGATGTTTTGGATGAAATTTTTGGGGACTTGCTAGAAGAAAAGGAAAAACGCCAATGAGGGAAGTACTGACCAGGTGGGATCTACTCCCATTTATTCCAGTATTGCTTTTGTTTGAGGCTTTTTTCTCGGGATCAGAGATGGCACTACTTTCTTGCAATAGACTCAACCTCAATCAAAAGGCTCAAAATGGCAACCGCGGAGCCGCTCTCGCCCTACGCTTGCTTCAAAATCCAGAAACAATCCTATCTACCACACTGCTTATCACGAGCTTTTGCGTGGTCTCCATTACTTCAATTTTGACTTTATTTTTTATGGGGCTCCATCCAGAGAATGGTGAATTGCTTTCCATCATTGTGGCATCACCGTTGATTGTTATTCTGGGTGAGCTGGTTCCAAAGACACTTTTTCATCGTTACTCAGATCGAATCACGCCCATAATCTCGTACCCTGTTACGATCATGTATTTGACCTGCTATCCCATTACGAAACTCCTGTCCTACTACTCTTCTTATATTGGAAGATTTATGTCCCCGATTCAAACCCTCTTTATAGGACGAAAGCGTACTACACGTGACGACATCCGAGATCTCATCAATTCCAGCAAGCGAGAGACGGAACTGAAAGTCAGTGAAAAGAGAATGATCCGCCGAATCTTAGACTTTAAAGATACCGAAGCGAAGCACGCGCTCATCCCACTGGTAAGAGTAGAAACCATTGAAGATACCGCCACCGTAGGAGAGGCACTGAGCGCCTTCGAAAAGCACCTTCACTCACGAATGCCTGTCTATTCCGAACGCGTAGACAATATGATTGGCTTTATTGAGGCATATGACCTCTTCGCAGCCAAGGACCTTCGAACCCAAAAAATTCAAAGCTTCATCAAACCTATTCACTACCTCTCAGAAACTCAGAATTTAGAAGACGTTATGATCGAGATGGGAGTCAAGCGCGCTGAGTTTTGCATCGTCGTGGATGAGCATGGCGGCGCTGTCGGTATCCTTACCCTTGAGGACATTGTTGAAGAGATCGTCGGAAATATTGAAGATGAGTACGACACACATAGCCCTCTGCATCAAGTTATTAGCCCGTTTCGCTGGATGATTCAGAGCAAAATAGAGCTCCATCAACTCAATGAAGAATTGAAGCTCGCTATACCCGACGGCGACTATGAGACGCTCAGCGGATTCCTGCTGCAGCAATTTGGACGCATTCCACAAAATGGGGACGAATTGGTCTTTGATACCTCAGCAGGAACCTTGCGATTTGTCATTCGTCAGGCTACCTCTCGCCGCATTGAAAAAGTGGAGGTTGAAAATATCCGACCCAAGCTCTCCAATTAATCAATGAGTGACAATCCGTTGACGCAATGGGGTTTGGCCATTTGGCCATGTTGCCGGTACAATTAATGCCAGGGGGGGGAGACCCGAATGGCAAAGACAGTTCTCGTGGTCGACGACATGAAATTTGTGCGAGACACGCTTAGGGAGCTTCTCACCGAGGCACACTACGAGGTGCTTGGAGAGGCTGTTAATGGACGAGAGGCCTTTGAAAAATACTTTCGACTTCGACCCGATCTCGTAACAATGGATGTCGTGATGCCAGAAATGAGCGGGATCGAGGCTTGCCGAAAAATTCTCAAGAAAGATAAGAACGCCCGAATTGTTATCGTATCGGCAATGAATCAAGAGAGCCTCGTGATGGATGCCATCAATGCAGGCGCAAGAGACTATATTGTGAAGCCGTTTCGCAAAGAAGACATCCTCAAAACATTCGAAAACGTACTCCTCGACAAATCACTCGAGAAGGAGCTCTGACATTCATGTGGGGGGATAAAGATTGGGAAGAGCAATTTAACGACACGCTAGCTAATGGCTTGTCTTTTTATGACACTGGCTCAGTTCACCTGACGGAAGCAGAACCCTTTGTACTCGGAGAGGAACATTCCGCAGTGGGATATCGAATCTTTCAAGACGAGGAGCAAGACTCCAGCTATTTTCTTTTTGTATTTCGAGCAAAGGAAATGACGGATCTCTACTTAGAACTTACCAATACGCTTGCAAGTCGCCTGGCGGGTACCTTTGCTACTCAAGACAGTGCTTTGATTACTCCACCGCAGATTTGGAATTTCAAGCAGTTTTCAAAAATAGTTGGATTTGCGGACTATCGGAAGCGAATCCTTCACACCACCAAACCACAATCGGTCACAATGGAGTTTCTCTTCTTTTCTAATTTTTCAGCCAATAGAAAGGTCGAGAACAAGTGATTGGGTTCTTTTTTCGAGGCATCAAAGGGATCCTAATCGTGCTTGCCATTCTCGCAGCCGGACAATGGATTCAATGGGACAGTGCCACTCTATCCGAGCACTTCGGCACTTGGCTCAAGAAAGCCCAAATCACCCATCGCGTTACACAATGGACCACAAAGGGAAAGGCCCAGCTCAATCAATGGGTCGAAAGCGACCCTGAGCCCGAAGCCTTGCCCAAATTGAAAGACTCAGTTTCAACGCAACAAGCTCACGAGGAGCAGATCGCTCCATCAGAACAACAACGTCTTAAGAAACTCATTCAACAGTTGAATCAATAAGCGTTCAGCTTACCGAGCACGAGCGGCTGACGACTTCACCGTCGACACCACTGGAGCATTGGTAGCAGTACTTGCATTCTTTTGAGCAGCTACCGCATTACACTGCACGCCAGCCATATTCATTTGACTGGTAAAACGCTTCTCTCCCGTTGAGGCAAGCGCCTGAAAAGAAGACAAGGCACACACGACAGCCACGATTCCATTTAGTACTTTCATTTTCTCTACTCCTCACAACAGCTACACGACTTAGTCCCGTTATTGAGACCAAACCACACTTCACTGCACAGCCCAGTGGCTGTCTACACACCAGTCATTGCAACCTGGGTGCCACAGGCCACAGGTCCAAAAATACCTTCCTATCTATATGTAATTAAAGGCTTTTATACGATTTTTGCTTTGCGACGCACGACTCTCTTTTTGGAAGAGGTGCTTTACAGCTGTCTACTTATTAGACAATTAAAAGGTTGGGACCTCATTGGGCCGCCAAAAAGAAATTGGCACCTGAGAGGGATCCACGTTAAACCCAATTTGATGAGAGTGCTTGTAACCGGAGCCGCCGGATTTATTGCCAGTCACCTTGTGAGGGGCCTTTTAGAGGAAGGAAACTCCGTAGTGGGCATCGATAACTTCGATCCCTTCTACTCGAGAACCATTAAGGAGCGAAACCTTCAGGAGCTTCAAGGGTTTGCAAAGGCCAAGCATGCCAATTTTGAGTTCTATGAAATGGACTTAGCGAGCCTTCCAGCACTTCAGAAAGCGACTCAAGCACCAAATCTCGTGATCCACCTTGCGGCAAAGGCGGGAGTACGCCCATCTATCGAAGACCCCCTCGCTTATGTTCAGGCTAATGTTGCAGGGACCTTAAGCGTACTCGAATTTTGTCGAACCAACGGTGTAGACCAACTGCTCTTTGGGTCCTCTTCCTCCGTTTACGGTAATGACTCAAAGGCTCCCTTCCGTGAAGATGCGGGTGCCGTACAACCCATTTCACCCTATGGAGCGACTAAGCGATCGGGAGAGCTTTTCTGTTCGACTTACGCCAATCTCTACGGAATGCGAATTGCCAGCTTACGTTTCTTTACCGTTTATGGCCCTCGGCAAAGGCCCGACCTTGCGATTCATAAATTTACTAGACTCATCCAAGAAAATAAGCCGGTCCCATTTTTTGGCGATGGTAGTACTGCGCGTGACTATACGGAAGTGAGAGATATCGTGAGCGGAATCCTCAAAGCCAAGACGTGGATTCAAGATTCGCCAAGGGCGACGCACGAAATTTTTAATTTAGGTGGCTCACGGACAACCACATTGCTGAGATTGGTCGAATTAATTGAAGGGGCATTGGGTCAATCGGCTATTTTAGATAGAAGACCAGGGCAAGCAGGTGATGTTGAACTGACCTACGCTGATGTCACAAAAGCCGGCAAAATCCTGGGTTATCATCCCAGCATTGGAATCGAAGAGGGGATTCACTCTTTTTGTCAGAACTACTTAAAAGACCATTCGAATACCTAAGCGAGAGCCTCGATGCCTGTCGGAATATTATTGATCCTAGCCTTTTTGGGTATCTTTTGGAGCCCTGTTCTCATCAACTGGTCAAGGTACTGTTATCGCGCCTATGACCTAGGAATTTATGCCCAAGCCCTAAATCGTCTATCTCTTACCGACCTCAATCCTTACCTGCCTATTCGCAGTTTGCATATCTTCAGCGATCACTTCGATCCTATCTTGATTCTCTTTGCCCCATTGGCAAAAATCATAGAATCCTCCCTCGCTATGATCGTCGTAGAACTCGGATTTATCCTTGCAACTGCTTTGGTTCTCCTCGCTTATATTGCAAAAAAAAAGATAGATCCAAAGCTCGGCAATACTTTGATCCTACTGTTCTTAATGAGCACCGGTACACAAACAGCACTACACTTTCCGGGCCATCCCGGAACATGGGTCGTCCTCCCCCTCATCCTCCTTGCAATCACCATGGCTTCGAATCACAGACTTGGCATCCTTCTATCAGCTGCTTCGCTTTTGCTATTTAAGGAAGA
>CAUJDS010000069.1 GCA_963169695.1 Bdellovibrionota bacterium
TTGTCGATCATCACCAAGTGGATGTGGCTAAGGGATTGCCAGTAGCTTTGGCCATACTGGATCCTCAGCGCGCGGACTGCCCAAGTGGGCTGCGTGAGCTTTGCGGTTGTGGACTGGCCTTCTTTCTGGCGATGGCGGTGAGGTCTAAGGGACGTGAGCGAGGATGGTTTCAACCCGGACAAGAACCCACCCTGAAGAAGCACTTGGACCTTGTTGTGCTCGCAACGGCTGCGGACCTTGTTCCTCTGGTTTCGAATAATCGCATCCTGGTTCGCCATGGCTTGGAGGTTCTCAAAAAAACCCAAAAGCCCGGGCTTCGTGCGCTTCTGGAAGTTGCCGGAGTGGAAGTGAAGTTGGTCAGTCCTGGGCACTTGGGCTTTGTGCTTGGACCTCGGATCAATGCTTCTGGAAGAATCCAGAATGCGAGCATTGCGCTTCGACTGCTTACGACGGTCAACGCCATTGAAGCGGTGGAACTGGCGCGAGAGCTTGAGCGTCTCAATGAAGAGCGCAAGGGCCTTCAGAATCAAATTTGGGATGAGATCAAAGAACAAATCCAAGTCGATATCGACGGCGGAAAGTTTCAGTATGGAATTGTTGTTGGAAGCGATCGTTGGCATGAAGGTGTCGTAGGAATTGTCGCCTCGCGTGTGACGGAGCAGTTTCGGCGCCCAGCTATTGTGCTTTCGTTTCGAGATGGGCACGGCAAAGGCAGTGCTCGAAGCTACGGCGGTAAGAATATTCTGGAAGCCATTCGCCATTGCGCTGATGTCTTAGAGGGATTTGGCGGCCATGCGCATGCTGCTGGTGTGGGCATTAAGCCCGAAAACCTTGATCGGTTTGCCGAGCGATTCAATGAAGCCATTCACGCCCTTCCAAAGGAGACCGTCGAAGAGCCTCCACTGGTGATTGATGGTGAATGTGCGCTCAAAGAACTGCAATCCCAGACCTTGTTGGAGATCGAGTCGCTTGGGCCTTTTGGGCCTGGCAATCCAGAACCGGTTTTTCATGTTCAAGCTCAGGTGAGAAGTTTCCAGATCCTCAAGGAGCGGCATTTAAAGTTGCGGCTAGGATCTGTTGATGCGGACGATGCTTCCTTGATGGAGGCAATTTGGTTTCATGCGGCCGAAGATCCTGAGAAGGTCGCGCAACTGACGCAACGACCTGTATTAGAATGGGCGGGAGTCCCCGAGCTGAATCGATTCAGAGGAAGGGTGACTCCCACCCTTCGCATCCGAGATCAAAAGAAAACCGGGAGCCCAACGAAGGATCTCCCGGTTTGAAGCATCTACACTATTTTTTAAAGGTCAAAAGGGTCAAAAGGTGCCATTCAAAGGTGCATTGCACCTTTGAATCTTTTTGGCCCGAGGCGCGTCATAGTCAGGCCCAGCCCGAGCAAATATAGGTGCTGGGATGGCTTCGGAAGCGTTAGCCTTAAATTCCTATCAAAAACGAAGGAATCATCCCTGATCCATCGGATCGCATCCTTGCGATCCTTTTTAATCGTTTTTGACCGGAATTTAAGTCCAACACTCCCTTGTGCTACTTCACTTGATTTAGGTGAATACCATTCTCAGCGAGAGTCCGTCGGATCACCACCTATAGCGATTTTCTGCATTTCAGCAGGAGTTAGTTTCTGCGCAAAAAGGGATGGATCTGGTTTTCTATTTCCTATTGCTTTCTGTTTCTTTCGGAGTGGATCGAGTTTATCCAACGTAGTTTTCAGGCTTAGCTTAAATAACTCCAAGGCTCCTGGGTTTCCGCGCAGCTCTCGGAGCCTTTCTAACATTTGGATGGTTTCTTCATCGGCTTGGAAGGAGATGGTAGGTTGATTCGGATTTTCAGCAATCAGGCTGGGCCTTCGTTCTTGGGCTTTAGCTTCAAGCATCCTCTGGGACTCACGGATGGAAGAACCTAAAGAGACCAGAATGATTGCTCTGGCAAGTTCTCGGATTCGAAGCTGCAACTGAGAATCCGACAATCCCTTGAGGCTAGAAGGCGATTGGTCTTGAACATTATTTTCGATCTTTGACCCTTGAATATTTTTATTATGAAGCATCGTAAGTCTCTATTTCTTTTTCTTCGAACTGCATATCACGGAATTTGTTTTGGGATTTTTAGGCCCTAATCTTCAATAAGAGACTCGATACAAGCATTCAGATGAACGCGGAGGATCGCAGGGAATTCGACTCTGAGAGGAGGCGTCTTGCGCGTGTAATTGGATGTTACGCATTGCTTGGATTTGCTTAATGTAAAATACACTTTTATAAAAAAACTCGGTCAAGCATAACCGAACAATAATTTGAGAAAGAATTCTAAATTACAAATCGGATGATGAAAAATTACTTTCCATTTCGCGCGCAGAAAGGGACTTCTTGTAACAGGTATTCACGCGCACCTACTGAGAATACTCTTTCAATTTTGTCACCCCCCTCGCTGAGGCCCCATCCTGTCATCCGTTGCTAACTTCCTAGCTTCAAACCCGCCTAAGTGGGGTTGCACTAGTGGTATTTAAAGTCGTCGAATGAACAATGGTCTGA
The DNA here is from genome assembly GCA_963169695.1 of Bdellovibrionota bacterium. Taxonomy (GTDB): domain Bacteria; phylum Bdellovibrionota; class UBA1018; order UBA1018; family CAUJDS01; genus CAUJDS01. Next base: position 2,541 of record CAUJDS010000069.1, read on the forward strand.
GGGGAGTCATAGTGGTGCACGAACTCAGTATAAATACTTAAGTGAGCTTCTTCAGCACTTTTATGGGCCAGTGGCAGTTCTGTTACCTATGAGAATTAGTTGGTGGAAAATTTGCTACCGCATTGATTGAATTGAAGGGCTCTATGCTTTGCAAATGTGAGGGGCATAGGTCGCGGCACCTGTGATATAAGGCTGGTCATGCTATTTTTACTTCTTTCCTTATTGATGGGCTTTTCTGATTCTAGTAATGCACAGGATCTTGCAGATCAATTGGGCACTTCATCCATTCCTGACAAGGTTCAACAAGCAAAGAAATCCGTCTATCGAATTCTATTTCTACCTCCAAAGAATGAGTTACGAACCGTTTCGTTAAAGGTCTATGAGGAACTGGAACAGACTTTTCCTTCCACTAATTTTGTGGGTTGGTGGTTTCAACAAGTCGGAAACAATTGTCGCAATGAGAAACAAAACCAATGTCCTGTAATGGCCGACTTACTTCGAAATGAGCGTGGCGGAATCGAAATCCCATTGGGTAGTGCCTTTTTTGTCGGAGATACTCAGCACCTCTTTACCTCGGCTCATATTTGGGTAAGGTTCTTTGACGAGATGGAGCTTCTTGGAAATTCTCAACTTTCGACAGCTGAGAGATCAGCAAAGGCCCAGTCTCAGTTGGATCGCTCAGTAGATTTTCTGCTCTTCGATGCCTCGGGAAAGGTTGTCTTTAATACCTACGAAGCGGGTGACTCGGCTTCCTTGGACAGCTATGCGGTACCGAGCTTGATTCATCTACTATATCCGCAGCATATTCCGCCGGGGGTGGATGATAGCTTTGAGTTCTTGGTTCTGAAGCTCAATCGTAAAGTGGGTCAGGAAACACTGAATCTCGCAAAAGTAAATGCAAAGCCTGCGAATCCGAATGGGCTGGACATGAAGTATGGCACTGACTTGTATCCGCTTGGATTTGCGGAGGAGCAGCTCCCTCCTGCGTCCTGTTCTGTGGTAAGCGCAAAGCTGGGTAGCGTCCGAATCGAGGCGCTAAAAAGGGGCGGGTATCTGGGTGAGGAGTCGCTTAGGATTTTGGCCTTGATTGACTTTTCCTTAAATAAAAATGCCTCTTTCGGGATGAGCGGTGGTCCTATCATCACGGCAGATGGCGAAGTGGTTTCAATCATTTCTCAGAGTGTCGTGGTGCCAGATGGCGATCGACCAAAGCTTGATGAAAAGGGAAACCCCGTGTTTCATCGTGTGTTGCAAGCAGTGCCGCCTTTGTGGATGCCTGGAATTGGACTTCCACAAAAAAATAACTAAGTTTAGTGGCCCTGAGGCCAGAGAGCTTCTTTGGGTACCTCGCCGCGCTTGAGCGCCTCAAGAAATTGCTTTTTTATTGCGGCTTGCTTGGATTGAAGTTCCATTAATCTTTTCTGGTGTTCCTGAATTTTGTCTCCACGCTCTTTGGAGACCTGCATGAAAAATGTTTTTTCGAATTCCTTTTCTTCCGAAAGGTAGCGCCTTCGAGCGTCTACCGCTTGGACTTGCTTAAAGAAAGTATCTCTTTTGGACTGTTGCTGATGTTTTTCGTGCTCTCGTCGAGCGAGGAGGGTTGCATCCAGTTCTTTGAGTTCTACTTCTTGGCGGTGCTTGAGAGCTAGGATTTCACTGGATTGAGCGGATTCAAAGTTTAGCTGAAGCGTCTTTCTTTGATCTAAGGTTGTCGTAGGAGGTGGAGTAGTAAGAGGGGACTTGTCATCGGCATAGAGGTTTGTGAGCGTCAATCCTATGACGAAAAAGTTTCCAATCCATAAAATAGGAGTCTTCATCCTACCTATTTTACACGTAACTTCAGTGTGAGAGAAAGCTTGTTTCTGGTTGGAGAAGCCGTGGTATTCTTAGGGTGTGAGCGACGGAATGCTTTCACAGGATCCAATGGGTTTACTAGCGCACCTGGGTGGCGCACTTTGGTCGGAGCCGATTCGGGCCCTTCATGTAACGCAAGAGGCCTTAGCTGCAGCGTCGCTTTTGGATTTATCCAGTGAAGATGATACCTTGAATCGAACGGTTCGGGCTGTCTATGAGCGCGCCAGTCGCACTCCCACTTCGGTGCATTCGGTGGCCTTAAATCAGCCATTCTTTCGATTATTTCCGGAGGAGCGACTCATCCTTATTGCGCTTCATCTTGGCAAGTGGTCGTACCACCGTTTGTCCCATGTTTTGGGTGACTCAGTCGAACATATTCAAGAGCTGGCCTGGAACGCCCGGCTTTTTCTAGCTGGATCGGCGCTTAAAGGTTCGCAGGGTAGGCCCTTGATGCATCCCACAGGATCTACACAATGTATTGCCGCTTGTCCTGAGTGGTCAACCACTCATCCCTGGACGCAACGTTACTTGGATCGAGAGTTGGGACATAAGGAAGAGCTCTTCCTCCAGGAGCGCATTTTGAAGTGTGACGGTTGCAAAGATTCGATGCAACGTTGCCGCGAGATCTACTACGCTGCAGAGAAATCAATACCGATGCTTCAGGATCCATGGATGGATGATTTTTCGAAAAACCTTCGCCAGACCTGGAAGCAATCGCAAACGCTGGTGCATCCATGGGAAATGCCATTTCGACAGTCGCTCCAAATGTATTTCAGAAAGACGGAAGCCAAGTTGGCGGTCACTCTTTTAGTCCTGTTCCTGATTTCGTGGACCTGGAAGCTGCTAGCTTAGGGAGTTCCATTGAGGAGTCGTTGGTTTTTTATTCTCTGGTTCTTTGTTTTAGCAGCCTACTTTGCTTCTGGGCTTTGGTGGCGAACCTTTAAAGTCTGGCAATATCCAGTCACTTCCCTGCATCAAACGCTTGAAAAAAGTGGTCCATGGGAAAATGCGCTTAAGCCCATCGAAGCCAAGGAATTGCGCGGAAGGATTGTATTGATTCACTTCTGGAATCACTGCTGCAAGACTTGTAGGACGTTTCCCGCTTCGTTTAAACGTGTTCAAGAAAAATTTGAGTCCAAGGTGACTGTGCTGGGCGTTTATCTCCGTCCAGCCAAAGGACTGTGTTCTGAAGTACCTCTGAGTACTTCCGCCAAGGAATTCGGAGTGAGCTATCCTATGGTGGAGGACAAAGACGGCTCACTCTCGGCTGCTTTTCGTGTCGAGCAGCCTCCCGCAGTAATCCTCATCAATCCTGATGGAAAAATTGAAGCCTCTGGGTTTGGGTATGTGAGCTACGATCAAATGGAATATAGCCTTTTTACGGTGCAGAAGAAATTTTTAGACTACCGAATGTGAGCGTCGTATTCCTTCAGGCGCTTCAGGTAAGCAGCGATACCTTCTCGTAGCGTGTGAAAGGATTCTCGATATCCCTCTGCTCTAAGACGACCCATCTCTGCTTGCGTAAAGTACTGATACTTGTCTCGTATCTCAATGGGGGTATCGACAAATCGAATATTTCTTTTCTTCCCAAGCGAATCAAATACCCCTTGCGCCAATTCCAAAAAACTCTGTGCCCGCCCCGTACCTAGATTGAAGATTCCTCGTTTTACTGGTTTCTCTGCCGCAAATCTCAAAACTTTATTTACATCCACCACGGAAATAAAGTCTCGCTTTTGTTCGCCGTCGGCAATTCCATTGCGGTGACTTCGAAAAAGCACCAATTCGCCTGACTTCAGGATCTGGTGATAAGCTTTGTAGATAACGCTAGCCATTTCGTTTTTGTGGGCCTCGCCAAATCCATAGACATTAAAAAACTTAAAGCCAGACCAGGTTGGCGGTTGATTTCCTCTTTTCTCCTGCTCCAAGGCCCAAAGGTCAAATTCCTGTTTGGACCTTCCATAAAGATTCAAAGGCTCAAGCTTGGAAATTTCTGATTCTTCGTCCATAAATCCCAGCGATCCATCGCCATAGGTTGCTGCGCTGCTTGCATAGACCAGTGGAATTCGGTGTTGTGTTGCTAAATTCCAGACGGCCTGTGAATAGTCGAGGTTGGTTTCTTTGAGGTAGTCCCAGCGCGTCTCGGTGGTGTCCGTACACGCTCCTATGTGAAAAATGCTTTGAACGGTGCGGCCTTCTCTTTTGAGCCAATCCAAAAAAATATCGCGATCCATGCATTCTTGTTTTGGAAGCTGGCTTTGTTCTGGACGAGAGCTGAAATGGGTGAGGCGGTCAACTGAGAGTACTTCCTTTTTGCTTTGCAGGAGGTTTTCGACGAGGCGGCCTCCGATAAGGCCAGCAGCACCCGTGACCACAACGAACTTTTTATCTTGTTTCATCGCAGGCTCCTCAATCCTATTTTGCGCAGGCAATCCGATCGAAAGCGTATCCAAGGAGCCTCGATGGAGCGCAGAGTATCGGCCGGAAGATCTACCGCTTCTCCTAGCGACTGAATCCATGCTTTTCCTAGGGACGTGATTTCGTCAATCCAGTCGCTTCCCAAAGGGGACTCCAGGTCCACCTGGGACTCCACAATGAGTCGATAGGGTTGGTAGTCCCAGAGGAAGGGTTCTAGCTCGCGATTGATTGGTAGCTTCTTAGGAAGTGCATCTAGTTCTTCCAGAAGATTGAGTCGACCTCCTGAGTTCTGCGGCGCGCTAGTGATCAAATCCATCAGACCTTCCGGAGCGTTCGTCCCATCATGGGCCTTTCGCAAATGAGCGAGGAGGGTCGAGGGTTCGCAAGCCTCCGTCAGGGCTAGCAAGACTTCCGCTTGCGTCTTCAAGAGTGGCAAGAGCATTTCCCAGAGCTTCATGGAGCGTTCCTATTTTCCAACGATAGGTGACCAAACGGGCGGGTCGAATTCAGTGTCGAGCCCGTCTTCTTTTCTTGGGTTCCAACTTAACTGAGCTGGGTTCTTGCTGCAAGCTATGACCCATCTACCTTTCCAAAGAGGACGGTCGGTCCGCAGAAGCGGCTTTTCAAGGCCACCTGGGGCGCTCTCTGTAAAAAGTACCACTGCCACTGGCCACAGTCCTTTGGCGAGCTTCTCGTGAAAGGTCTCCGCTTTGAGAACTTCAATCCATGCATCCAGGTTCCAGAAGGTCCACATTCCATGAATGGCATCGCAGACCATTTGCTGTTCCCACTTGCGATCAAATCGCGAAAATTTTTCGGGCCCAAGGGACTGGAGTATTCCCTGCGAAATATGGCGCGGAACGCGAGGGAGAGTCCAAGGATTGGCAAAGAGCGCATCAAAGGTTCGCGAAGCAAGTTCAACTTCGAGCAAGTGGTCCACTTTCTTGTCCAGATCTCGAAGTTCGTCTGGAGTCTCTTGTGCATTTTTCTGGATTTTGCGTGATCGCTCGGCGTGCAGAAAGCGCGCAAAATCTCTCAAGAGCGTTCGACGTAGGATTTGGGCGTAGGGTTGGCCCTGAAGTGCATCCCAAGATTCTTGGAGGGTCTTCAGCCGCTTTTGAACTCGGGTCATCCGAGAGGCTTTTCCAGTAGGGGAGGACGCTTCAAGTCCTCAGGCAAAGATCGTGTAAAGATGGGTTCTAACTCTGCAATCAAGCGTGTGGCTTCTGCTGGGGTCAGCGTAGGATGATTGGTAATCCAAGAAGTAACAAGTTCTAACATGCTTAGTGGGCGAGCCATACGTCCAACTCTCCAAAAGGTTCGTCCAAATCATCTGCTGGCAAAAAGCCAAAGTCCGAATTCGAAATTCCCATTTTATCTATTTTAAGTTCGGTAAGTGCCTTCGCTGCATTTTTTACGACCGCGGCTTTGGCCTTCGTTCTTTCTCCTGGTTGCGGTGACTGCCCCGCACCAATAAGGAGGATGTGGTAAACGCGATCGGGACCCTGATAGGGAAGGTAGATTTTTTCTCCAACCGAACCACGAAAAGCGCCTTTTTTCAAAAAACCAGAATACTCGCCATGAAAGCGCCAATCCAGAAGTCCTGCAAGGCCTAGGAGCGGGCGTTCATTTTCAAAACAAAGTGCCACAAGTCCCTGGAGGTCTCCGTCAAAGAGTGCAAGATCCGGATCTTTATCGAGCTTCTTCATACTAACTCTTATTGTAGTTCGTGGTGGCCCAAGGACGCAAGCTTAGGTCTTTGCCAAGCCTCGCAGAAAGGGTCAGCTTGCTGACGCAATGAGCGGAGGAGTCGATTCCTCGGTGCTGCTTGTTTCTCCCTCACGACAAATCGCGTCTAATACGCCGTTTACAAAGGGAGGAGAATCTTCACTGCCATATTGCTTGGCGAGTTCAATGGCTTCGTCAAGAACCACTCGCTGGGGGTTCTCTTTTTCGATGGTGGCTTCATAAACCGCTAAGCGAAGGACGTTGCGGTCGACCAAGGGCATTCGTGTGATCTTCCAATGATCAGAATGGGCTTCGATCGTCTTATCTAATTCAGTAAGGGACGCGAGGGCCCCTCGAATCAGACGCCCTGCATGCTCCCTTGCATCTTGCGGGACCAGAAAGTGATTAAAATACTGCTCCACGGATTGAAGCTCGGACGTGCGTTCATGCGCCACGTCGAGGAGGTAGAGGTATTGAAATGCAATTTGTCGAGAAAGGTGTCTTCCGGAGTTCATGTGTTGTCTTTCGTTTGGGAGGTTGGAGATACACCTTCTGGGTCCGTGGCAAAAGGAAAAAGTAAGCTCCCCGTCTCTTCGCTCGAGAGAGGACCTTCTTGTAATTCCGCTACAAACTCTTCGAGGTCTCTGAATTCGCGATAAACTGAGGCAAATCGCACGTAGGCGACTTTGTCCAAGCGATGCAGGGCCGCCATCACCATCTGCCCAATCGTTCGCGATGGGATTTCTTTGAGGCCAATACTTTGAATGCGCTTTTCAATCTCATTGACGACAGCATCCATTTGTTCGGTCGTAATTTTTCGTTTTTGGCATGCTTTCTGGATGCCACCGTAGATCTTGTCTCGAAGGTAGGCTTCTCGACGACCATCTTTTTTGGTGACGACTGGCATCACTTCTTCAACGCGCTCATAGGTCGTAAAGCGCCCAGAGCAGGTTTCGCACGCGCGTCTTCTGCGGGTAATGTCTTGGGTCTGATTCAATCTGGAATCAACAACCTTTGTATGAATAGACTCGCAGTAGGGGCATTTCATTTTCAATAAGATCCTTCAAAACTGTATACTGGAGGACTTCGATCGGATCAAACGGTTTGTGAACCTAACCTCTTTATCAATCTTTTTGGTAGACAGGAAATCGCTTACAGAGCTCCTTGATCTCTCCTCGAATCTTCTTGGAGAGGCTTTCGCTGCCTTTTGACTCTAAGAGATCGACAATCCAGTTGGCTACTTGGCGGGCCTCTGCGTCCTTCAAACCGCGGGTAGTAATGGCAGGGGTCCCGATTCGAATTCCGCTCGTCACAAAGGGGCTGCGCTTTTCATTGGGGACTGTGTTTTTATTGACCGTAATGCCTGCAAGATCCAGCCAGATTTCGGCGTCTTTTCCGGTAACCGTTCCGTCGGAGAATCGGGTGAGATCGACCAAGACAAGGTGATTGTCCGTGCCTCCGGTCACCAAATCCAGACCGCGCTTGATGAGCTGGTCGGCTAGTGTTTTGCAGTTGCTGACAACCTGCTTTTGGTAAGTTTTGAAATCAGGCCGTAGTGCCTCTCCAAAGCAGATCGCCTTGGCTGCGATGATATGCATCAGCGGTCCACCCTGGATTCCTGGAAAAATCTGAGAGTTGATCGTCTTGAGGTCTTCTGTTTTGCAGAGGATCAGGCCTGCACGTGGGCCACGCAAGGTTTTGTGCGTGGTAGTCGTCACAACGCGAGCATGCGGGATGGGAGAGGGATGCACGCCCGCTGCGACAAGTCCCGCAATATGAGCCATGTCTACGACAAGGTCAGCTCCCACGTCTTTTGCGATAGAGGCGAATGCTTCAAAATCGATGACGCGAGGGTAAGCTGAAGCTCCTGCGATCAATAGCCGTGGTTGGACGCGCTTGGCGTGGTCACGAATTTGGTCATAGTCCAGTCGATGGGACTCAGCATGAAGACCATACCCTTCGACTTTGTAGAGCTTGCCACTGAAATTGACGGGGCTGCCGTGGGTGAGGTGACCACCTTGAGAAAGGCTCATACCCAAGATGGTGTCGCCTGGTTTTGAAAATGCAAAGTATGCCGCCATATTGGCTTGCGAGCCCGAGTGAGGCTGAACGTTGGCAGTTTCAGCTGAAAAGAGCTGTTTGGCGCGTTCGATCGCCAAGCTTTCAATGGGGTCTACCCACTCGCATCCGCCGTAGTACCGCTTGCCAGGATAGCCTTCTGCGTACTTGTTCGTCAGAACAGATCCGGCTGCCTGAAGGATGGCCTTCGAAACATAGTTTTCAGAGGCTATCAATTCCAATCCTTCTTCTTGTCGAGTCATCTCGTGCTCAACAAGGTCGAAGAGTTTTGGATCTCCAGCCTTGACATCATTTCCCCAATCATGAAATCTGGTCGTCATTCATTGTTTCTCACCTACTGGGGGGTGAAATTCAATAAGTTTTGGTGTACACGCTGGGGACTTATGGATTTGACGGTTAGGGGACTTCGCATTCGAGGATTTGTTTTCGTGTCGTTTGCAGCGTTGGTGTTTGCTGCAAGCACATTGCTTAGCTATGCCCAAGATGGCGTGCAAGAACCGGGGGGCAGTGAGGTAGGCAATGGAAATGCCTTGGTTCAGCCGCACGGGGCTCGCCGCGCTACTCTTTGGGAAAATGAGATTTGGTTAAAAACGGAAGTAGACCTAGTACGGGAGCAGGTGAGGCTTCTTCCTGATAGTATCCCAAAAGAAAGAGCTAAGCAGCTTTTGTCCGAACTGGCTCAGGACCTCGCTCAAGACTTGACGAATCTAGAAAGAAGTCGCCTTCCTGTCGAAATTCGAAATACGATTAGAGAAGAAACTACCGCTCGCGCGGCGGCACAGCTCAAAATTCGGCAAGTTCTTGCTGTCATCGCTCAGACGCATCGATCATGGGACTATGCATCGCAAGCGGGCGTTCGAAATAAAAATGTGATGGCCTTAGCCTTTGGCATTTGGGAAGTGATGATGGCGATTGCGGTTGGACATACGATGCTACCTGATGGGCTGTCTTCTGTGAGTGATGTGGCCATAGCGGGGATTGCCGGAGCTGCCGTGGGCTTGGCTCCTATTTTGCCGGGACTCAAACTCATAAAGAATCGAAAATCAGCGGAGGTGCGAAAGCTTCTGACGCACTTTCTTGGTGAATTGAGAGAAGCAGTGGCAACTCAGATTCAGACAGCTAATAGCGCAGACGGACAATATTCGGCGGCCTCGCGAGAAATCAAAGAAAGAATGGTTTGGCTGGTACAAAAAGGTCCGCTCAAATCCACATCTTCGACAGACCTGAGTATGCAGGATCTGGTTCTTTATTTGGAAATGCCCAAGCCACTCTTTGGAAGTTGCGCTGGCTTGTTTGGCAGAAGATAATTCAGCCCATTTTGTGAACGCGCAAGGCGTGGCGACCGTCCGTAGAGAATTCGGTATTCAACCAAAGGCTGGTCATTTTGATGGCGAGATCAGCGTCAATGAGCCGTGCGCCCAAGCAAAGGATGTTGGCGTTATTGTGTTCGCGTGAAAGTTGAGCGGATTCGAGATTCCATGCAAGGGCCGCTCGAACTTGTGGAAACCGATTGGCAGCGATGCTCATGCCAATTCCACTTCCGCATATGAGAATGCCGCGCTCATTGCTTCCGTTTGAAATCAGGCTTGCAAGTTTCCGAGCAAAGTCTGGGTAGTCGACACGATCCGTAGTAAACGGGCCTAAGTCTGTCCAGGCAAAAGACCGAAGTTCTGCATGAATCTTTTGTTTGAGTTCTACGCCAGCATGGTCAGAGGCGATCAGTATAGGCTTCATTCAAAGGCCCGGAACAAGAGGCTGGCATTGGTGCCACCAAATCCAAAGCTATTGCTCAACGCCACTCGTACAGGCTTGCTAACCGCATGATGTGCAGTGAAGTCCATTCCAAGTGCCGCACATTTATCGTCAAGGTTGTCGAGATTGATGGTCGGCGGAATTTTTCCGTCTCGAATCGCCATGATGCTGAAAAAGGCTTCAATTGCTCCAGCACCACCCAATAGGTGACCGGTCATCGATTTGGTAGAGCTGACATGAATTCGCTTCTTATGATCAGCAAAGACTCTCGCAATGGCCAATGCCTCTTCAGAGTCTCCTGCTGGAGTAGATGTTCCGTGTGCGTTGATGTAGTCCACTTCGCCCGCCGTAAGGCCAGAATTCTTTAGGGCCATCATCATGGCGCGATAGCCGCCTTCGCCTTCAGGAGAAGGAGAAGTCATGTGATAAGCGTCGCCAGAGAGTCCATAGCCCACAATTTCTGCTAAGATTTTTGCTCCTCGGCGTTGTGCGGTCTCGAGATCTTCCAAAACAAGAGTTGCTGCTCCCTCGCCAATAACAAAACCATCGCGGTCTTTGTCGAAGGGGCGTGATGCCTTCTCGGGATCGTCATTGCGGGTGCTCAATGCTCGCATGGCTGCAAAGCCAGCAACACCACAAGGCGTGATAGCTGCTTCAGCGCCACCAGCAAGCATGATTTCCGCATCGCCTCGCTGAATGAGTCGGTAAGCTTCACCAATGCTGTGCGCACTCGATGAACAAGCCGTGACATTGCAAAGGTTGGGTCCGCGCAAATTCAAGGCAATGCTGGTATTGCCTGCTGCCATATTGGTGATGGTCGCAGGGATGAAAAAAGGAGAAACTCGCTTAAAGCCTTTGGTTAGAATGGCTTCATAATTTTTTTCGATTTCGGCGAGACTGCCAATTCCTACGCCGATATTTATTCCGATCCGCTCCGGATCCAATTGATTGCGGCAATCATCGAGACCAGAGTCGATATAAGCTTCGACACTTGCGCCAAGAGCGAGGTGTACAAAACGACCCATTTTCTTTACTTCGCGAGGATGACAGGCTTGAGTCAGCTCAGCACCTGGTGCTGGCCGTAGTGTTTTGGAAAGCGGTCGAGTAACATCAAATCCCCGCACTTCCGCTGCAAATCGCACCGGCGAATCCTTGAGATCAAACGACTCAATGGTCTTCATTCCAGACTTGCCGGCGAGCGCAGCGGTCCATGTGGAAGTGGCATCGAGGCCAATAGGCGATACCACGCCCAATCCGGTTACGACGACTCGACGCACTTGGGTACCCGAGTTATTCATCGCGTTGATTGCTTAACCTGCTTGTGGCTGCTTTGATTGGATGTAACTGATAACGTCGCCGACGGTTTTGATTTTCTCAGCATCTTCGTCAGGAATATCGAGGTCAAATTCTTCTTCCATTTGCATAACAAGCTCGACGATGTCGAGGCTGTCCGCACCGAGGTCTTCAATGAAAGACGCGGTTGGAGTTACTTTTTCCAACTCCACTGCGAGTTGATCTGTGATGATGTTCTTGACTCTTTCTTCGACGCTAGCACTCATGGTTGGGCTCCTTAAAATTTGATTTTTTAGAATCACCTTTAGCGATCAATGATCCAAATCCGGTTAGTCATTACATGTACAAACCACCGTTGACTCCAATGACCTGACCTGTCACATAGCGACTTTGGTCACTGCTTAGGAAAGCAGCCATGGAAGCAACGTCGTCGGCAGAACCGGCTACGCCTAGTGGAATTGTACGAAGATAGTCTTGTTTCTGGGTTTCAGTCAAGCCTTGAGTCATTTCCGTTTCGATAAAGCCCGGAGCAATGACATTGACCCGGACATTCCGTCCTGCGAGCTCTTTGGCGACCGACTTACTAAAACCAATGAGGCCGGACTTGGCAGCGGAGTAGGCGGCCTGGCCGGCATTTCCCATTTGCCCAATGACGGAGGACACTTGGACAATGCTGCCTTTTCGGGCACGCATCATCTGCTTGGCCGCTTCTCGGGTGCAATAAATAGCCCCCTTGAGGTCTACGTCCAGGGTCCGGTCCAAGTCAGCATCCTTGAGGCGGACCAATAGGCCATCAATGGCGATGCCGGCGTTATTGACTAACACCTCAAGCGGACCGTGACTCTTTGCTAGGGCGCCAAGTTTTTCTTCTACCTGCGCCGAATTCGAAACATCAAATCCACAAAGTTCCCCTGCGCCGCCGTTGGCCTCGATTTGAGACAGTACTTCTCTGGCTCTACCTTCATTGGAGCTGTAATTGATAAAAACATAGAATCCATCGCGGGCCAATCTCTGACAGATGGCTGCTCCAATCCCACGAGATCCACCGGTGACGAGCGCATAACGTCGATTCATTTTAGTTTTTCCATTTCTTTCAGTGAGGCCAAATCATGAAGGCAAAGGACTTCGAAGTTTCGCCCTATTTCTTTGGCGATGCGTTTGGCCAATCCTTGTAGAACTTTTCCGGGGCCTATTTCGAGAGCTCGAGTTTCGCCTTGGTTGATCCAGTTCTCCATGGACTGCTTCCAAAGAACGGGGTGATCAACTTGTTGAACCAAATTCTTTAGGACTTGTGCGCCTTGGTTTTCGATCGCGGCAGTTCGGTTTGGCGTATAGGGACAATCGAGAACGATTGGCTGTTTCTGTTCCTCACCGAAGAGTTGTTCCATGGCAAGCGCGGCAGGATTCATAAGGCTGCAGTGAAAGGGCGCACTTACGGGAAGATCGATCGCTTTGCATCGCGGGTACTTTGGATTGGTATGCTTCTGATCCAACTCGAGCACCCGTCGAACGGCCTGTAGCGCTTCCGTGGTACCAGCGATCACTACTTGTCCTGGGGCATTGTAGTTGGCTGGTTCTACAATGGCTGTAGAATCTTCTTGCTTAGCGAGCTGAGTGGCATCGCTGCAAAGTTCTTCAACCTGCGTGTCCGTGAGATTGAGAATTGCCGCCATCCCGCCCATTCCAGCGGGTACCGCCGATTGCATGGACTGTCCGCGTGCACGGACCCAGTGCACAGCTTTTGAAAATGGAAAGGCACCTGCTGCAACGAGCGCCGAATATTCACCCAGCGAATGTCCAGCGACCCCGCTTGGTTGAAAGCCGATGGTCTCCTTCAAGACGCGAGTAAGCGCGACAGAAACGGTCAAAAGACAGGGTTGCGTGTTTTCAGTTAAACGAAGGTCTGATTCCGATCCGTCGAAGCAGAGCTTGCGTATTTTGATACGGGCGGAGTCTTCTGCCTCTTCAAAGGTACGCTGAGCGATCTTGAAGTTCTCAAAAACTTCTTTTCCCATTCCTACAAATTGTGAACCTTGGCCCGGAAAAAGCGCCAACATACTTACCACCTCACCAACGCTGCACCGTAGGTTACTCCTGCGCCGAAGACATTGAGTAAGAGGAGTTGTCCTTTTTTGATTCGACCATCACGAACGGCCTCGTCCATAGCGGTTGGAACGGTCGCAGCACTCGTGTTGGCATAGCGATCGACGTTGACGAGAACTTTTTCTACTGGAAAATCTAGCCTTTTGGCGACGGCTTCCAGGATTCGCAAGTTGGCCTGATGGGGAATCATCCAGTCAACATCCTGGAGTGTGAGCCCTTGGGATTCGACCATCTTGAGGGCGTTGTCCGCTAGGGTCCGTGTTGCGAATTTGAAAATATCGCGGCCCTTCATTTGCATTTTATTTAAAGACTGTTCGATGACTTCCGCTGTCACTTCTTGATTCGAGCCACCTGCTGGCATGTAGAACAAATCCCACTGAGTTCCGTCACTTTCGATTTGATGGCCCAAGATTCTGCTTGGCGAATCCGAAGGGCACTGCGAGATCACAGCAGCTCCCGATCCGTCTCCAAAAATGATGCAGGTCTGACGGTCCTTCCAGTTGAGAAAGGGAGAAAGCACCTCGCTACCTAAAAGCAGAATGTGTTTGGCTTTCCCAGTTTGGATGGCTTGGTCTGCGATCGATAGCCCAAAAACAAACCCCGAGCAGGCGGCGTTTAGGTCATAAGCCAATGCGCGCTTTGCGCCGAGTTTGGACTGGAGCCAACAAGCAGTGGACGGTACCAAAGTATCGGGCGAACAAGTTGCATAAATAATTTGGTCGATATCCATAGGCCCAATGCCAGCCATTTCCATGGCCTTGATGGCAGCGCGATAGCCGAGCGACGAATTGCGTTCGGCCTCATTTCCTGGCTGCGAAAAGCGCCGCTCACGGATACCGGTGCGTTCTACGATCCAAGGGTCATTGGTTTCAGCTCCGTAGTTTGCAATTTTTTCCGCTAGTGCGGAGTTGGAAACTGAGGTTTCCGGAAAGGCTGATCCAATGCCAGCAATACGTGAAGCAAACGGCATGACATGGCTGTTCCGACTCATAGAAGTTTTCTCACTTTATCGGGATTTTTTAGAATCGTTTTTCGAAGGTTTCAACTGATAATCTCTGAGGATCGAAAATGGGGTATTGGATTCCACTTTCTTGCAGGCACAGCGCCCTTGGTTGAGGTCGGACCCGCAAGTGGGACAGACACCCTTGCAATCGGCTTTACAAAGCGGCTGGAAGGGCATTTTTAAGGCCACTTGCTCGGCTAGGATGTCTGCAAGATTGATGTGATCTTCTTTGACGTGTGAAATATCCAAGTCCTCCGCAAAGGGAGAGGCCGAGCTTCCTTGGTGACCAATGGTGGCGTGCGTTTCTTCCGCCCCGGCCAAAATAGGGTCCTGAGATAGCAGAGCTTTGAAGGGAGGTTCTAAGTCGTAAAGAAAGGGGCTCGCACAGCGACTGCAAAGGAGTTCTACCTGTGCCTTTACATTGCCTGAAATGACAATCACCCCATCCACTTCCATGATCCTCATCGCTACTGAGATAGGCCGCGCCTTGGACTTCGAATGAAGCTTAACGGAAGCCGGACGGTAGGAGGGGATTTCGTCAACTGCTTCAATTGTTTGAAGAATCCAAGGATCCTTTTCAGTAAAAAGATACTCGGACTCTTCTTCTCTGATATCGCGTAGATGGATTTTCATGGTTATTCCAGTAAGAACAGGTCGGACACTACGGAACCCAGGAAGAAACGTCAAGGCTCTTTAAGCTTGACGCAGTAACCCGGTCATGGCACGCCAAAATAACACTGCCCTAGCAAGCAGATATCAATTTATTTTATTGTTCTTGGTGATAAGGATAGGTAACTCCCATGAAGAAAAAGGCAAAGGCCGCCTCAGCTAAGGCACCTAAAGGAAAGCCCGCTCCCAAAAAAGCCGCTGTAGCAATCGAGGCTGTTGCTGCTAAGCCGAATCTCAAGGCCAAGAAGCCTGAAAAGCTCGAAAAGAAAGGTGCCTTGAAAGCTTCATCTAAGAAAGAATCCTCCATCGTTATTTCAACCGCTGATATGTGTCGGGAAATGAGCTGCGAAGCCATTCCAACAACGGGTGGTTATTGCCGCGCGCACTACATCAAGAATTGGCGAAAAATTAAGCGCAAGGAATTGATCCTCAAAGAGGGCAAGCTCAATCGCTATATCGAGGAGCTTGTTGCGAAGTATCCAGACAAGTACATTGAGACGATTCGAACGGACCTTTCTAATAATGCGGAGTTTTCAAAAGTCGTAAATGAGCTAGACCTTGAAGAAGGTCTCGATGAGTTTGATGTCGATGGCGAAAACGTCGATTCACTCATCGACAGCATCAAGCGCGATATCGATGACGACAGCGACACCTACTGATTGAGGCGTCGATGGAAAAGCGCAAGATCGCCCCTTTGAAGCCTGGACAAGTCGAAGTGCCCGTCAAGATGACGGCTCTCCCAGAAGATTATCGCAAGATGGTAGCCGATATTTTCGCAAAGAATTTCAGCAAGGGACTTAAGGCCCTCGCGGAAATGAGACCCAATCCCCATTTTTTTATTAGCGGTGGAATCTACGCGGATGAATTGATTCTGTCGGTGTCGATTGTTTATGCCAAAGAGCTATCAGCAACGACGATTTACGCCAGTTGTGATTTTGACCCAAAGGCTAGTGCTCCCAAGGCCGATGAACTCTTAGGACATTTGGTGGATGGTGCTGGGTCTTTTTTCCATCAGTTCCTCGACGAAAAGAAGCCCAAGCGATTGGAGCAGCTTGCGGGTATCCAACTTGCAACGTTTGAGGAAGGCGTTCCGTTTGACTGGACCAAAATGCAGGTCAATAAGCGGGATGTCTATCTCAAGGTGGACCGGTCGAATCCTACGCTGGATCAGGCGGCAGATGAATGGCTCGAAAAACACGAAGGCAAGAAGAAGCCCACCGATTTTCACTAAACCCTAAATTTATCTTCTAAGACGACGGGAGCAATTTCGGACGGATGGGGACTTTGGATCTTCCAGGACCCCCCAACGCGCTTGAGTTCAAAAGTCACTGAATAAATTGGAGAAAAAGGTGGAGTGCGAGAACCATGGGCATCGCCGACTGCAATGACAGAATAGTCCACTTGCACCTTAGCGTTGGATCCCGACACCACTGCGGAATGGATACGAAAATCTTTGGCGATATAGAAAGAGTCATTTTGAGGGATGCTCTGCCAGAGCGTGAAAGCCTTGCGCTCGACTTCTAATAGACCAGACCAGACAAAACCGGATGCATCCCGGTTGCAATAATATTCAATGACTTCTTCGGGTTTATGAAAATGATTTTGAAACACCAAATGTTGGTGCTCGCCGGTTTTGTTGGTAGCAGCCCAAACCAGTGGCGTAAGCAAGAGGCAGAGCACAATAATTTTTTTCATAGCGTCACCTTGCAATTTTCTTGGGTGAGATCGCGAATACGAAGGAATAGCACCCCAGGGCGCAAATAGGGTTCGTGCGTCTCGGGATGATTGACGCTGAGAAAGATTTTCGTGGAAGCGGATTTTGGGTTGTCGGTTTTTTGAAATTGCCAGACGCGAGCAGTAAAGTCCTTGGGGTCAAATTTTTCAATGACGTATATCTGTCCATTTGGAAACATCTCTAACCGATAGACTACAATATCACCCGGTAGCAGGGATTCGCCTTTTTGAAGGTAAATGCGTTGAAAGTAGGTGGCAAGGCGTTGGAGTTTTTCTGCGTTTTCATTTTTCCAGATGGGCGGAATGGGGAGTGTGCCTGTTCTGAGCATGACGCCGACACCCCAGAGGTCGAGTGAGTTGAGGTCGGTCTTGCGCAATTGGGTAGAAACCACGCGAGAAAGGAGGTCCGTACAGCTTGCGCTTCCTTGACCACGCAGAGTTTCATTTCCAGGAATGGCTACTTTTGAAGTCCCTTTTCCGCCGGATACATCGAGGACTTGTTTTTGGCGGAGTGCTTGGGTGAGTCGTGCTTGATCCGCTGGTGGGAGACCATTGAGAAGTAGCATCCGTTGGGAGAGGGAGTTGGAATTTGGATCGGCTTTGTTCGGCGCGCCTTCCATGAGGGTCTTGAATTCTTCCGCAACTTTGCGTTCAGCATCATTCTTGGGTTGGCTCAATAGGGATCCAAAATTTCGAGCGCCTTCCTTTTCGGGCGGAAGCTTGGAAAGCAGCTGAGCGTAGTATTGGGATTGGTCGCGAGCATTTTCGAGCAAGCGTATGGCCTGCGTTGTTTCTGCCGAATGGAGACTGCCGTTGGCCTTGGACAGGGCATCGCGGAGCGATTCAGATTCTTCAAAGCTCCGCTGCAGCTGCTGCCGCACCTGAGGCAAGGGGAGTGCCTCGTAATAATTAGTCAAGACTCCAGTATCAATTCGGGCAGATTCGAGGCGAGTTTCAGAAATCCCCTTGGACTGAGTGATACGGACGGAGCTGGCAGCGGTTTTTTCCTTTTGGTCTTCGGATTCCACGGCCTTTTTTGCTGTTTTATAAATACGCTCAATGGCCTTGGTGGCTGGAGAGTCTAACGGACGAGGAGCCGAAAAAGGCTGAGACGGCGAAGCTTCCGTCTGACCCATTTCCTTAAGGGATATCGCTCCCGTTGGCCATTCTGAGGAAACTCTGTCTGACTCCACCTTGTTTGGAGAAGGGGATGCAGATTGAACGGAAGATGAGGGTGAAGTTGGAATCTGAGTAGCGTCAGCTTTCCAGGTTCTTGCATCATCGCTTTCGGTAATACCAAGGATGGTAGAAGGATCATCCTCATCTGCACATGCCTTGTTGCTCTGACCCGAGATTTGATCATTCAGTTCAGCCGAATGGGCGACAGGAGGTAGGTTGTCATGGAGAGGGGCGACAACAACCTGGTCCATGCCGTAGACGGGGCCCTCAGCACCTTGTTGACTCCGGGTGAAGGAAGCTTCTGTTACCGTCATTGCCATTGGCTTTTTATTTAGGCCTCCTGCAATATTGATGACCGCTACCTTAGGGTCCTTATAAGGATTTGGACGAACAGCTATTTCCTGGCCAGAGGCGATCTGAAAACCAATCAGCGTCATCCAACCCAGTGTGAAGAATCGTGGTGTGCTATTTCTCATGGGGTTTTATTTCGCACGCTGAGCACCTGAAGGTGCGTTTCTGTCTGGATCCGATGGACCAGCATTCTGCGAGGGTTTTCCGGATGCCGTCTCTTTTTCTGATTTCTTGGCCGTTCGGAGATCCGACAATTCTCTGGACTGAAACTGATGAAAGAAGGAATAACTCTTGCTAGACGATAGCGTGGCAAAGGCTCGCTGAATTCCGATTGCATAACAGGCGTTCTGTTCAACGGCGTCTTTGTTGGCATAGGACTGCTCGTCACAGTTCTCGCCTTTTGCATATTTTTCTCCGTCGGTCACGCCTTTGTTAAACCAATTGATACAAGGGGTAAGCTCTGAAGGATTGCTTTGCATAAGGTCAATCATTTTGTTCATACTCGCTACGGATCCAGCGTAGCAACATTTGAGCTCTTTTTGGGTTTGGGGAGACCGTAAGGATTTGCAGGCAGGTTTCAGTTCTGCCATGACCGCACCCGGAGCCAATATTACGGTGTCGAGATTGAGGTATTCTGAGAATCCAGCTTGATACGCGGATTGCGTTTTTTCTTCTTGGTTACATCGTTGAGTCCAGTTTCCACTGTCCTTCTTGGAGTCGAGATGGGTCTGAAAATAACTTCGGACTTTGGACCAGTCTGATGAAAATGTTTTTGTCATGTCATTAGCGGAGGCATTGGCTCCCAGAAGGATAAAGAGTGGGATCCATTTTTTCAAAAGGGTGTTTCGCATTGTTGGCCTCCATGGCGGTGATTCTATTTTTTCAGACTTGTTGCAAAAACGCAAAGTTAGTCCGCCAAGTTCCTGCGCCAAGTTCTTGACGAAGGACCGCTTCGAGGAGAAAGTGTGGCGCATGAGCAAAACCTTTATTGTTGGTATGGCACGAACGGCTTTGGGTAGTTTTCAGGGCGGGCTGGGATCCTTACCTGCTCCGCGATTGGGAGCGGTAGCGATTCAAGGCGCATTGCAGCGAAGTAAAGTCGCGTCGGATCTGGTGTCTGAAGTGATCATGGGAGAAGTCTTGAGTGCTGGAGTGGGCCAGGCGCCAGCGCGACAGGCGTCGATCTATGCGGGAATCCCAGATTCTGTTCCTTGCCTTACGGTAAATAAAGTTTGTGGAAGTGGAATGCAAGCCATGATCTTGGGATCGCAGTCGATCGCGTTGGGCGAAAGCACGGTAGTGGTGGCAGGTGGAATGGAAAGTATGACTCAAGCTCCCTACCTTTTGTCCAATGCCCGAAGCGGATTGCGAATGGGCAATGCGCCTTTTGTGGACTCCATGATTCATGATGGGCTTTGGGATCCCTATAGTCAGAAGCATATGGGTACTTGTGGAGACCTCTGCGCGAGCGAGAAGGGATTTTCGCGCAAGGACCAAGATGATTTTGCAGCGGAGAGTTTTAGAAGGGCGCAAGCTGCGCAGAAGAATGGAAGTTTTAAAAACGAAATCGTACCCGTCATGGTGAAAGACCGCAAAGGCCTAGAGACACCTTTCGATCAGGATGAGGGACCAGCAAAAGTTCAATTCGACAAGATCCCGAACCTCAAGCCTGCTTTTGGCAAGGATGGAACGGTAACAGCGGCAAATGCCTCTACCGTCAACGACGGTGCGGCGGCGGTGATTCTAGCGGGTGAAGATGCGGTTCGATCGCATGGACTGAAGCCGATAGCTCGCCTGGTGTCGTATGGAAGAAATGCGCAAAAGCCTGAATGGTTCACGACCGCTCCTGCTGAAGCGATGAATCGAGCACTGAAGAAAGCGGGATGGAAACCTGCTGACGTCGACCTCTGGGAAGTCAACGAAGCCTTTGCAGTCGTTGCCATGGCGGCGCAGCGGGAATTGTCGATTCCCGCAGATAAGCTGAACGTCTTCGGCGGAGCTATTTCGCTGGGGCATCCTTTGGG
>CAUJDS010000070.1 GCA_963169695.1 Bdellovibrionota bacterium
AAAGCGGCTCTCCGGAAAGGGTCCAGACGCCTGCGCGATTTGCATACTTGTAATGACTGCCACTGTATTCAGGCCCAGCGACACGACCTTCCAGATCCTTTCCATAGAACCTTACCTCTTCCTACCTCTACGAATCGGCTAAACTGGCAGGAAGTTGAGTTTAGGAAATCAGAGCTGGTTAAAAAGCGAGGCTCGCTACCTCATTCCTTGCGCCCCAGATCGAAGGCGCCAATTCCATGGCTCTGAGAACTTACGCCGCACAATATCCCCAAGCCATGCGGAGGCTGCAATCATGCCCAGGTACCAGAGGGGTGCCCATCTCAGCGATATCCCCCACCCTGCAAAGAGCTTCGTACCGCTTAGGACCACAAACATATGAGTAAGGTAAACTTCATAGCTACTCTGTCCGAGGTAGCGAAGGGATCGCAAGCCATTCCACTTAGGCTTTGCAATCAGCAAGCATGCGGTGCTGAGGGCGAGAACCGTGGCGGTGAGCCCAAAAGGAAAACGCAATTTCAAAAACAGGATCGCGATAAATACCATCCCGCCACTTGCCACCAGGACTCGAGAGACTTTCTGGCTGAAAAATTTCAAATGCACTCCCAATGCTGCAAGGCAACCTATGGCTATACCGTCCATGGCGGAGAGGTAACTCTTGCTCTGCCAATACTCATTGGCATTGGGATTCATTCTCGCAAAAGGCCCCAGAATCACAAACAAGATCCATACCGCCGAAATCCACTTCGGCTTGCGAAGCGCGAGAGCAAGTATGGGAAAAAACAAATAGAACATTTCTTCGATCGAAAGCGTCCACAAGACATCCCAATTGGCCGGGAGGTATCCCCGCTTGGCTTCTAACCAATTGATATGAAGGCCCAGCGCCGCAAACCATGCTTCCCCTAGCGTCGCTCGATCAGGATGAATGACGTAACCATCTACTCCAAGCAAATGCAAAAAAGAAATCAGAAGCAAAAGTGCAAGAAAGCAAGGAGCAATCCTCGCAAATCGCAATCGATAAAAGGCCTTGGCGTCCACTCTTGCCAACGAGCCCCATCGTTTCAAGGATGTCGCTGTAATCAAAAAGCCAGAAATAACAAAAAAAATCCGTACCCCAAAACCTCCGCCACTGAGAAAGAGGTTCATAATACTATCAGGCAAATAGGCAGCCCAATGGGTCTTCGAAAACGGAATACGAATATCGATGTGCCGAATGATGACTAAAAAGATGGAGAGCCCACGAAGGGTGTCTATAAAACCAGAACGCTTTGACATTTATCGCCAGCTTCTACTAGTTAATAAATTAATGCAAAAAAATCTGCCCTGCAGCGTTTGACAACCAGACTAAGGCTTCTGAAGCATTAGACATAAATACCTGTCGAAAAGAGAGTTATGGGCGACCTTTTTCGCCCCTTGCAATAACACTCGTGCAACCCCAGCAAGGCGGGTTTGAATCTTAGTAGTTTGCGACGGATGACAGGAAAGGGATCAGCAAGGGGGGTGACAAAATTGAATGAGTACTCTCAATAAGTGCGCGTGAATACCTGTTACATTGACTCCCTTTCTGCGCGCGAAATGGAAAGGCATTTTTTTACTTTATTTATAATTTAGAATTCTTTCTCCATTATTCGGTCGGTTTTCCTTGACCGAGTATTTTAATAAAAGTGCAATTTGCTTTGAGCAAATCAAAGCAATGCGTAACGTCTCATTACACGCGCAAGACGCCTCGTTACACCGTCGAATTCCAAGCGACAGTCAGTGTTCATTTGAAGCCTATATCGAGGCTCGTATCGAAGACTAGGACCTAATAATCCTTCAAAACATTCCGTGATATGCAGTCCGAAGAAAAAGAAACGGAGACTTACGATGCTTCATAATAAAAATGCTCAAGGGTCAAAGATCGAGGATAATGCCCAAGACCATTCGGCTTCTAACCTCAAGGCATTGTCGGACGCTCAGTTGCAGCTTCAAATTCGAGAGCTCGCCAAAACTGAGCAGCGATTGACTTTGCAAGTGCTGCTTCACCTCAAAGAGATTTGCGATCGTAAGCTTCATGCAAAACTTGGATACGCCTCCTTGTGGGAATACACTGTGAAAGAACTAGGCTATTGCGAGGCTTCTGCTTCCTCTCGTATTGCGGCTATGCGATTGATGGTGAGTGTCCCTGAAGCTAGGACTCAGATCGAAAGTGGGAAGCTCACGCTTTCTCAGGCGGCAAGGATCCAGCAGTTTATTCGCAAGGAGAATCAAGCTTCTTCGGAGCCTATCACAAAGAAGGAAACCAAAGCAATCATTCTGGCCTCTTTAGGTTCTTCCATCCGTGAGACCCAGAGGATGCTTGAAGCTAAAGCCCAAGAACGAAGGCCCAGCCTGATTGCTGAAAATCCGAATCAACCTACCATCTCCTTCCAAGCCGATGAAGAAACCATCCAAATGTTAGAAAGGCTCCGAGAGCTGCGTGGAAACTTAGGAGCCTTGGAGTTATTTAAGCTCAGCCTCAGAACCACTTTGGATAAACTCGATCCTCTCCGGAAGAAGCAGAAGTTAATAGAAAATAGCAAACCAGATCCATCCCTTTTTGCGCAGAAACTCAAGGATGATTGCCTCGTTTTAGATAGGAATTTATGTCCAACGTCTCCGAAGCCCTCACGCTTTATCCCGCAATGGATCCGGATCGAAGTAACTAAGCGTAGCAAAGGCCAGTGCGAGTACCATAGCCCTTTAAACGGCAAGCGATGTGAGAGTCGCTACCGAGTTCAATACGATCATATTGTTCCGATTGCTCGTGGAGGAGAAGGAACCCTAGAAAATATTCAGCACCTTTGCGGACTGCACAATCGTACCAAGGGAGCCAAAATGGAGCCGGCTTATTTCGAGACAGGTCTTGCACCTATATCTTCAGGAAGAGGAAGCCCAAGTTTAAGCACCTAAATCGAGTTCCCTTCCTGGGGCTGGGCAGCTTTCTCTCGTTAGTAGAACCATTACGGCGAACTCAGATTTTTTGCTGGTTAGTACTAAAATTTTGTCCAAGTTATTTACACTCTCTCTATTTCTGACAGGGGCTTGGTTTCAAAGCGATTGAGGCCATTTCTCGAAGAGCCAAAATCACCTACATCTTCCAGCAGGTTCCTTTTGGCCCTTCGCCATTAGGACTCTCGAAAATATGGCACCCCTCTTGCTCTAAGGCCCACCGCTATGAATGCTAAAATCATCGAACTCAAAAGTTTTAAAGAACTCAGAAACAATCGCCAGTCTCAGTTGGAATATCAGGCTTACATTGATTCACTTGATAAACTCGAGCTTCTCAATGAGATGATCCGCTATCAAGAAAAGCGATCCGAAAAAGACGAACTCACGCATGAACTCCTCGAGCAGGGGCTCATTCTTTTTCGTACGCTAGAACTCGAAGCAGACACGGATGCACTCCAAGCGCTTGCGCGATCCTATCGTAGGCATTTGGAATATGAGGCCGCGGATCGAAGGGCCAAGCAATCCTAAGCAATCAAAGTAAATTGCTCGTAAGCTCGGCGAGCTTGGAACGCTCGCCCTTACTTAGCGTTATATGCGCTGTCAGCATCTCGTCCTTCAATCGTTCGACCACATAGACAAGGCCGTTATTGGCTGAGTCGACATAAGGGTTGTCGATCTGAAAACTGTCTCCTGTCACCACGATCTTCGTCCCATCTCCGGCACGCGTGACAATAGTTTTGATTTCGTGAGGTGTAAGGTTCTGCGCTTCATCGACAATCAAGTACTGCTGAGGAATCGTTCGACCGCGGATGTAAGTGAGTGGCTCGATCTGCAGCATGCCTTGACTCATGAGCTCCTGAGTTCCACGCCCAGCGCCTCGTTCAGGTTGTCCTGCTCCCGTTGCGCCGAAGAGGAAATCAATATTGTCATAGATCGGTTGCATCCAAGGATTGAGCTTCTCTTTGATGTCCCCGGGCAGAAAACCAATATCCTTACCTAGTGGAAACACTGGCCGAGACACAAGCAAGCGATGGTAGACACCTTCGTCCACTGTCTTGGCTAGTCCTGCAGCGATGGCGAGAAGTGTCTTTCCGGTTCCGGCTTTTCCAACGAGACTGACCAACTTGATGTCGTCATTCATCAAGGCGTCCATCGCAAAACTCTGCTCCGAGTTCTTTGGAAAAATTCCCCAAAGCCCTTCCGCAGGTTTGTAGATTGGCACAATGGCGTCCAATTCTCGAGAGAACCGCCCCAACGCAGAATGACTGGGATTTGCAATATCCTTCAGAATGACATACTCATTGGCCTTGAGATTGCGGCCAACCAATTCATTCTTATTTTTCAGCCGTTCGTCG
The DNA here is from genome assembly GCA_963169695.1 of Bdellovibrionota bacterium. Classification (GTDB taxonomy): domain Bacteria; phylum Bdellovibrionota; class UBA1018; order UBA1018; family CAUJDS01; genus CAUJDS01. The sequence goes on from CAUJDS010000070.1 coordinate 4,323, forward strand.
TTAGCCAGCTTCTTCTTGGCATGAAATTCATCCACAAGATGGGAATCGACCGTGAGATTTAAAATTCCGGAATAGAGTTCATCCGGCTCTACCCTAGAAGACTCATAATCCTCTGCCTTGATACCCAAGGCGTCAGCCTTGATACGCAGGTTGATATCCTTAGTTACAAATGTCACTGAGCGTTTCGGCTTCTCGCGCTCGCAGGCCATTGCTACAGCAAGGATACGATTGTCCGGCTTATCAGGCTGAAAGTCCGCCGGAAGCTGCGGCCCCGCTGTGACCAGCATCACGCGGAGCAGTCCTCCATTCGGAAGCTTGACCCCCGTAGAAAGGTCTCCTTCCTCGCGAAGCTCGTCAATCAATCGTGAGAACTGTCTTGCATGTCGACCATTCTCACTCATGTCGCGCTTGAAGTGGTCAATCTCCTCAACCACCGCGATAGGAATCACAATCTCGTGACTGCTGAATTTCAAGAAAGCCTGTGGATCAAACAAAATGACATTGGTATCGAGAACGAAGACTTTTTTCATTCGTTATCCAACCTTCCCCTACTTGGATTTATCTCCAATTAAATCGGGGAAGTCTACCTCTTTGACGAGCTATACAAGATAGACCCCATGTGTTAACCGCTTTTGTCTATGAATCGCATTTTCACCATTTCATTTGCCCTTTTCTTGGCTATGATTCCTGTCAGCTTGAGCCTATCCTTTCCGACCTACGCGGTAGAGGACCCACTCGCACGGGCACTTGAATGCATTCGCGCCATCAAGCAAGATTGGAACAATAGACTAAAAATTTATTCCAATGCTCCGAACAGCGAAGCACTCCACCCCTCACTTCACTGGTCCTCCCACTATCAAGATGACCTAGGCACCTATCAGCATCAATTCTCCCTGGGCGCACATTTGCTGCCCAACAAGAAGCTCGGAGCTCACCTGACGGTTAGGGCTTCCGTTCCCGCACAAGCAATTCTTGAAGACCTAGGGTCAAGACAGGGGCTAACTCCGCTAGCATTACTTAGAAAAATGTTTCCGCACACCGAGCACAATCCTTTCCGCCTTCCGTGGTTTGATGCGTTTGCTTATGAGCTCCTCTACAAAGATAGCATCAATTTAGCAGTTGAAACCGTAGCGACATACGACCTAGAAGAGGTCGGTAGAAATTCGGGTGGAGTTACCCTACGTGCGAAGAAATATCAATACCGCGTAGTCATGGTATGGGTGTCCGCCGACAGGAAATTTCATATATTTGATTCTGGCTCAGGCAAGTTATTGGATTCCACCCAATCTATCCCACGACCTGATCAGTTTTCAGTCCGCCTCAATTGGGTTGCCCCACGAACTATTTTGACGGGAAAAGAAATCGGAGTGCGCTCTATTGAGATTCGGGATCCGTTTTTACTCTGGGGAAATTCCTGGACTGGAATCTCATTGCCTGGCCCCATTCATTACGATCGATTGAATAGGCAGCGCCCATCAGGCCAAGGAGCTTTTCAGAGTCCTTCATTGAGCCGCTTTGATATCAGTAACACCCACTTCAGTGTCTGGTAGTTAGGATTTCTTGGTCGAATCTGGCAGCGCTTTGGCAAGCCAATCGTCTATCGCTTTCGTGACTTTGCCCTTGAACATCGAAGCCATAAGGCCCAGGGTCAATTCAAATTGCACTCTCCCGTCAAAGCATTGAAGCTTGGCGGAAGCCATTGGTGAATCAAAGGACACAGTCTTCTTCTCGTCGTCTCGTTGGAGGTTCACATCTTTGGCGGGAACTTGCTTGAGAATTGTTTCCAACCCACCCGAAATTTTTTTATAAATTTCTTCGGCACTTTGACCTTTGAGTTCAAGCGTGCGTTCAATTTTTGCCATGATCGATTTCCTTTAAATGATTGGGATCCATTGCATCCCATACGGCGAGCTTTTGGCCAACCTGGACCAATTGCTCGGGCTTGACCAGCCACTCTTTGACTTCAACTCCAAAGGGCAGCGCATGTGGAACAAGGTTTCGCAAAGAGTCTATCACCAACAATGCACGGTGGGCAGGTACCTGCGCGGCTTCTTGAAAGAGCAATGCGTGAACTCGACCCGTAACTTGAGACAAAAGATAATTTTTTCGAACGCTACCAGGCTCGTGCGTTTCTAAGCGCCGCACAACAGACCACCAAGTGCCCAATCGAATTTGCCAAGCCTCGCCACTTAATGGATAGGCGGTCATACGATGGGCCTGACCATCCGCATCTCGCACGCGGCCCAAGACGCCTGGCAAACCCTGAATCTTAAAATACTGAGGAAGATCTACCCAAGCCGTGCGTCCAGGTACCACTTCAATGCGCTTGTCTCCGACTTGCCAAGCAGTTCCTTGCTTGCCAGCGCCCGTGAGCTGATGCCCTATCCAACCAAAGAGATCCAAAACATGCTTGGGAGGATCCCATCGGGGAATAAATTCCTCTTCCAAGAAGCTTGCATGGAAAACGCCTTCCTTGACCCAGGGATGTTCGAGAAGTTCTAAAACAAATCGCTCATTGGTTTGCAAGGATCCCGAAATCCAGAACTCTGCCAGTGCCCTTCGGACGATTTCTACGGCGCGATCTTTGGTCGGCGCTTGCGCCATGACATGCGCAAGCAATCCCGAAGTATGGATACCTACGGTCTCGGCAGGTCGAATGCGACATTCCATTCGCGACCACTCATGCAGACCGCGATAAGGAGCTGGGACTTGTACTTCATGAATGGTGCCAGGCTGCGGAAGTTCTAAGAAAGGATTCTCTGCGTAGAGTTGAACAGAGACATTCCAATTCTTCGATTTGGAGATGACCTCGCGGACGGGTCGATCTTCCGTCATGGATTCAAACTGCTTAGCCAATGCGGTTTCGGGTGCGATGGCAGCTTCCCATAATGCATAGTTATTATTGAGACCCGGTTTACCATCAATCAAATAGGCACGCGACCCATCCACCAAAAACTCGAGCACACCCAATCCAACATACTGAGAAGCATTGGCATAGACTTCGGTCCATGCTTCCAGATTTTTTTCCATCGCTTCGTCCAACCCGAAGGAAGGACAGAAGGCTACAATATCGCGATGCCGCCACTGAAGAGAACATTCCACCTTGGGAAGGATCTGCACTTGCCCTTGCATAAATCGAACAAAGGGCACCAAGACTCTACGCGAATCTTCGAGGTACCGTTCGAGAAAGAAAATCGCTTCTCCGACATTTCGAAAAATTTGATCGGACCAAAGTTCAAAAGAGTCTTCCAAATCCTCCATTCGATGAAGGACGAAGAACCCTGCACCGCCTCCCCCACCTCGTATGGATTTTAAGACTACTGGGAAGGGCGCACTTCCTTCCTCGCCAACAATCCGCTCTACATGCTTTCGAACTTCGCGTGCGCTATGGACTGGATCGAAACTCAAGACCAGATGAGGAATGCGCAACTCTTCCGCCAACGACAGAAAGTGAAGCCGATTGGCAAAGAGGCTTACACACTTGGCCGAGGGGCCAAAAATGCCAAAACCCATCTGCTTGGCCAATAAGTAAAGCTCCGGTCGATCCGCCCATGCACTGACCCCAGGATGAATCCAGAGCGAATTCCAGTGGCCTCGTTGATTGTGGAAGGTTTCTAGAAATTCCTTTAGGTATGAAAGTGCATCCGTTTGATCAGGTCCGCGGAGGCTCTCTTCAAAGTCTTTTTCGAGCCGAACCCCAAAGCCCTCTTTCTTCAAACCCTCGGCGATGCGGTCCGCGACGAAATCTCGACCAAGGACGACCGCCAAATCTTGTTTTCCGACTACATCCTGGGCTAAATGAGTACGCATATGCCTTATTTGGATATAGAGAAGGTTCACACTAAAGGAAAGCAGGTTTCGTGCGAATAGGCGAATCCCTATCTCATTGGCTCACTCCCGAGTGGGAGTCGTGGTTCTTAGACTTTGCGCAAAAGGAGAAACTTCTCCGAGAAGACGAGGATTTTCGCAATGATCGCTTCTTGCGGCGATCTGTGATCCCTCACATTCGAAACCTCTCCGAACTCTTCAATCGCAAAGCAGAAGCGTCACCATCAGACGGATACTGGAGCTCATCGTCCAATAGCCCCAACCTTTGGCTGAGCTACTTCCTTTCCTTTCAGCTATTCAACATGACCCGCGTGGCCTCGATTTGGGAAGAACTCCACCGATTGGGGTACGACCGCGAGAAGCGCCCCATTCGTAGAATCCTGGAACTGGGTGCCGGACTGAGCGCGGGCGCTAGCGGGATTCTCCTTGGAGAACGGCATGGCCCCAATGGCTTGGATGGCTCCGTCCGCATTGCAACGATCGAGGCACAACGATCGGTTTCTCGCCTTGGCCAGAAATGGCTGGAAAGTTTTGGCCCATGGCTGGGAGCACCCGACTTGGCGATCGATGCCTTTGTTCGAAGGCTGACTCCTCAAGAATTACTTCCCCCCAAGGCCCCAAAATTCGATGTCATTCTGAGTAGCTACTTTATGAATGAAAGCCTCGAATCACCCCAGGTTTGGGCGCGTGCGATCCATGGTTTGATCGAGCATCACCTCGAAGAGGAAGGACTTTTCATCCTCTGTGAGCCCGCCTTGCAGGAACAATCTCGCAAGGTGCTCGAAGTGAGACAGGAGCTCCTCAAGCTTTGGGACAAAAAACCACTCGCCAAAATACTTACGCCTTGCCTTGGGCATCAGGCTTGCGGCGCACTAGCCAAAGAAGGTGACTGGTGTCACGAAGAGACAAGCTGGTGGCGCCCGCAATGGCTGAAGCTGATGGATCAAGAACTCAAATTAGATCATCGTACGCTTCCGTTTTCGTACCTCGTCCTCGCCAAGAGTCAGAGATCTCTCGGTGCGATCTTGCCCAAAGTAGGAAGCCAAGTGCCGTATCGCTTGGTAAGTCCTCCTCACAAAGTCGGAAGAGGATGTGAGTTCTATGTTTGTTGCCACCTCGGCAAAAGCAAAACTCGCTCCAAAGTAAAACTGGACGTGGAACGAGGAGATGTCTTGCTCGACCTATCGATTGAGCAAAAATCCGATCGCTGGCAAATTTTGAACTAAGAGGCGACCTCTTGACTCCAACTGATTTCGTTGCGATACACTCTGTCCTATGAAAAAAATGGAATCGATCTTCGAGAGTATTATTTTTGCAAGCCGATGGGTCCAGGCCCCGCTTTACGGAGGCCTAATCATCGGAGCGCTGCTTTATACTTATCAATTCATGTTGGAACTGGTTCACCTCTGCATGACCGTTGGCTCGATTTCGGAAGAGGTGCTGATGCTGGGAGTGTTAACGCTCGTAGACATCACCATGGTCTCCAATCTCCTCATCATGGTCATCATTGGAGGATACGCCACGTTCGTCAGCCGTATGCACCTTGAATCTCACGAGGACCGACCAGACTGGTTACAAAAAATAGACGCCGGGACCCTCAAAGTAAAACTCGCTGGATCACTCGTAGGAGTCTCCGGTATTCACCTCCTCAAGAGCTTTATCAATATAACCAACAAAAATCCGGAAGCCGTGAAGTGGCAAATCGTCATCCACGTAGTTTTTCTGTTTTCGACTCTTATGCTAGCTTACACAGAGAAGGTTCTTCACAGCAACCATTCGAAATCATCCAAATAGGATTGCGACCTAGAAGGTCTTTGCATCGATGACGAATCGATACTTCACTTGCCCTTTGATCGTGCGCTCGTACGCTTCATTGATTTGATCAGCAGATATCAATTCAATATCGGAATAAATTTTCTTCTTTAAACAAAAGTCGAGCATCTCCTGTGTTTCTTTGATTCCGCCAATGAGAGATCCCGTAAGACGCTTGCGTCCAAAGATCAAAGAAATCGCTGCCACCTGACTTGGCTCCGAAGGTACTCCAACCAAGACCATCGTTCCATCCATCTTTAAGCAACCAAGAAAAGGAGAATAGTCATGCTTGGCAGAGACCGTATTGATGATGAGGTCTAATTTGCCCGCAACCTTGCTCATTTGCTCCGCATTATGAGAAAGTACAAAATGCTTCGCTCCAAGACGCTTGGCATCTGCCTGCTTAGATTCCGAAGTACTAAATACAAAAACCTCACCACCCATGGCTTTCGCAATTTTCACTGCCATATGACCAAGACCACCGAGTCCAACTACTCCGACTTTCGTACCTTTTTTTACTTTGTAACGCTTGAGCGGAGAATAGGTCGTAATTCCTGCGCAAAGGAGCGGTGCAACTCGATCCAAGGGCACTCCCTTTTTCAATTTCAAAACATATTTATCTTTGACGGTAATATGCTGCGAATACCCTCCCAGTGTTGTGCTCTTTCCGTCCAACTCTACGCTGTTGTAAGTAAAGACGGTGTGATTGGCACAAAACTGCTGCTCATGCGTTTTGCAGCTTGGACATTTGCCGCAGGAGTCCACCATGCAACCCACGCCAACCAAATCCCCTTTTCTAAATCGCTTCACGCGCTTGCCGACTTTGAGTACTTTGCCTACGATTTCGTGTCCCGGCACGCACGGATAAGTCGACGGGCCCCACTCGCTTCGCGCAGTATGGATATCCGAATGACAAATGCCCGAATAGGCGATCTCAATCAGGACATCATCGGGTTTTGGGTCACGCCTTTGAATAACAAGCGGCTGCAAGGGACTGGTAGCTGACAACGTAGCATAGGCATTGGTTTGAATCATGCGGGCGAGCTTAGATCGGTTCTAGGACTTTGTCACGACGAGAGTGTCATGAGTAACCGGCTGTGATTCTCTCAAGTCTGATCTTTGATTACCGGAGCCATTACTTCAATCTCTTCGACCCCTGAAGCTTCAGCACCCACTGGCGCATCAAATCGACGAGCTGGGTCTGGTAGGGCCGACCCTCTTCAGCGGCAAAATGCCTAAAAACCCTCAGGAGTGATTCGGGGATTCTCACGCTGATCAACTTGGTCTTGCCCTCGTCATGGAGTGCGACACGCTTAAAGTCCTCCAGGAACTGCACGATCGCATCGGGCGAAAGATCAGCATCTTGTTTGAGTCTCGAACTGGAATGCAGCTGGACTGGGCGTGATTTTATTTTTTTAATAGTTCCTCCAGCGACTTCATATCTTCGAGATCCTGAGGTCTTCCCGCACGACGCTTCATTTTAATCAAATCACGTTTGGATGCGACTCGAATATTCACACCCTGAATTTTTAGCGTATCGGTTTTCATACCGTCTGCATCTTCCGTGATGACGACATCGAGTTGATTCAAAGGCTGGCTCGGGTCGTAAAAGGACCATGCGATGAGGTTTCTATTTTTGATGTATTCTTTGCGAAACCGGAAGACGTGCCGTCCGTCCACCGGCAGCCGAGGCTTTAACCCCAAATTTAAGAAAATTTTCTCGGCTTTTTCGAAAGCTTCCAGCGAAAAGGAGAGCGCCAGATCAATATCCACCGTACCACGCACGGCACCTTGCAGAGCTACGGCGTACCCACCAACCAGTGCGTACCGAATTTTGCCGCGTTCGAGTGCAGTGCAAATCTTGAGGAGAAACATTTGTATATACTAGTATATACGCATAACGAAAGGGATGTCTAGCATGGAAGCGCCTCACGATCTAACGCATCGCATTAGGTTACGTAAAAGCCCGAATCAATGGCAGATATCAAATTGACGAGCTGGGACTGGTACGACTACCCCTTTCCATGGCTCCGAAGCAACGGCGCTACCGCTGAATCCTTACTGCCTTCGTTTCAATCCCGCCCCAACGGTATATGTATCTGCTGCTTTCTCGTTCGCGAGTCTCCAATTCCCCGCTACCCCAAATGCAGAATTCATCCGATTCTGCCAAAGCTTCGCGAATGCGTCTCAGATCGTCGCTACAATAGTAGGAAGCTATGGCGCGACCGTAGGAATAGGTGAAAACCTCAACTTCAGACGGCTTTACTTCAATTTCCAAATCTTGCAGTAGGAGAGCCCCTTCAGTGTCACCATCAACGCACTTCAGAGAAACATTGTGACTTGAAAAGCACCGGTGAACTTCCCCAACTCGGCTATTGCTCCACATTGCTTCGCTCCCGGACGAATCCAATGGGAGAAATAGCAAAAAGAGAACAATTCTACTTGCGAGATCCACGAAGCACCTCAAGGGATTCGACAAAATTCCTCATGCCCTTTGCTTTCGACCAGTCTGACTTTCCTTTTAAGTAGCCTTTGTATGCGGCTACCGCTTCTTCCCAACTCGCCTCTCGGCCCAATTTCTTTTCCGCAAGATCCTTCTTATGGAAAAGCCACCTTACAGACGCTGCCAGGGCCACGGAAGGATCCAGAACGTCTTTGTCAGTTGCGGTTAGAAAGTGATCTCGTAATTCCCCATTCTCATCTGCAAGAACCTTCCGGGTCTCATCTGAAATCTGCAACGGCCCCCGTGCGAAGTTTCCCTTGGAGATTCGAACCGGACGAACCTTCAAATTAAATGAAGACTCAGAATAGAACAGGGCCTTAACTACATTTGGATCCAATGGAGCCTTGTCAGGAAAAACTTCGCTCCAATAAGCGACCCATCCTAAAATGAGAAGATCAAAGTCGTTTGCATTCTTCGGCTTATCAAGACTTCCAATCCCGTTAGAGGTTTTGTAGCCTTCAAGAAGAATCTTAGTAATCTCTTGGATCTCCTCTGGATACAACTGATCCTTCCCAGAAGGATTTCGTCTGCAATGGTCTCGAACTGAAGTGGTTCCATCGGGGTTCTTCTCTGACGGAACTACGATTCTGTTGTGCTCTCGTACCCAATAATAACCCATGGGACATCGCCGATACGAATGAGATGGCGGAGCGGTCTCCAAAAGCAATTTATCGACCAAACCATCAAGATTGAGGATTTCCTTTGTAGCGACATCCCAAACTACCGAAAGGTCCACATCAAAATACTCGTGAGTCAGGCGATTTCGCATTCCAACGATCTCTAGCCATGGGATTTCAATCGCCTTTTCTCTGACTTCCAAGGAAACATGCTTTGCAGCTTCACCTATGACCTGAAGGTCTCGAATGACCGCCGACTGATGCAACTTTGAGTTCTTAAATTTGCTTTCTGATAAACCCTCGAGATTCTCCCGAATAGCGCGAATGCGATTCAGAATCTCAACTAAATATACATCATCTCTTTTTTTCATAGATTACTTCGAGGTCAGTTTCGATAATTCTCTTCAAAACCTCAGAAACAGAGTCCTCGGAGACAAGATCAACACGACGTCCAATTTTTTTTGCCAATTCCTGATTAAGCGTAAACCACTTAAGTCCAATTGGCTCTCGCCTTTCAGACTGGTTAAGTTTAACCATAATATCTATATCGCTGTCATCTCTGTCATCGCCTCGAGCGACTGAGCCAAAAATTCCAATTCGTTCGACGCCATATGGCTCCAGGAACTGAACGATCTGCTTTTTTAATAGTTCAAGATCATAGGGTTTCATACAAACGCTAACTTACCACTAATTCGCAAAGGGCGGCAACCCGCACTTTTTTTGAAATTCCTGGCAGTTCTGTCAGTGCGGGGCTTTTCTTCACTTGTATATGAAACAGATTAAATCGAAAGGAACCAAAAGGTCAGCCTTAGTTTGATTGAAGGGGCATAAATGAGGTCACTCCTATCCTCTGCCGTGTGACTTCAGCAACGCCTCAATATCCTGCGCACTTGCCTGCTCGCGGGCGCCGCCAAAAGCATCCAAGTTGGATTGGAGTCGCCTGATCAAGATGGCCTGTTCCTCGCCTGTTTCTGCGTCGTAATTCTGTAAAAGAAATTTGATGGTCGTAAGTGCATCCCAAAGACTGCCAATGCACTTTCGGATCTGGCTTGCACGCTCGGACGCAGATCCTTTGATTGCAATCTCTTCACCCAATCCCGCAATTTCTGCAATATGAGGCAAACCCAACTGAAGTGCGGTTCCTCGAATCGCAATCATGCGCTCCGAAAAAACATGAAACTCAGATCGGTTTTGAATTTTGTTTTCTTCTATTTTCTTTAGAGTCTGCTCAGCAGTATTGGCAAAGCCAGAAAGTTCTTCTACAAATTCCTGAATTTTCTCGTGACGATCCATGCTCATGAAATCACCTGCCTTTTGATTAGCGCCTTAAAAACTTTTTCGTGCACTTGAGCCACGGTGAGAGGCTTTACAATGTAGTCGTCGATTCCCGCGACCACGGCCTTAATCACTTCTTCCTTGGCACTCTCTGCGGTAACCATCAAGAACGGTAGGGCGCTCAACGTAGAATGCCCGCGTATGAAAGTGAGTAACTCAAGTCCACTCGTGGGCTCCATATGCCAATCAGATAAAACCAAATGGATGGGATTATTTACCAAGACTTCGCGCGCTTCGACCCCATTGCTGGCGAGCATAAATTTTTCAAAGCCCACCTTGCGCAGCACTTCCTTGATTTGGATTCGCATGGCATTGACATCATCGACGATCAGTATCCCCACATCCTGAACACGCATCCCTTTATCCTAGGGGCTTCGTGGCTTTCGCGCAATTAAACTCGCCTTGGCCTCTTTGCCATCGTTCTGCTCTCGGTAGACCAAAATCTCGTAATCCTGAAAGAATCCCTTTAACTCCCCACGGCTCAACAAAAACTCCGGAAGCAAGCCTCGGCCTTTCTCATTGCGAAGGTGTTCGAGCGTAAAATTCTCAAATACAACGATCCCGCCCGGCTTTAGCCCAGCTCGAATTTTTGGAATCAAGCTTCTCTCCAAAAAATCAATATTCAGGATCAGATCATAGGTACCCGGGGCAATGGCGTAGGTTTTGAGGTCGGCATTCACTGCATTGACTTTGACGTTCTTTTCGCGCGCCAAGCGCAGGGCTTTGAGGATGGCCGAGTCCGAAAAATCCACCCCCGTCACCTGATAACCCTTTTGCGCCGCAAAAACCGCGTTACGCCCCTCTCCCATTGCAATATCCAGTGCAACGCCGCCTGAAGTTGCAAAGTACTTTTCTGCTTCGAAGACCAATGCAGCCGGATCTCGACCAAAAACATACTGCGACGTTTCAAAAACCCGATTCCAACGCTCCCGGTCGAGCTCTTGATTGTCTCCCGAGAGGGCCTGAAATCCCTGTTCTCCGCCTGTGGGCTCAGTCTGGGATCTACGATTGCAACCCAAAGAAATTGACACCACTAGTAAGAGTAGATAAAACCGACCGATGTTTGGCATTTCGGGCACCCACTTACTCATCTTGCTTATCATACTCCTGATCTTTGGACCCGCACGTCTCCCTGAGTTAGGACAGACTCTCGGCAGAACGATTCGACAGTTCAAAGATTCGTGGGAAGGCGTACAGAAAGCCGAATTTCGTCGAATGGACGCAGAAGAAAAGCCAAAGGACGGGGGTCCTTCGGAATCCAAAGAATCCTAAACGCTTAGGGGTAGGCCATGTTTGATAATCGCAATTTCACCAAATATTTATCCGCACACGAGATCGAAGGATCCGTTCAACAACTCGCTGAACGCATCAATAAAGACTATGAAGGGAAAGAAGTCCTTCTGGTTTGCATCCTAAAAGGGGCGATTCTTTTTCTCTCAGACCTCATCCGACACCTCAAGGTGGACTGTCGTGTGGAATTTGTAAGGCTCTCTAGCTATGGCAAGGGACGCGAGTCCTCAGGCACCGTCACCATCATCAAAGACATTCAAACCGACATCCGCGACAAACACCTGCTTATCGTAGAAGAGATCATCGACAGCGGTCGAACCCTCCGTTTCTTTTACGAGCGACTCAAATCGGCCCAGCCCGCCTCGGTTGAAATCGTGACACTGCTAGACAAAACCAATAAACGCGTCGTGGATGTGCCAGTGAAGTACGTAGGAAGAGAAACCTCTGACCAATTCCTTGTAGGGTATGGTCTGGACCTGGAAGAGAAATGCCGCAACCTCAAAGACATTTACTACCTCAAGTACCCCAACTAATCAGACACGTTGCGAGCCCGACTGCCTTGTGATTTGATAGATCCCTAAGGGGACTCTATGAAAAAACTTCCACTCGTCGCGCGAATCTTACTCGGACTTATCTTTTTTGTTTTTGGATTGAATGGGTTTCTCAATTTCATTCCAATGCCCGAGACCATGCCCGAAAAAATGGTCGCCTTTATGACCGGCTTGATGCAGACGGGTTACTTTATTCCGCTCCTTAAAGGAACTGAAGTTGTTTGCGGCGCGCTTTTACTTGCTGGAATTTTTGTACCGTTGGCCTTAGTCGTACTTGCACCCATTGTTTTGAATATCTTTTTTGTACATACACTCCTCGCACCAGATGGAGTTGCCATGGCGATTGCGCTGGTTGTACTTGAAGGTTATCTCGCTTTTTTTGCAAAGCCCTATTGCGAGACGGTTAAGAAGTTGTTTCGGAGGTAGACTCGAGTTGCAATCCAATCAATGGCTTTCAATTATCAATGGCACTTTTGAAAGAGGCGCTGGATGGGAACCCTTCCTTCTAGGAAGTCATAGACTGCTTCGGTAATTGGCATGGCAATTCCGCGCTCTCGAGCAAACTCCGCAACCGACTTTGCAGTTGCGACGCCTTCTGCCGTGCTGCCAATCAACTGTAAGGAATCTGTGAGGGACTTGCCCTGTGCCATATGGAATCCCACTTGATAGTTGCGACTCAAAGGTGTGCAGGTCGCCAGGACGTCGCCAATCCCCGCTAAGCCTCGAAAGGTTTCTTCTTCGCCGCCCATCTCTGTTCCAAACGCAATCATCTCTTCAATGCCCTTGGCGATGAGAGAAGAACGCGCATTGTAGCCAAGTCCTGCACCTTCGGTAGCTCCGGACGCAATAGCCAGAACGTTCTTCAACGTACCCGCCCACTCCACACCCACGAGATCGTGTGAGCCATAGACATGAAACAAATCCGAATGAAGTACCGCTTTCCCTGCTTCCACCACTTCATCAAATTTTGAGGCGACCAAGGTTGAAGCCGGCATCTTCTGCGCGATTTCTTTGGCCAGGTTGGGTCCACTCACCACACCCACTCTCGCCACAGGGAGTTCTTCTTTGAGGACCTTTGAGATTCGACGAAGGGTGACGGGTTCGACACCTTTCGTGGCATGAATCAACATTTCTTCGCCCGTAAAATACCGACAAAGACTCCTTGCAACTTGCCGACTCACAGAAGAAGGGATGGCCCAAAACACTATCTTAAGCCCCCCACTAAAAAAGCGATCTGGGTCACTCATCGCGGTCACATTAGGGGCCAACGTAAATTCCGCTTCAAACAATGGGTGATTGCGAGTGGAATTGATCGTGCGACTTGTGCCTTCGTCACGATCCCATAGGCGAACCTGATCCACGCGCTGGCTCAAAAGGGCGGCAAGTACCGTGCCCCAATTGCCGCCGCCCAGGACCCCTACTGTTGCTTCACACCAAAAATCCTTTTTCATCCAATTCGCCTCTTAAGATTTTTGCTCGGCCTTTTTGACCAAAATGAGAAAGCCCATACCCTGACAAACGATTCCGATAATAATAGAGCACGCCAAGATTGTCCGAAGTGACACTCTCTCCATCCATTCGAAGTGCAGTGGGCTCATGCAAACGCCCAAGATGATGGATGCCATCCTTCACCCAGGTCTGAAGACTCCCATTCTTTAGGTTGGCAGAAAGTTGGATTTCACCTTGATTGGAGAGATCTCGAACTTTGATCCAAAACTCATCAGCAACCTTCAGCAAGACACTCCTAGGCAAAGTTCTCTGCTCGCGCGTCAATCGCAGGATATGAAAAATATCCAAGTCCGAAAATTTTCTACGCAACGCCATAAAATAGGCAAAGGCTACAAGGTGGGTGCTCAAAACCGTATTCTCGGCATAAAATCGATCCGATACTCGTCGACCGAGTTTCTCGGTGTATTCTCGATCTCGCTGTGGATCCGCACAAAGCCGACCCCGCGTAGTAAGCCATTTCTCCGGATGAATTTCTGTACCATTAGGGCCGATAGATTTGCCACTCTCATCCACGAAATTACCAAATACGTCCAACGGTTTACCCATTCGCACCGTGATATTTCCTTCTGAAGCAAAGAGCTTCCAAAAGAAACGCATGATCTTGATGAGCTGAGGTGGCTCTTCGCTCGAAGTCCCCATGAAACGATGCCGTCCGAGGTCCTCCAAATACTGTTCAATAAGCGAAGGCGCTTCCAATACAAAATGATAGCTGGTGGTCATCGGCACAATGAAAATTCTAGAATTGGGCTTTTGCTCTTGGAGATTTTGAATCTGCGCATCCAGGGCAGTACCCATCAATCCGAGTTTGAGCTTACTTTCCACGGCGCCCGATCGAGACCTTCCACCGCCAGGGTAGAAGATCGAGTGAATCCCTTCTTTAAGAATTTCGGCACTGTAGTGCTTGAGGGTCGATTTGTAGATTCCGTTCACCTTGTCTCGATCCACAGTATAGGACCCGAGGTTGGACATAAAATAGCTCAAGACAGGATTGGTAAAGAGATTCAGTCCCGCTCCATAAGCAAAAGGAGGAAGCTGCATCAAATAAATCACATAACCAATGAGAATATTATCTACATTGCTCTGGTGAGTTGGGAGAATCAGGATGGTGCCACGATCAGCCAGTTTCTTAATGTGAGAAACCTCACCCGTAACCAAGAGGCGAGATTCTAAAGCTTCCGACATTCCCCAAGGCAAGAAACGCCGAATACTTGCAGCATTTAGAACCCAACTAAAGAGCCAAGGTACAAAACGGGTGGCGAAATGATAGACCTTAGGATCAAAGTGACCGGCTATCTCATCTGCGTAGACCTTCAAAATGGAATGAAGGATTTCTTTTCGATCGGCCTCCGTGCTTTTCTGAAGCAGCGACTGATGGACCTCTTTCCAGAGGACCTGATCTCGACGATGCCTCTTGATATTGAAAAGATACGAGGGTGACCACTGATTGATCCTACGTATGCGACGCTTCTCAGTATAGAGAGCCTCAGATAAATTGGATTCGATGTCTTGATTTTCGAATTCTTTTTGCGTGGCACGCATGACCTTGGTCACAATACGAAGTCGTCGTGCATCGAGGTCGAAAAGCTTTCCGCGTACCACTGGGACTGCACGATACTCGATAGCTGGATGGCTCTTAGGCTGATCTTCCTTTTCCATTCCATCCTTCCCTGACCCATACCAAGAGTACGCCCGAGCGATGACTCACAGTTGCGGTCGATTGAACTACGCGATTGCTTAGGCCCAAGCTCCCTTGTCCCAAGGAAGCATTGACTAAAGGATAATCAAACCCTCGAAGGGTAACTCCCGCACATCGCGGTGTCATGGAGAAAACAGAAACGAGCGCATTAGGCTTAACTCTCAATGTCATTTTCTCTCCCGCTCCTAGGAGCGTTAGCTTTTCGGTAGCGGACCACAAATCCAATCGCCGCTTGCTAGCGCCCTTTATCCATTCTGCTGCATCCCAAAGCACCGCCAATTCGTGATCCAAACGACCCCCTCGAAAGCCCAGTGCAACCAAAGACCTGGTGGTGGGAGGAAGTAGACTCAAAGCATGAAAAAAATCGCTGCGGTCCTTACGGGGTGAAAGGCTGACATGGGCCTTTTTCTTAAGTTGCCCCAGAAGCGCGGGGTCCCTGAGACTATCCCAATCTCCCACACTTAGGTCCGGTTGAAGTCCCAGACGTGCAGCCTGTCGAACGCCTGCATCCACTGCAATAATTTTTTGGAATGCGAATGGCCGGAGCCACCGTCGCCAATCGGCATGCCGGGTAACACGAGGACCAATTAAGAGAATCGAGGTTCTCTTCACCGCTACCCCGAAAGCTGCGAGAGACGTGTCAACGCCCCTTCCAACTCACCCAACTTGGAAACCAAATCTCGTTCTCGCGTTTGCTCTTTTGCAACAAGTTCGGTCGGTGCTTTGGCAACAAATGCGTCATTGGATAATTTTTTGCGGATGACCGTAAGGTCACCATGAATGCGTTCGATTTCTTTTTTTAGTCGTTTGGACTCTTCATCGACATCCACCAACCCACGAAGGGCAATATGCAATTCCATAGGGGGATTGGCAATAGGCAGAACGGCGACAGGCCCTTCAATGACGTGATCATTCAATCGAATCAGCGCCTGAACGCGCGCCAGCGTTGTAATTTCCTGCGCATGCAGCTTCACAAAGGCATCGGTAGCACTATTCTGAGAAGTATAATAAACCGAAAATTCTTTCTTCGGGGACAACCCGTTTTCGCCTCGAAAATTTCGGAGTGCATCGATCATGCTTTTGAGTGATGCCATCGTCCGTTCGGCTTCAGAATCCTTAAAAATTTTCTGCGCAAGCGGAAATCGCTGAAGCATCAAAGACTCTACCTGATCGGGATCGACATACTTCCAAGGGAGCGATTGCCAAATTTCTTCCGTTATAAAGGGAACAATGGGATGGAGCAACTTCAGCACTTCCTCTAAGACGAAGTGCAGGACATAGAGCGTCTCTTTTCTAAAATCATCATCCTCTCGGAGGGCCAGCTTCGAAAATTCGACGTACCAATCACAAAACTCGTGCCAGGTAAAATCATAGAGCGCCTGAGCAGATACGTTGAGCGCAAACTGATCAAATCCCTTGTCGACTGTCTCCATAAGATCTTGAAGGAGCGACAGAATCCAACGATTGGTTACATTGAGGTGATTGCGATTGAGCTTGATCCAATCCGCGACTCCCTCCTTAGGCGCGGAAACCTTCTTCATGCCGTCTTGTTGCATATAGAAATGAAAAAACTTCGACGCATTCCAGAGTTTATTACAAAAGGCCTGATATCCTTCCACGCGGGCCGGAGCAAGCTTGATATCTCTCCCCTGCCCGGCAAAGACCGCCAGCGTAAACCGCAGGGAATCCGCGCCACAGGCATCAATCAAATCCAAAGGATCAATCACATTTCCTTTGGATTTGGACATCTTCTCGCCATTTTCGTCGCGTACCATGGCATGAAGGTAGACCTTTCGAAATGGCACCTCACCCGTAAAATGAATGCCCATCATAATCATCCGCGCAACCCAGAAGAAAATAATGTCAAAGCCGGTTTCCAAAACGGAGTTGGGATAGAAAGTCTTCAGCGCAGGAGTCTTTTCCGGCCAACCGAGCGTTGCAAATGGCCAAAGTGCCGAACTGAACCAGGTGTCCAAAACATCTTCGTCTTGTTTGAGGTCCGCTGCCTTTGCGCCACAATTACTGCAACC
>CAUJDS010000071.1 GCA_963169695.1 Bdellovibrionota bacterium
ATGGAGTGCATCTTTTTTTGAGTCAGCTTGAGCTGAGTTCTGAGGATGCTTTATCAGGGAATCCAGTATTGATTGGAAAAGACGCCCGAGTTCTCTTTGATGTAGTAGCCGCGATTTTGGCAAAGCTAAGTGATGGACTTAGGGCTAAGGTTGAAGGGGTAAAGTTCCAAGGCGCTCTTAAAAAGAATCCTCAAAGAAGGGCTCTTTTGACACTTGCCAATAGGCTCAAAGAGGTCACTAACCTAAAAAACGCTCCTCACCCCGCAGTAGAAAGTGGCTGGCTAAGGGTGCTTGTTTTACAGAGCCATGACCTCGCTCAATTGTCGGATGAAATTACCAGTCGTCCCGATAGTTGCAGTGGGCTATTCGACTAGGCTCTAAGACTGCCCTTTTTCTTTCGTTCTCTACGCCATATCAACGTTCCACAGGGCAATAGAGTTCCCAAAACCGCGACAACCGATATCCAATCTCCCCATTTCAGAAAAAGAGTGGAAGGAGGCTGATTCAATACCGGCACGCTGACGGAATAGATAGCTTCTTCATTCATCGGTGCCGAAAGCGTGATTTCTCCCGTCGGGGTCACGTAGGTCGTGATCCCGGTATTGGTGGATCGCAGGTAGGGCACTCGGCCTTCAATGGCACGGATCGAAGCGAGGACCAAATGTTGGTACGGCTCGGTAGTGCCACCAAACCAAGAATCGTTCGTAACATTGAGCAAGAGTTGTGCCCCCTTAAGAATTTGACTTCGAATAAAGGCAGGCTTGAGGATTTCGTAGCAGATACTGGGTCCAATTTGTGTGGGCTTTTGCGTTGCTTCGAATTGAACCGGATAGATTTCTGGACCTGGGCCCCTTCCAAAATTGGCAATTTGAGGCAGTGCGCGCTTAAGCCACGGCCAAGTTTCTGCTCCCGGAAAAGCCTCTGCAAACGGGAGGAGCAAAACTTTATGGTACGTCTGAAGCACTCCCTCTGGATCGCGATCCGGATGAAGCGGTAGTTGCAAAAAGTGAAGCGCATTGAAATCCTGTCCGCCCCTATGGTCGTAACCTCCAAAAAAAAGGTGAACTTGATTCTGTCGAACAAATTCATCAAGCCGCTGGTCTCGCATCAATTCGTAGCTTGTCCTTGGAACACGAAAGGCCGAAGGATACGCTGTCTCAGGCCAAACAATCGCATGAGGCTTGGGTTTGTGAAGGAGCGCTTTCTTGGACAGATCAAGGTACTTTTGAACAACTTGATCGCCGCCCGAAACAAATCCGCTCTCGGAGGCTACTTTTTCAAAATTACCGATGTTTCCTTGAATCATTGCAAAAGTCACCGTGCTATCCGGTTGCGAGTACCTTTGCTCAATCTCAAGGCGGCGGTGATGACCCCAGCTGTAACCGATGAGCAAGACGACGAGTGAACATCCCAAGACGATCAATGCGGGCGCGAGTAGCCTGCGACGAATCCATTTGGAATCGACAAAATTCCAGATGGCAAGGTTGCAAAGAACTACTACAGCCGTAAGCGTGGAGGTGCCGCTGATTTCTGCAGTCTGCCTAAGGTCCTTCCACTGAGCTAGCGAATGGCCAAGGGTATCGCAAAAAAGCTTCGGAAAAATTCCATCCAGAGCGAGGTAAGCCGCAAGGAGAAGGAGAATTCGCTGCCATCCGGGCAACTCCTTCGTTCGAAAGACCCAGTAACAAAAAGGACCAAAGAACCAGAATTGCGGCTGACAGATCAAAGTGTAAAGTGCAAAAACAAGAAGACTCACCAGCCAAGGAAGTTCACCAAATTCATGAATGGCTCCCGCCACCCAATGAAAACCGCCGATAGCCATAAGGCTACCGATCCAATAGGACTGAAATAAGACTTCACGTAAGGTTCTGGACTTCTGAATTTCAAAAAGCCAAGGAACCAAGCCAACCAAAATGAAGATTGAAAAATTCCATGGAGGAAATGCAAAGACAATTAAAATACCGCTAAGAAGAGTCAAAGGGCTGAGGCGTAATCGATGTAGCACGCGTTGAAACAGAGTCGTCAAATCACCCATCTGACCATCTTAGGACGAGGATGAACTACTGTAAAGTATCCCAGCGATCCACTGAAGGAAACTTCATCAAAGGCTGAGCTTCTCTGGGGCGTGTGGCAAGGATGTCTGTCGCAGGGCGAGCGTCAGGCAAATTGCCGTGAATCAGGAGTTCGAGTGCTCGGTAAGCACTTATTCTGCCACCGCTTCCAACCTTATCGGATAATCCTGCTACGGGCACTGCCGATGCTCGTATGATTTTTCGGATTTGGTCTGGCGTCAAGTTTGGATTATGTGACAGTAATAATGCAGCTACGCCCGTTACAAACGCCGTCGCCTGAGAGGTTCCCGTCATCTTGCCGTAGCGATTTCCGGGCAGCGTACTGTAAATGTCTTCACCTGGGGCTGCAACGTCGACATTTCTCCCGAAATTTGAAGAAGACAAAATGTGATTGTCGATATCAAGCGCCGTAACAGAAATGACATTGGTGACATTGGGGTACGAGGCAGGATAGTACTTATTTGCTTCGACCTCGATATTGCGATGTTCGTTTCCAGCTGCTGCGACGATAAGTACGCCTCGATCTTCAGCCTTCTTTATTGCGCGATATTCTTCTTCTGA
The DNA here is from genome assembly GCA_963169695.1 of Bdellovibrionota bacterium. Classification (GTDB taxonomy): domain Bacteria; phylum Bdellovibrionota; class UBA1018; order UBA1018; family CAUJDS01; genus CAUJDS01. The sequence continues at coordinate 2,634 of CAUJDS010000071.1, forward strand.
GTATTCGGGTCCGCCGCCGCTATAGTTGATGATGCGTGCACCATTTTCTACCGCGCAATGAATAGCACGAACGGTATTTTGTAAGTTAGTTAGTCCTGAGTTTGACTGCGAATAGAATTTGATGGGCATGATCGAAATTTCTTGAACCACGCCACTGACGCCTTGCTCGGGATTGGCAATGGCACCAATGATGCCTGAGACATGGGTTCCATGTCCGTGAAGATCAATGGGATTGGGGCTGTTGTTGACATAGTCCCAGCCATAAACCTCAGCCGTGGCTTTTTCTATGATTCGCTTAGCGTTCTTAGATGTCAGCTGCTTTCTTTTGAAAGGTAACTTTGCTTGTGGCGCACGGGTAATGGGTTGAAGCCCATAGGTTGAACTGCAATTCACCATCTTTCCGGAAGGTGAGTGCCAAATATTCTTTTTCAAATCCCGGTGGCCCGGATCAATTCCCGTATCAATGACAGCAACAACAACTTTTCTGCTACCTTTCTCGAGATCCCAAGCTTCCATTGCTTGGATGTGTGAATTGCCAGGATTGTAAATGCCCCAGTTCTTCAATTTTGGAGCTAAAATTTCTTTGCTGATGGTAGAGGGTCGAGGAATCGCCGCCGTGCTGCGAATCTCTTCATGGGGAACAAAAGTAGTAAAGGCCCATAGCGCCGTAAGGAGGCCTAGGGCTTTCCATGTTCGTTCAAATTTTAGGTCCTTCTTCCACTTCCGCATCTTCGCACCTTCTGCAACAACTCAACTTCTGCTGGTATCTACAGAACTAACTAGAGCAAGCCCCGTGCCCGAAAAATAGAGGGTGGTGTCGAACTGACCACGAAAAGAATTGAGATATTAAATAGTTACAGATTAATTTTTAGGCCTGTGTACGGAACTTAGTCAGAGCTGATCAAGTTCTAGACAGCTGCGTGACTCCTAGATGCGTTGAGTGATTTAGTTGCTAGGTCATATTTGCCGATAGGTCTGGCATGGATCGGAGTCGAAAATGCTCAGCCCAAACACGCTTCGTTGCGCTTGTATTAGGATGCCTGGCCCTAGGCTTTTCTGAAAAGCTCAGCAACCTACAAGAGGTACCAGAAGAAGGCGTTGGTATTGATTGGTCGGATGGTCGCTTTTCTGAAGCGATTAAGGTGGTCATGCGTTCCTCCTCTGGTCGGGCTCTTTTAGAAAAGGCTGTTGAAAAGTGGAACCTTGGGTCGGTAGAAAAATTAGGAAGTCATTTCCTTTGGGGCAAAGTCTCGAAAACCGATGCTACGCTCACCCGCCAGTACGACGCTGCAAAGGGTACGGAAGTTCAAGACCGCCAAGTTACTGTTACACTTCGAGAGGATCAGAGGCTGGAAGACCTGGCATTGGATTTGGCTCACGAATTAACGCATGCAGTGCTCGGGCCTGCCTGGGACCCGTATGACCCAACTCTCCATTCCGAAAAATACATTCGGCTAGCATTGGAGGGCAAAGGCGGTGAGATCGATGCAGTGATGATGGAGTGTCAGGTAGCCATGGAGCTAAGGGATGAATTTCCAGCGAGTGAAAGACGATGTCGAATCTATCTGCAGGCCGGGTCATCGATCATTGCAAGAATGCGAGTCCAAGAAGAGTTCTACAAAGTAGGACACTACCGAAAAAACTTAGACAAAAAGTTAGGAAAGCATCACCTCCCATTGAGTTCTGACGAACCCACCCTCGTTTCTTCCACAGGACAAGCGCCCTACCCTTATGCGCTCTTGGAGGAGTACCAGGAGTTGAATCGTATTGCGTGTAGCAATACCTTGCGGCGAGTTCAGGCCGACGCTCAGCGGTCGCTTGCTTCTGGATCCAATGATTTTATTCAAAATCGCTGCCAAATCAGCCCCTAAAACACAAAGAGGCCCCATCCTTTTGGACGGAGCCTCTTGTGAGAGAGAGGAGAGAGGTGAGAGAAAAAGCTTAAAAAGCCAGCTGCCAATGATCGACGAGATCGTCGAGTAGCCGCTCGATGTTGCCGGCCTGATAGGTGGATCCAAAGGCCTGTCCAATTTGCGAACTATTCATGCGCTGAAATTGATAGTTTCGGCCTGCTAATTGAAAACTAATTTGATCCGATCCCTGAAAGCTCAGTCCGCTGAGAGCGTAGAGCGTAGAGAGATTGAAGAATGCATTGGCACTCGTCAATCGCTGCTGAAAGGTGGCGCTGGTGGTGCCGCCTTCAATTTGATAGTAACCCCAACCATCTAAGTCCATTCCGGAGAATGGCTCTTCGGGTATGGCATTGAATCGATCTAGAATCGAAACAAAGTCGGTGTAAGTTTGACCAACAATCAAATAGTGATTATTTACAAAATTTTGCTGCTTTTGGGGTGATTGCAAGGCCCTCCAAACACCCACGAGTTGACCTTGAATGGCTTGTCCTTGAGTGTCGATTCTACCTGCTTTTCGGTCTCCTACGGATTCTTTTCCGCAACCCGTTAGTAACAGAGCTGCCACCAGTGCTGCAGCTGAAGCGGCGGCCTTTAAATTTCCTAGTTTCATTCCTACATTCATTTCCACAACGTTCTCCTTCATCTTGTCGGTGGCCCTTTAAGCAAGGCTTGGGCCAATCAAAGGACACCTCGAAATGACTGGAGTCAAAATGCCAAAGTCAAAGAAGAGGCAAATGAAAAAGGTGCTATTGACCTACAAAGTGTCGATTGTTTTTCCACCTGTTAGAGAAGTGGCGAATTACTAAGGTCTCCGTAGTAAAAAAAAATGCGTGATGGAAAAAGTCTTTGAAGTTTGAGGAAGGTATCCCCTGAAGCAACCCAGCCCCAGCGAAGCGGGTTTGAAGCTAGGAAGCCCAAGCGGGATGACAGGAAGGGAACTCAGCAAGGGTGCCGGAGGCAAAGGAGTAGTTACATAAATGAAATGTGCTTTATATCCGCCCGCGAGCTAATCAACATACTTCCCTACTTCATGCGCGCGCGTGAAATGGACCATCGTACAGTACGAGAATTGGGTAACTGAGAAACCCGCAGCAAAGCTAGCTTTTCCGATTGTGACTTAGTTGTGAGTGCAAAATAAAATGGAGATGATTTTTCTCTTGGCGCCTTGAAAATTAGTTTCATTTGTTTCTTTTCGAAATGTGCTCGACCTTTCTTATCGCGATGCTAAGGCTTCCAACTTTCATTCAGAGCTGAGAGTGCTTATTTCATGGGGAGGATCTTTATTTTAAGAGCGAAACGCATTAGCGGCAAAAGGAGCGATTAAAGTCGCGCGGCAAAACCCATGGTAAGTTCCATCTCGTTGAAAGGGACTCTCCAATGTCACACGTATTTTGCGCGCTCCATGATCAAGCTTTGAAGCTCTCTAGGCAGTACCTTGCTTGCGAGAAAGCACTTTTAGAAGTCCTTGTAAAGATTGAAGCCAAGAAAGTCTATCTTGAGCAAGGCTATGCAAGCCTGACTGAGTATTCGCAAAAGGCACTTGGGCTATCTCGAGATGTCAGCTGGAACCTTGTTACCATTGTTCATAAGTCCAAAGCTGTACCAGAGCTCAAACAAGCGGTGCAAATGGGAGTCATTCCTCTCAGTAAAGCTAGGCAGATCGCTCCCCATCTGACGAAGGAGAATTCTCAGAAGTTCATCGCCTTGGCTCAGGCCATGCCAAGAGAGAAACTCCAAGAGGCACTCGCCAAAGAATGCCCCAAGATTCCAAGCGTGGAAGAGCGTGCCCGGGTGATCAATGCAACCCAAGCGGAGCTTTCTTTGTGTTTGCCAAAAGAGGTCATGGAAGAAATCCGCCGAGCCCAAGATCGAGTCTCTGAGTCGCAGAAGAAGTGGGTTGGCCTGGCAGAGACCCTAGAGCAAGTCGTCGAATTCTACCTTCAGCATAAAGATCTAAAAGAAAAAGCCAGGCGCCATGAAGTTCGAAAAAGCAAAGCTCCCGTGTCGGTAGAACAATCCCGTCGTACCGTACGAGAATCTGACGCGGCTGCTAGAAATTCTGAATTCAATTTTAGGCATATAAATAAGCCTAGAACCAAGATTCAAACAAATGGCCGAATCCCTATCCCAGCCGGCATCAAACACGAGGTGATTATCAAAAATGCACACCAGTGCACCTATCAAGACCCTAGGACCCAGCTTCGATGTGACAAAGAGAGGTTCTTACACATCCATCACAAGATTTCAGTAGCAATGGGTGGAACCAATGCTCTAGAGAATCTTACTTTGCTTTGCAGCGCCCATCATCGATTGGAGCATTATCAAAGTAGCGGGTGAGTTTTAATGATCGCTCTGGGGAAGCCCCCCTCGCTGAGTCTTCTTCCAGTCATCCCGTGCAAACTTCCTTGCTTCAAACCCGCCTTGCTGGGATTGTATTAACTTTAATGGAGTTGTAAACGGTTAGGAGCTTATGGAGCAGTGCTGTGCTGTAGCTGTCCTCGTTCCTTGCAGGCAATCCAAACGACCTCAACTAAGGTCTTATCACCTAACCACTGCACTTTTTTGAGATAAACCCCGGTTCACACTACCGCTTGCTTGTGATGCCTTCCGAGATACCAGCTTGATCAAATGCCCACGCGGCAATGTCGCAGTTGTTTGGCGTAAGGAATTCACATGCAGCGAGGAACTGCCTTCGAAAGTCTTTGAAATCAGAAAGAGGAGATAGAAAATGCGTCATGGAAAGGTAGAGGACTTTTTCGAGACGAGCGTTTCCCCATTTTTGGGCGATGAGAAAAAGCAGATGCCCGGGAATGGTAGCATTGCCATGGACATAGCAGAGATCATTTTCGGGGGTGCAGGCGGCGTCTGGCGGAAAACGCTCGGAGAGATGACGAGGATGAGGCATGGGAGTATAGGAGCCATCCGTGTTGCGATAGTAGTCACGGTTTTTTTCGGGGGAGGCTAGGTCTCGAATTCCATGAGCCATTTGAGCAGGGTATAGGAAGATTGCTTTTCCAAGAATCCACTGAGTGTTTCCTGCAGCAAGAATCCCGAAGACATCGGCGATGCCTTCATCCAAAGCTCCTGACTCGTTGTAATAGTAAAATCCTGGAGTCGTTGCACTAATGAGATGAGTTAGTTCGTGCCCGACTATATCAGTCGCAAAGGTAAAATCCCGCGTTTCGGTTTGATCGCCATCTCCAAAGGCCAAAAGATCGTAGTAGCGACTGTAGTAGGCATTCGCCCACTGCTTACCGGCATGAACTACGGAGTGTAGGCTCTGCATTCCAGGCTTAAGCGGTAGGCGGTGATGCACAGAATCGAAGTAGGATTGGATTTTTTGGATGGCTGTTTGAGCTCGATACGCAGAAGCGTCGGCATGTACCGTCGCTTGGCCCTCGATAACCATCGCTTGCAGCTTAGGGAGATCGAATCGATTGGGCGCGCCCGTATCAGGGTGAATATCAGAAGGATTCATGGTTCTTCCATCGTAGATATTGATTGGAAGCAGGGATCGGTGCTTTGGAATTTGTGCGAGGATTTGGCCTGTCTGAGCATCGAGCCACCACTCTTGCCAAAGAGACGTTTCGGGAAAACGGATTTGATAGATGAGTTTGGCCTTCTGAGTGGTGAAGTTGGGTAGAATCTTGAGGACACCCCGGAGTTGACTGCGAAGGGCGCTGTCTTCCGTAGCAAGTCGTAGGGCTTCTACCAGCGGAAGTTTTGGATTCGGACTAAGTACAAATGAGATCCGATGGTCCGTCGTGAATTCACCCTTTGGGGTCCGGTGGAGGTGTACCTGAGATCCCAAGACCTCTAGCCCCTGGTACCAGCTCTGCAAGCGAAGGGTTTCGATCCCATCGGATTGTTGAACCCCAAGCGCCGTAAGGCTTTCTCCATCTCTCAGTTTGGTCGGGACACTTCGGAGTAGAAGGCTCCATAAGGGATCTAATTTTTCGAGCGCAGAAAGACCTGAGGTCCCCTGTGCCTGGGTCGAAGATTGGATCAATAGGCACCCAGCGCAGGTAAGAATGAGCAGAAAAAGGGGGCGACTTTTCATGAAAACTCCAAGTTTCGCCCGAAGCAAAGTCTCGTTAGCAATCCATGGGCCATCTCCCTATCGGTCCCCCGAGAAAAGGACCTAAGTGGGCGCTGGATTTCGGCGGAACGCTGACTAGAAGTGCTGTTTGGTGATTCAAAATATACTTGTAGCGTCGGTTATTATGCTAACGCCTCGAGTCTGAATGAGAAAAATTTAAGTAATCGAGATGGTAGAAGTTTTTTAAGTGGAAAACGATCTGGGATCTGTTAACCCATTTTCTCAGATGGCTTGGATTGCACCACGGTTGTTTGAAAAAATCAGGTTTTCGATCCTTGTGTTTTTCGCAGTTTTTATTGCGGGAAACTTCACTTCTTCTGTTTATTTTCCTTCTAGCTCCTACGCCCAGACCTATATTTTTGAAATCTCAGATACCCATGCTCACGCAGAAAATCTCGTTACCTGGATGCGTGCGGTTCACCTCTATCGAGCAAAGATTCTCAACACCCTTCCGCCAGAGAAGCGAGCCACTGCGACGTTCATTGTGCTCGTCAATGGTGACTACGCCGGAGCCAGTCCTTACACCCTTTGGGCGAGTCGCAAGTTGGCGACCGACGGAGTTGAACAGGGTGATGGCGTACCGAAAAACGATGCTTCGCTCGTTCTCGAAAAGGGCTTCTTTGCGCTTCAGGCACTGGTCGCGCTGGCCAACGATGGCTTCGTCATCGTCAAGAGTGATGGCAATCACGATGGCAGAGACTTCAGTGCCACAGTCCTTCTCAACCAAGAACGCTGGCTTGCAGAAGCCCTTCGAAAAATCCCAGGCAACGAAGGATATGGACTGCTCGCGGCCAACCTCGAAGTGACCGATCGGGTGAGAGAATTGGGAATTTACCAAGATTTCCAGGATGTAGTTGCGAAGGATGGCACTCACCTGCGCTTCTATGGAATGGTGCTGACCGACTATTTTAATAAGATCTATGGCCCCTACATCGAAGGCGGAAAGGAAGGCCAAGCCAGGACCGATAATTCCGGGCCACCCCTTTATCGACGAGTGGTACCTATTTTAGAAAAAGGTCGTGAGATTCTGGATGGTCTCCAAGGGGTGAAAGGCCAAGACAGACCGGATGCCGTGGTCTTTGCGCTCCATGAACGTGTGGAGCGAGCGACCCAAGAAATGGAAGATCTATTGAGGATTCCAACGGAGCTCCCGATTCCGGTGGTCTTTGCCGGTCATGATCATAAGAAGCGAGCTTTCCACATCGAGGAGGCCAGGGTTCCAGGAAACGGCACCTGGGTTTTGGATGCGGGCTCTAATTTTGATATGTCCATTGCCGGAATTGCCACTGGAGGCCTTCTTATGAAGGAGCTAGGCGGACACGAGGGTGGAGTGAGGTTGGTCTCGATTGAAGAGCAGCAAGAGGATCTTGCGGTACCATCAAAACTAATTCTAGAAAATGATCGTGCCACTACAGCCTTCTTAGCTAGGCTGCTTACGGAGGTGCAGGAATCAAAGGAATGGCTGATGTCGGCTGTTTTGGACTCCAAGGGTAAGTCTTTTTTGGTGCCTTTTGTGAGAGAAACCAAGGGCGATCTCAAGACCACAGGCGGTGAACGTCCGATTTTGGGTGATCTCATTGCGGATGCTTTTGCGCGATATGGTTCGTCCGAATTAAAGCAGCTTCCAAAGGATGCTAAAAATCGAAGGGTCCAAATTCCCGTCTTAGCCTTTTTTAATTCTTCCTCCATGCGGAGTGATGATCCCATCGGTACTCCCGGAGAAAGGACCAAACTCTTAAACATCCATTTGGCGCGAATCGATTACTTGCTTAATTCTGCACAGATGGTTTTTTTGACCGGCTCGCAGGTTGAAACTCTTTATACGGCCATTCGAAATTTCCGCCTTCAAAAGGACAAGGCCCATTCGCCACAAATTCCAGGCAAAGTGAAGGTAAGAGAATTGTCAAAATTGAGTATATCCGGCTTCGAGGTGCCTCAATATGGCCTGGAATACCGCACGGGTTCTAGAAGAGGAAAACGCCTCGTCAAGGATCAGGTCTACCTTGTCGTTATGGATCAGTTTCTTTTTCTCAATGAAATGATGATTCCCGAAATGACCGAGCTCTGGGCTCAAATGGTGACTCACGATCCTAGAAAAGTCATGCCCCGGTTCTATCGTGGAAAAGGAGCCTGGAGGCCGCGGCTATTGGAGGCGAGCGATCCTCAAGCGGCAAGTCACTTTGAGATTTACCATCGCGAATTGGGCAAACTGCTACGAGATAAGTATCCCGGTTCTGATCCAGAGTGCTTTGGCGCTTTCCTCTAGTTGCGAAATGCCTCCCTTTCTTCTAAGTAAGGTAGTGTGAAACATCGCGGTTTTTGGCTCAGTCTTTTGATCCTAGCCTCTAGGGGTGCGCAGGCGCAGATGACGTCGATGGACGATATCGTAGTGACATCGAGTCGGCGAGAAACAAGCCTCGCAGAAAGTCCCGAGCGGACCGAAGTGCTTTCGGGATCCGAATTAAAGTCTAGCCATGCCAGGGACCTCCAAGAAGCGCTCAAAGGGTTGTCGGGCGTAACCTTTGCCCCGATTCGCGGTGGGGATGGGTTGGCCGTTTCTCTTCAAGGACTGAAGGAAAACCACACGCTGATATTAATGAACGGAATTCCACTCACCAACGCTTTGCAAGACTTTGATTTGAGTCAGATCCCCATTGCCGAAGTAGAGCGCGTTGAAGTGGTGAAGGGAGCTTCTTCCGCGCTGTATGGAAGTGGAGCGATGGGAGGTGTGGTCAATATCATCACCAAGGCGCCCTCCAAAAAGACGGCTGCTTGGCTTCGAAGCTCGTGGAGTCATCCCATGGCAACCAAGACCTCCGATTCAGAATTCTCTCCCGACCTTCAGACCAGAATATCCGGAACCGAAGGAACGTTGGGCTATACCTTAACGGGTAGCTTTCGGCAGCTTTCTAACTATGATTTTGATTCCTCAACACTCGCTCAGGATGGCAAGCGCGGAGTGCGCTATCACCTTGAGCCTCATTTGATTTGGAATCCTACCTCGCGAGAAGCCTGGTCACTGAGTAGTGGATTCTATGTGGACCAAGTGACCTCGGATCTTGCCGATACGAATTCCTCTGGAGTGGATACCTACCAAAACCGCAATGAGTTTTTTCGCAGAAACACGGTGCTTCATTACTCCAATCAATTGCCAGGCGATAGTAGGATTCAGAGCTGGCTTTCAGCAGAGGGCATTGCTTCTCGCCAGAGCAGTCATGACCTTCGGTCTACTCCTTATGAAGATGCAGTAAAAAAAGGGGACCTTCAGACTTACCGAGCAGAAATTCAGTGGGATCAGTCACTAGGAAAAGCGCAGCTTTTTACCGCGGGTCTTGTTGGCCAACACCAATATGCCGATGTATCGAATGCTTTTGGTTCAGCGACAGGGGATGCAGCAGAAACCAAAGACCTCGATCGCAAGAGAAATACGACAGCTGAGATTTACCTTCAAGATGAGGTGAAGTTTTTTGACGGGAAGTTTGTCGTGATTCCAGGCACAAGGTTGCAGTGGGATCCGGGGTTTGGAACTTTTGTATCGCCAAAAATTCAGACGAGCACTCAATTGCTGAACGCTTCGGCTTCCGAAGCTCACTGGCGCACCAGCATTGGAAGGGGATACAAAGTCCCGTCGCTGACAGAACGTTATTACGCCTTGGATCACTCTGCGGTTTCGGGTTACCAAGTTTTGGGAGATCCGGGGCTTACTCCTGAAACCAGTTGGAGCTTACAAGCTGGGCCTGAGTGGCGATCAAAGAATGGAAATTGGGAGGTTTCATCAAACTTTTTTTGGAATCGAGTCAGCAATTTAATCGATTATCGCAGCGTTGGGGTTCGGGCAGGTTTAGATACTTACCAGTACCAGAACATTGCTAGTGTTCAAACAATGGGGGTGGAGAGTTCGATGGGTTGGACTTCCCCATGGGGGATCCGATTGCGCGGAAACTATACTTTTATTCGCTCCACAGACCTTGCACTAGATAAGCTCTTGCCCTATCGACCGATTCATCGAGTGGGGAGTGAAGTCGGTTATCAGTGGGGAGACGTTGGTCCTTCGATGAAGCTGGTGTGGCGGTATCAGGGAGGTGAATTTATTGACTCGGGCAATACCTTGATCAATGAACCTTGGTCCACTTGGGATTGGAAGTGGGATTATGCGATGAGCAAATCCCTAGGAATTTTTTGGGGCATCGATAACCTTACGGATACGCGAAGAAAAGCTCTAACGGATCGCATCATTGAAAGAACGGATCGGCGCCCATCTGAGGGCCGGTCCATTTATTTCGGTCTAGAACTGAAGACCTAATTGGTGGTAGACCTCCAATTAACTATGATGAAGCGTCGATTTCTATGGTTGGCAGTTCTTCCTTTTTTATTGATGGCTTGTGATGAAGTAAAGAGTCTGGCCGATAAATCGGGGGACTCCCGTTATTCGGTTCAGTCCGATCGTGATCTCTACGAAATGGATCCAGTCGTTCCAGTAATGGACGACGATAGAAGCGCCAATGTTTTTTTTGAAGGTCCTTCTTGGTTTACGTATGATTTCGCCGGGGGACATCGAATTATTCCCAATCAGTTAGTCTACGGAATCTACAATGGTGGCGAGTCAGAGTTTAGACTGATGATTTTGTCCTACGAAAATCCGGCCAATTCCAAGGACTCAAACGATAGCGGAAAATATCGTTTTGTTTTTAGTCGAAACCTTGAGTCCGGCGACAAAGTGGTCGAACTCGGACCCGAGACATATAGATACGATGGTAGATTGGTAGACAATAAATATTTTTATTACAATTTAGGTCGGGAGCAAATTGAGTATATTACGGATAAGGAAGCTCAGAAATCCAAGGATTGGACCATTGCCTTTAAGCGAGCGATAAAAGGTGCTTCTGATTTTATGGGCAAAAAGTCCATCGTTTTGAATCAAAAGGGATTTGGGCCAGGACGTGCCAGGGGCGCCGTGCTAAAAATGCCAAAAGGGCTAGTTGGTCAAACGTTAGAACGGTTTGCTGACAAGTCCATCGTTGCAAATAATCTTGCGATCATCGGAAGAAGCGGCGGCAATGATCCATTGGCCTACTTCAGGTCCCTAAACTTCAGAAAAGAAAAGGTGGCCTATTTGCCACCTCCTGGAAGTTATGAAACCCTTACGCCAGACTATTGGACGCCGATTGCGTTCGACCAAAAAACTGGAGATGAGCTAAGGCCTAAGGAAAATTATGCTTGGCTAATTCCAAATAGCAGGGATTTGAAAAGCAGTTACGTGGTCGAGATAAGATGGGCCGGTCCTTCCGATCGTCAGAAAACTGCGGTACTTGAATTTAGTGGACCCTATCCTTCTGAGGAGAAGATTTTCTACAATAAGTTGATCTATCTTGGAGCTTCGGAGGAACTAAAGCGATGCATCAGTTTCAGCTATGAGAGATTAGTTGATTGCGAAAAGGACCTTTGGGACATAATGCTTGTTACCCCTGAGGGCGGTAAGATTGGCTCTGATTTGTGGAAGTTCCAGACTTCTCATGGTGCAATAGGGCCTTTCGTTTTAGGATATAGCGATAGAATATAGGGCGGATGGAATTGAAGAGCTGGGGGACTAGTTTAGCCGTTCATGGCGTACTGCTGGGACTTGCTTTGGTGCAGTTTCATAGGACTCTTCCAGCCTACAATGGTTCGCATATCCTTTTCGTTCGGCTTGAGTCCACCCATTCGAGTCTGCAGTTGAAGGCGGCTCCAAATAGTTCAAAAAAAGCAATACTACCCGAGGCTCAAGAAGCTCGGGGACTTCGAATGCCTGCGCCTCGGGACATCTCACAGCCAGTCTTGGGTAATGCCAAGGTGGACTCCATGTTCTCTTTGGGCTCTGCCGAGGGAAAAAATCGCTACCTTTCCGAACTGAGAGATTGGATTGAGAGTCGCAAAGAGTATCCCGACGTATCGCGTCGACTTGGGCAGACAGGGCGTGTGACCATCGCTTTTAGGGTGCACCGCAATGGTGAGATTAGTCATGTTCAAATTCGAACGGCCTGTCCTTTTCAACGCCTCAACGACGCAGCGGTTGCGTTAATGCATGATCTCAATAGGTTTAAGCCTTTTCCTCCCGAAATTCAGGTCGCCGAGTTAGAAATCGAGCAACCCATTCTCTATGAGTTGGCGCACTAGTCCTCCAATAAACCTTTCTTAAAGCCTATAAGAAAATAGTCCGATGCGATCTATAGAAGGGTGACCTGAGGGCATTCTATTGGGTGCGTAAGGTCATATTGATCGATGGATGATTTAGAAAAAGAGCTGAAGGTAGGGTTTCTAGATGAAGCCTCTCAGCTTCTGGCAGATACCGAGCAATGCTTCTTGGGACTCGAGTCCAGCCCCGATGACTCTTCGCTGATCGAGAAGATTTTTCGACTAGCACACAACCTAAAGGGCAGTGCGCGTGCAGTGGGATTTCTAGAAGTAGGGGAATTCACTCACCAACTAGAATCGCTTCTTCTGAAACTTAAAAACAAAGAACTCCCCATACGTACCGAGACAGTGACTCTGCTTCTGCTTTGCAATGATCATTTGAGAGAGTGGATGGACGCCCTCAAACAAGATCTGGACGCTAAGCGTGATAGTTCAGATCTCATGACACAGATTCAAGATCAATTGTCTGGCAAAGTGGTTGAAGTCGCTCCGGCAGATGAGGTCCCTGACGAAGACGATAAAGTGGTGGCTTCAGATCTCACTCCATCAGAAGCCGAGTTTGTAGCTTACCCACGTGCGGATGCTTTTCCGGAAGAGGAAGGCGAGGTGAGTCCTGCATCCCTCGAAGTGGTTGCAACCCAATCCCTTGCTAGTCCAGAGGCGCCCATCGCTAGTCCCGTCGCCCCTCAACCCGAGCCTGAGTCGGGCAACAAGGCCTCTTCAAGTACCTCCAACGGGCCTCCACAGCAGCAGGATGAACCCATTCGAGTCAGTAGTCGCCGCTTGGAGCGTCTCATGAATAACGTCGGAGAACTTGTCATTCTTCAAACTGTCCTCAATCAACAAAAAGTTCATATCCAGTCGGTACTAGTTCAAAAGACAATTTCGCAACTCGGCAAGATTACAAAAGACATTCAAGATATCTCCATGAGCCTTAGGATGATTCCAGTAAAGGCTACTTTTCAGAAATTGCAGAGAATTGTTCGCGATACTTCTAAGGCGCTTGGAAAAGACATTCAGCTTATAATCTCTGGAGAAGAAACAGAATTAGACAAGACCGTAGTGGATCATTTGGGTGATCCCTTGGTCCATATGATTCGAAACGCCGTTGATCACGGAGTCGAAATGCCCGAGGATCGAATCAAAGCAGGGAAGCCGCCCGGCGGTACGGTCCGGTTGAGTGCATTCCATGAAGGCGGTCAAATTGTAATCGAGATTCGTGACGACGGCAAAGGACTGAATGCTGAGGTTCTCAAACGCAAAGCAGTTGAAAAAGGAATCCTGCGCGCGGGTCAGGCCATCTCAGACAAAGAGGCCTATCGGTTGATTTTTGCGCCGGGATTTTCTACCGCCGCCAATGTCACTGATATTTCTGGACGTGGCGTCGGAATGGATGTCGTCAAAACCAATATCGAAAAGATCCTTCAAGGCGAAGTTCAGCTCGAAACAGAATTAGGCAAAGGCACTCGCTTCAAAATCCTGCTTCCACTGACTTTGGCAATTATCGACGGGATGGTCGTGACGACAGAAACGGAACGCTACATCATCCCAATCGCTCAGGTGCATGAATCCCTGCAACCCAAACAGAATGACGTGCATTTTGTTAGTGGTATGGGCGAGGTCCTCAATCTCAGAGGCGAATCGCTCCCGCTCTATCGTCTGACGGGACTCTTAGGAAGAACCATACCTAAACCCAAGGCTAGCCATGAGTGCATTGCCATTGTTGTTCGATCAGGACCGATGGCTTTTGCCGTATCGGTGGACGACATTGTTGGTCAGCAACAGGTTGTCATCAAGCAATTGGGACAAGAAATTCGTGGTCTCAAAGGATTCACAGGCGGCGCTATCTTGGGAGATGGAAGAGCCGCACTGATCTTAGATCTCAATGAAATGGCTTCTGGTAACCAGAAAAAAGGACCTGCAATGAAACCAACTCGAGGTGTCGCATGAGTGAAACAACGACAAAGTCTGCACAGCATTTAATTGGCGCTCAGCATCGCTACTTAGTCTTTATGTTGGGAGAAGAGCACTACGGAGTTCCTCTGCTATCTGTAAAGGAAGTGATTGCTCTGCCAGAGTTTACGCCAGTGCCCTACACGCCATCTCACTTCTTGGGCGTGATGAACCTTCGGGGGCAGGTTATATCTGTCATTGATTTGAGGAATAAATTTGGTATCAAGGCTCAAAATTCTTCTGAAACGGTCGTTATAATTTGCGACTTAGCTCCGGTGGTTGTCGGGGTGGTTGTAAACAGCGTGGACTATGTAGTTTCACTTCACGAAAAAGACATACAGCCACGCCCCCAAATCGAAAGCAAAAAAAGTACTGAGTACTTAAGTGGAGTGGCAAGAAAAGATCAGCACTTGATCCTCTTGCTAGATCTCGCTAAGGCCTTAGATGTCGAAGATCGTGTTGCTATTAATCAAGTCAATCAAAAGAAAGCTGCATAAGGAATAAACTATGAAATCATTTAGTGAATGGTCCATTGGGAAAAAGCTATGGACCCTTACTGGGATACTTATTTTGAATACGGTCGTGGTGGGTGGTCTTAGCCTCTGGGAAGGAAAGCAACTGGACGCCTCTATTAAGCAAATTGCCACGGTTACTCTTCCGGCTGTCCGAGAGATGGATATGACGGATATGTTGAATGACGGATTACGGGCTGTCGTTTATTCCGCGATTTATGCAGGCAGAGGTTCTAGTCGTGAAGCCAAGGCTGAGGTATTTGCCG
>CAUJDS010000072.1 GCA_963169695.1 Bdellovibrionota bacterium
CAAATACTATGCGGTTTTCATGAATGTTATAGCTCCAGAGGTTCGAGAGTTTGAGCGAGCCAATAAATTCGTACAATTGGCGCATCTTGAGAGAGTAAGTGACGCAGTAGGCTCCAAAATTGAAGGAGCATATGGAGTCAGTTCGTTTGGAATGCACTTCAATTTAAATGGGGGGAGCCCTTTAGACTACATCACGGGTGGGGGTGTATTTGCGGGAAAAGGCAGCAATGATACGGTAGTGAACTTTAAGTCTGGAAGTGTCCCGCTTGATCAGCTTGCGACGGACCCAGAAGTCTATTTTTATCGTTCTGAGGCGACTACTCTTTTTGAGGCTTTAAATAGAGGGAATTCACGCCTGGGACCTCTTTGGAATGCGATATTAAAGAATACTCGAATGGGAAATGTACTTGTTCTATTCTCTTTAGACTCGGCTGAGTGGAAAGCTGAGAAAGAAAGCGGAGAGTTGATCAGTGCTACAAGTAATTCCATGTCGTTCGACGAGAGAAAAGTAGCCAGGTCTTCAAATAGCCAATTGATCGGTATTAAATCATCGAAGTTCCTATTGCCTCCCATTCCGCTTTACGGTTACGATGTTGCCGCTCTCGGGATCCGGAGGCTAAGCAGAAACGCCAATACGTTAATTGCTTTGCGACAGATTGAATTTTGGGTCCAGCTGTTTTTGAACGGTCAGAACTAGGAAAAATTTCATGCCCTCATTCGATGTATCAAGTGATGTCAATTGGCAGGAGTTGGACAATGCCATCAATCAGACCCTTAAAGAGGTTGGTGCGCGGTTTGATTTTAAGGGAATGGTTTGTACGATCTCTGCTGATGTGAAGGCCAAGACGCTTTCTTTGACGTGCAGTGAAGAAAGTAAAATGGACTCCCTGGTGGACACCTTTCAGACCAAGCTCGTGAAGAGGGGAGTCTCTCTGCTTTGCTTCGAATTCAAAGAGACCGAAAAGTCTGGCGGTAGGTCAGGCAAAAAGACAGCGGTGGTGAAGGCAGGAATTTCTAAAGAAGACGGCAAGAAGATCATCAAGCTCATTAAGGAACAGAAGTTCACCGCCCAGGGTCAAATTCAAGATGAGCAGGTGAGAGTCAGTGCTAAGAAGCGAGATGAGCTGCAAGAAGTCATCGCCTTTTTGAAACTGAAACAAGACGAGCTTAAAATCCCGATGCAGTTTGGCAACTACAGAGACTGAGCAGGTCCACTTACTACAAAGTGTTGATAAAATTGCATGGCAAAGAGTCGGATCGCTTCTTTTTCGATAATGGAATCAAATTGGAACTTTATTTCTAGGCGGTAAGGGAAGCCATCCTTGAATTCAACGTGTGAATTGAGGTTGGATCTTCGGCACCAAGTTACTTTTCCTCGAAGGTAGACATGGTCAGACCCTAGTATCGAAAGAGACACGAGTTCACCAATCGGCAGCATCTGTTTCGAAAAAATCCGGATATAAGTAGGGTGCATATCGCAGGTGAGTAGGCGCGCTGGAAGAAAGACTCGTTCTTGATTGAGGGAGTCCTGATGAGGTCGCAATGTTACTGAAAGGCGACGAATATGGAACCTTTGCAGTTGCTCTAGTTTGGACCTTTTGCGGCGCGCATCGTCGTCGTGCTTTTTTCGACGTTCTGCTTCTGTAAAAAGAGACATATCCCAAGCAACCATACTAATACTCCTGCTCTTGGACTTGATCGGTAATCACGCTAGAATGATTGAGCTATGACAAAAAAAGAAAAGAGTATTCGCCACGATGGCGTCAAAGCAGTGTCGGAGATGTTTCGGGTGATGGACGAAAAGACTTCACAGCGGTTGCTTTCGGAACTGGAAGCGCGGTCTCCAGAGCTTGCACAAAAAATACGCAGTGGACTCTTTTCATTTGAAGACCTGCTGAAAGCATCGAGCAAGGATTTTCAGGTACTATTTAGAGCGGTTCCGCAAAAAAAATGGGCGCTAGCATTTCGAGGCCTAGCACCGGAAGTGTTGGATGGATTTGTCTCAAAACTCTCCAAAAGAACTCAGACAGAACTCATCGAAGAAATTCAGAGCTTAGGGCCCCAGCGCGTCTCGGATGTTCAAGCAGTGCGCCAAGAGATCAGTGAGGAAGCCCGTAAGCTGGAAAAGGCTGGAGCCTTGCAGCTACCTAATCGTCAATCTTCGGACGAGAGTTGACATAATGGTTCTTATCAGACACTAATCCTAGCTTCACAAATGCTAATCCGCATCCGGAGCCAGATACAGATTGGGAAGTTTGGGATGTGCGGTGGTCTTCATCCTTCTGAGCTCTTGGTCATCAATAGGAAATTCAGCTTTTTCGGTACCTGAAAGTATTGCCTGATCAATGAGCTGAGCATGGAGGTAAGTGCTGGTCCGAATGGCCTCCATTACTCCCGCGAGGTCGGTCGAGGTAACTATCATCTCGCTAAGGTAGGCTTCAGTCATTTTGAGCTTCTTTTTTGGGCCATCCCCTCCCCACTCCAGCGAAAAAAATGTGAGCGCTTCCTGCGGAATCCCGGCACTTAGCAGAGCTTGGTACAACGTCTCACCTTCGAGGGTGGCAAACGATTCAAGGTGATAAAGATAGCCCAAGATCCCAATGCCAGGCTCTTGGTCCAATAGATAGTGGAGGTAGGCAATGAGAGCAGTTGTGGCGGGCAGAGGCCTCTCATAACGAATAGTCATCGCTTCTTCTGCTCCTAGTGTATGCAGATCGGAGAGGATGCGTTCTTGTTGCGAATCGTCCGAAATCGCATGCCGAAGCACTCCCTTCACCATGGTTCGCTGCGTACCAGTGAGCCGTGCCGCAAGTCTGGCAAGTGCTTGTGGATGAACTTTGGTTAGGTGGTAGAGTTGTCGGAGGAACGCACGGTATTCAGCAAGGCTAAGCCGTTTGCTCAGAATCTTTTGGTAGCTGGGCGTTCCACTCCTGATGGCGTGTTGATCAAACCAGTGAGACTTAAGTCTCTGAAGGTACTCACTCAATTGAAGGGCCTCCTTATTCTTGCCTAAAGGTAAGCCGTGACTCTGTGCGCTACTATAAACTTGACATGACAATATGAATTTATCTAACTCACTGAAATGATAGGAAGTATCTGACTTCTGTTCATATGTCTTTGAACTGGAATAAGAAGCATAGGGTTTTCAGCAGGTTAGCTAGGGCATTGGAGCCCGATTTGGCTGACTTGGGCTGATTCAATTGTCCTAAAACAGGGGCCGTTTCACTAATTTCAGTATCCTTGAAGGGTCCGCTTGTTCAAAAGCATGAATCAAGCCGTCCATTTGAATTTTCATCGTCTTTTTGTCGGATGCGAGGCTGAGTATGAACTGTTTGGACTTGGAATCGGATTTGAGGTGCTTGGTTTCAATTTCGATCTCTGCTTTTTCTTTATTGAGGAAAAAGTGACCCAAGAGGTCTTCGACTACCTCGAAGTCTCGGTCACTGGTTTGATGGGCCCCATAAAGCAGCACTTCTCCCGAGGTCTGAATGGAAAGAATATTGGTCTTTCTTGATTCTACAAAAACATAAGTGAGCTTTCGGCCGTCACGCGACTCCGTAAACGGTAGCTCGGTCTGGGAAGTTGAGATCCAGTACCCCGAATAATCTTTAACGGGATTTTCTGTCACGGGTTGATTAGCATTCGGGCCCCGCACATCTGGAAAGCCGCCACAACCACTGAACATCCAACTCATGCACGATGCAAGAAGCAGAAAGCTATAGCGTCCCATGGCTACTATCCTAACTGATTCTGGGTTTAACAAATACTCCTTTGATCCGATAGGCAAGAGAGAGGCTGGGTAGAAGATGTCAAAATTTCATCAAGCATTGCTGGTTCTTTCCCTAATGGCGGGAGCTTACGCGAATCATTCCGACGCGCAGACGGTTCCACTTTGTCAGAATTTTGTCGCTCCTGGTGAAGCCCAAACTGAAGGGACGACCGCTTCAACCTTCGGCGAGATGAAGCAAGATGAATTGAAGGAATTTTTGGCTTCGGATCAGCTGAACGTAATGATTGCTCGCCACGCCGAAGTCGCCAACGAGGTTGCTCGAAACAATGCAAAGAAAGCCGCGTACGAACAAGGAACAAGGTGGTGCGCTAGCCAGAAGGCTCGAGCAAGCATGGATCCCCTACCCTTGTCCGCAGCACCAAATCCGCAGCGGATTGAGATAAAGGTTTCCCAACAGCAAGCTGGAACACTAGCATGGTTGGATCGTTCTCAAAGTGAAGGTTCTAACGTACGGATTGCATTAGCTACGCTGCAGAAAAGCATGGCCACTGATCGCTCCATCGCATCCGAGGATAGCATGGAGGACAATTACGAAGTGGAGTGGAGTGCCACACTGTCTCGCAGCTATCCTTTCCAAATCTGTTGCAATTGACCTATCAAGAATTGCCGAGCGCGCGGATCGCCTCCACACGCTTCAACACGGGTGGATGAGAATAATCGACAAACACCTTCAGCCAATGCGGCGTCAAATGGGACAACTGTTCTACGGAAAGCTTTTTTAGAGCGGAAATCAGCGCAAGTGGGGATTCGCCACGATGAACTGCGTAGGCGTCTGCTTCGAATTCATGACGCCGTGAAAAAACGTGCCCCAGAATCGCAAGAAGCCTAGAAACCGGAGCATACATGAGACTGGCAAAGAGCATCCCAATAGGGAGTGATTCTTGGGTTTGACCTGTAGCCAAATGAAGGGATGCTCCAAAAAGTACTTCACTAAGAATCCAAAGTGTAAACCCAGTCATCGCAAAGGAAATAGCCATCATCCGAAGAATATGGCGCCGCTGATAGTGGCCTACTTCATGGGCTAGTACCGCTACGAGCTCATCCACCGTGTGAGACTTTATCAATGTATCAAAGAGCACAATACGCTTAGATTTTCCAAATCCAGTAAAGAACGCATTGGCCTTTGAACTTCTTTTTGATCCATCCATGGTGAAGATCTTCCCAAAACTGAAACCGACCTTCTTTGAAAAGGCGAAGATTCGATCCTTAAGCTCCCCTTCTTCTAGCGCAGTAAATTTATTAAAGAGCGGCATGATCCATACCGGAGCAATTGCTAAAAAAAAGATCTGCACAACGACAAGAAAAATCCATATCATCCACCAGGCTTGTTCTCGCCAAGCTATAAAAAAACTAAGGACCCCATAAAGCACCGCGCCGCCAATGGTCATGCTGAGTACCAGTCCTTTTGCGAGATCGCGTAAATAAGTACCAAAGTCGGTCTTATTGAATCCATAGCGAGCTTCAATACTAAAGGTACGATAGTAGGAAAATGGAAGGCCCAGGAGTTGATTGCCCAATGCAAGACAACCAAAAAACAAGGTACCCAGTAGCGCACCTTGATAGCCAAGCATGCTTAGGGACCCCTCCAGTTGTTCCGGCCCATTGAACACAAGGAATAAAATCCACGCAGCTAGAAAGGTAGTCTTCCGAGCTAATGAAATGAGGTAGTTCTCTCGGTGATAATCTTTGGAACGAGCAAGCTTATCTACGGTAAGCATCTCGCGAAATTCTTCAGGGACTTGTAGTTTCATGGAGGATAGATTGAGGTACTCCACCATTTGATCAAAAATAAAATCAAAGGCAAGTACTGTTAGTAGGATCCATAATATCATCACGAATCTTTGCTTGTTTTAAGGAGTTCAAGAAGTTCTCTAATATCATCTATAACCCAGTCTGGTTGATGTGCCTGTAGGTCTTCTCGACTGTAATGGTGGGAGGAAATGGCTACTGCCTTAGCTCCAATAGTCTTGGCGGCTTCAATGTCCTTTGGGGTGTCTCCCGTAAGCCAAATCTCAGAAAAGCCATTCTCAGATCCTGGAAAAGCATTTGCCCGCTTCAATGCGATCCGAGCCAGTTCATTTCGATCATGGTGTTCATTTCCAAATCCGCCAAATCGAAATCGCTTTTCTAATCCGGCAGCACCAAGTTTGGTCCTTGCACAGGTCTCTATATTTCCGGTCACGAGGCCCAATAGGAATTCACTTTGTTTGGACAGGTGTTCAGTCATCTCCTGAACTCCAGGGAAGAGGCCAAACGGATTCTGCTTATAAATTGCGGAATATTCTTGATGTAGCACGTCAAAAAAAGTCTCCTGAAGAGCAGGAGTAAGTGTCTCGGGGGCATCTTGAGTCAAGTGCTGGAGTATTGCCAAATCCGTCGCACCAGCAAAGCTTACTTGAGGAAGTCCCAGGCTTGCATTGGGACCGAAGACCCTTCGCAAAGCCTTATCATAAGCATTGCGCCCTTCATTGACATGTCTGCCCAGGGTACCGTCAATATCAAACAAAAGCAGCCGACGCTGACTCAATCAAAGTGCCTTGTAAAACTCATAAGGTTGGGTGCGACCAAGCGGCCTGACTCGCGTGGGAATGGGCGTTATTGAAAAGGAATAGAGGTTTCCGGCATTAGAAAGTACGTAGATGCGCTTCAGTGCTTCGTCGTAGATTGGATTGCCAGAGAATCCGGACTTGCTTCCTGCATCCCAGCGAAACTTGCCTTTTCCGGATTTCAGATCAAGAGCATAGAGGTATCGATCGCTCGAACCGAAAACCAGTAGGTCTCCCGCAATCACTAAGTCCGTTGGTACCCCTCCATCTAGCTCAATAGACCAAAGAGTTCTGCCCTTATTGGGATCAATGCAATAGACATTGCCATCCGAAGATGGAAGGTACGCCTTGTCATCGTGAAGGAGGACTCCCTTGCTTGCTCCGGAATCGAATTTCCATTTCACCTCGCGACCTGCTCTGCCCAAGGCATAGAAAGCACCGTCGTAGGATGGGACAAATAACGTCTGCTTCCAGAGGATTGGGTGAGCATCCACGTCCGTAAATTTAATTCCGCTATGAATTTTCTTATCCCATTTTAGTTTGCCGTCTTGAACCGACACTGCGACTAAATATCCGTCACTCATTCCAGCGATGACTTCCTCACCGTCAACGAGCGGCTCGCTAGCTCCCAAGACTGTTGCGTCTTGCGACGTACGTCGCTTGTAGTGCCAAAGCCACTCCCCTGTTCCGGCATCAAAGGCGTAAAGGGTATCGTCGCTTGTAGTAACAAAGAGTCGACCGCCAGAAATAGTAGGCCTAGATACAATAGGATTTCTCAGTGGGTATTTCCACTGAACTTCCCCAGTGTCCGCATTCAATGAGTAGAGATTTCCATCTCCCCCTCCAAAATAGAGGGACTTCTTTTGAACTTGAAGCCGGCTCATCACTCCCTGCGGAATATCGCGTTTCCAACGCACCAGGTTTAGGCCTGGATAAATGGACTGAACGCCCTGTGAACTATTTCCAAAAATCAAAGTGTTCTCATAAAACACTGCGCTCGAATGTTCAGACCCCTTCTCGCCCGCGAGCCATTCTGTTTTAGAGACTCTCGTCCATTGCCGAACAAGCACCTGGTTGTCTGGTGTTAGGTCCGAATGAATAGATCGCGATGCGCATCCAGTGGAAGTTAGTCCGATCAGTATAATGCCACGAAGGAAAGTGGAGGTTAAAAGTTTCATTTCTTAATCTGACTCTCTTGAGAATTTGCAAATTCCACATAGGGTGAATTGGGGTAATCCTTTTTGATTTTGCCAAGGGCTTCGAGGGCTTTGTCCTTCATTCCCAATTCGACCATGACCCGTGCAGAACTCAGGAGCAATTCAGGCCTCATTGACGAATCTCCCAACTTTAGGCCTGCGTCGTACTGTTCGCTCGCCTCTTTCCAATGCAATTGTGCCTCGTAGGAGCCACCAGCCAATCGCAGGGCGGCTTGCCTCTCAAGATTTCCAGGCGCTGAGTCTTTCGCCTTTGCAAACCAGCTCTGGGCCCTTTCATATTGAGCACCATTGAGATAAAGCTTGCCCGCCAACATCGAAGCATCAAAAGCAGCTCGCGTACCTCGGTGATCAGCTACCACTTTTTCCAAAGGAGCTATTTCCTTTAATCTTGCTTCATCCGAAGCGAGTTCAGAAAGTCGCTTCTGCGCTAGGAAGAGTGACTCCCTTGCAGCTAGTTCTGACTTGGCAACTTGGTTGAGGTAAACGGCTATCCCTAGAATGAAACAGAGAAGGACGGCGGCCAAAACCACCACCGCTTTCGAATGAGTAGCGAGGCGATCCATAATGCTTCGTCCTACTTGAAGGAATTCATCAGGGCGCTTCAGTGCTTTTCGGTCCATCAATACTTTTTCGGTCATAACGGCATTTCTAGAAGACTATCGAGGGGTTGTCAAAACCAAAGGGTAACGCTACTCTTAGGACTGCGAAGAGGGAGGGTCTATGCGGTTGGGTGAAAATGGCGCGTTGCGTTTATTGGGTGGCACTACGCTTCTCTTCCTGCTCATCTTGGGATTTTCTTCCTCAAGTGATGCAAGAGACCTGCAGGGACGGCTAGGACTTGGTTATAATTCGGAATTTGCAAATAGCCATCCACAAACCGTGGGTGGGACTCCCGGGATCAGTTTGAAGTATGCCCTGACGAGGGATATCGCAATGGCTGGTATTCTCGGAATGAATACGGCTTCCCCTAAAAATTCCGTCGTAGGCCTCAAGTTTTTTAAAAACTTCTTTTTAGAAACCAACCTGAATTTTTATTTCTTCTTGGCCGGAGCACTCGTTTCCGGAAACAGTGTGAATGGAGCTGAATTTCTTTCGGGTTTTGGAAGTGAGTTCTTTATTCCAGGGATTGAGAGCTTGGGTCTGTCATTTGAATTGGGTGCTTCGCTCAATAACCTCAGCGGCAGTTTTGCACTGAGAACCTTAGGAGTCAGTTTACTCAATGCGGGCGTTCATTTCTATTTCTAGAACTTGGCTAATAGCCTTAGTCATCGCAATTTGTTTTTTCAAACCCGTTCCCGGATGGGCACAGTCTGCTTTTGATGACCTCGATGAAGTGAAGTCCAGCGATGAACGCAACGGAGATTCTGAAGATGATTTTCGGGAGACCCCGTTTACAAAATATGGAGAATTTAACGAAGAGGACGATGAGGCGGCGGCCGAACTCTTTTTTCGATTTGGAAGATTTTTTGGAGCGAGTCTTGGGGTTGGAGTAAGCGGTGCGACCGGCAATCGGGGAAAGCTTTGGTCTGGAGGTTTTCCGGCGATTTCAGTGAAGCTGCACTATTGGTTTGATTTCCATTTTGCTTTGGACATCGAATTTGCGTCTTCGTCTCATTCATTTACCGACACCAATAGTTCCACCACCGATGTTGGTCTGACGGTGCTTGCCACTCACCTAAAATATTATATCGACACCACAAATTTAAGTGCCGCTTTGACGTTTGCGAGCCCCTATTTATTACTAGGGGGTGGTGCATTTACAAAAAGTGAAACCAATGCTTCCAGCAATCAAACGGACACCGATGGCAAATTTGGCGTAACGCTCGGGGTGGGGCTCGAATTCGTCATCAATCCCAAGAAAGTATATTTTGACCTGGAGTCCAAATTTTCCTTCGTCAACTTCACGGATCGTAACTCTACCGACTTTGCTGGATCAGGAATCAGTGACCTCACCGGGACACTCTACGTTATCACCGGTAATATCCTGTTTACTTGGTAACCGAGCGCGCAAAAGCTTTCAGTCGCCCGGACTTTCTTACCGTGACACGGATCGGTGTGCCCATAAATCCCCACGAATCTCGCACGCCGTTGATCAAGTGTCGCTCGACGCTGTAGTGAAACCGCCTAGGATCGTTCACTTGAAAAACAAGCTTTGGTGCTGAACCCGATTTCTCCGAAGCCGGAATAAAATAAGTGGTATAGACCTTGGCTCGCTTGGGATTGTATTTTCCCATTTCCACTTTGATCCAATCAGTAAGATCTTTCGTAGGTATGCGGGCATAGCGCTGTCGAAGGACTTCCGCCAATAGGTCTCCCAGTTGGTCCAGGCCCGCTTTCTTCTTAGCACTGATAAACAGAAGAGGCGCATACCCAAGAAATCCGAGTTTTCCTCGAATCCATTTGGCGGCTTCCTTCTCAGGGACTTGTCCCTTTTGCGTATCCCATTTGTTCACCAGAAGAATAACGCTGCATCGAGCACTTTCAATCATGCCGGCAATTTTCTCGTCTTGATCCGTGGGACCCACTTCCGCATCGATAACGAGAAGTGCGACGTCTGCTTTTTCGAGGGCCTTTTTGGTCTGAAGAACAGATAGGACTTCGACGCCTTGTTCGGTCTTGGACTTCTTTCTCACGCCGGCGGTATCAATCAGGCAGTAAGGTTGGTCCTGAATATGGATCACCTCATCTACTTGATCGGTCGTTGTGCCAGCAATCGGGCTAACAATGCTGCGTTCTCGACCTAGCAGTGCATTAAAAAGTGTAGACTTCCCTACGTTGGGGCGACCAACGATTGCAAGGCTGGTAATGCCGTTTCGCTTTTCTGGAGTGCCCTCTGGAATAACAGAAAGCAGCTTCATATCCGCCAAGTGTTGAAGGATACCTTGACGGAGGTCTTCTATTCCGAGGCCATGTTCGGCAGAAACAAAATAGAACTCATTTAGGCCTAGGCGTGAGGCTTCGCCCTCGTCCACTTCAGTTTGAGGGGTGTCTACCTTATTGAATACAGTCAACCAAGGCTGATCCTTACGGCGCCATTTTCTAAGCTGATTGATAACTTCTTTGTCGAGTGGTCCGATTCCTGATCGACAATCGATGACGGTAACAAGGATTTCAGAATGCTCGACGGCATATTGAACCTGCTGAGAAATTTCTTCATTGAAGGTTTCTCCTCCAATTCCCCCCGTGTCGACGAGATCAAGTTCAATCTCGTCCGTCTTCCAAAACCATTTGGCTTGTTCAGTAAGGGAGTCGCGCGTGACGCCCGGAAGGTTGTGCACTAGCGCACGTTTGCGACCTATGAGGCGATTAAACAGGGAGCTTTTTCCAACGTTTGGCTTTCCGGTAATGAGGATTCTTGCTCTTTTCATAGTTGAAACCCCACGACATCGAGCTTTCTCTCGTTCTTAGTCCAATTTTTTTCTAGTCGGACCGATAGTTCTAGAAAGACTTGCGTGCCTACTAATTCTTCAAGCTCAGCCCGCGCTGCGATTCCAATACTCTTGATTTTCTTTCCGCCCTGTCCGATCACGATTCCTTTTTGGCTGTCACGCTCGACCCAAATAGAAGCCTTAATGCGTGTTAACTGAGGACCTTCTTTGAAATCATCGATATCGACCGCGCAGGAGTAAGGGATTTCATCCTCTAAATTCAAAAAAAGCTGCTTCCGAATCAACTCTGCAGCAAAGAATCGGGTCGGACGATCCGACAAGTGCTCTTCCTTTGCAGCATCAGGGTAGAGGGGAAGTCCTTCAGGTAGTGATTGCCAGGTTAGTTCTAGGAGGCGATCCGTATTCATCGAAGTGACCGTACTGATCCTGTTGGAGAAAAGAATTTCGCAGCCTTGCGAAGTAAGCTTTGCTTTCAACGAGGCTTCAAAAAAGTCGAGTCCCTGTTGGCTCATCGTTGCATGAAGGTCTGACTTGGTAATAAGCAGACAGACTTTTCGATTCCGTAGCAGGCCTAAAACCTGCGCTTCATGTTCGAGGGTAGACTTTGGATCCACCAAATACCAAACAAGGTCTACGTCTCGAAGGCTTTCAGAAGCTTCCTTCACCATGCGCTCATTGAGGCCACCGGGTCTCGCTTCATGAACCCCAGGTGTGTCCAATAGAAGGATTTGGCCTTCCGCTGTAGTCAAAATTCCGCGTACGAGCGCCCGAGTTGTTTGAGCCTTAGGCGTCACAATAGACAGGTTGGATCCTACCATTGCATTGAGGAGTGAAGATTTTCCCGCATTGGGACGTCCCAGCAGGGCGACTACCCCTGACTTGGGTATTGGAGCTAACTTGGGCTGCATGGCTTTCCTTCCGGCTTATCTGGAGACGAATCCACCGAGACAAACGATAAAATAGCCGCTCGCGCGGCATGGTGTTCTGCTTCTTTCTTGCTCGTACCCTTAGCTACCCCAAGTAGCTCCCCTCGAACTCGAACTTCTACTTCAAAAACTTTCGCATGATCAGGCCCACGAGTTCCCAATAGGATGTAATCCGGAACGACTCGCCAGCGAGACTGTACCATTTCCTGCAACTGCGTTTTGTAATCGTAAAATGAAATCAACTCTCGTTCGTCACAGAAGAACGGAGCAAAAAGATGCCGAACCACAGGATAAACGGCACTAAATCCCCCATCCAAATAGATGGATGCAATAAGGGCTTCAAACGCACTACTCAAAATAGAAGGTTTATTTCTTCCTTGAGTTTGGTCTTCCCCTTTTCCAAGTCGGATACACTGCTGCAACATCAAAGCACGAGCAATATCGGCAAGGGTCTTCTCGTTTACAATGGCTGCCCTCATCTTGGAGAGTTGCCCTTCTTTTGCATTCGGAAACGATTCGATGAGGATATCCGAAACAACCAAATTCAGAATGGCGTCTCCCAGAAACTCTAATCGTTCATTGTCTCTGAGTGCAACTGGCTTGGCTTGAAGTCTTTCGTGACCGTAAGATCGGTGCGTGAGCGCCTGCAGAAGGATGCTCCGGTCACCGTACTCGTATCGCAGTCTTTCCTGAAGTTGATTCAACGGCATGAGATTGATCGGGCTCCAATCAGTTACAAGGCCCACCTAAGACCTAGGCGATACAATACTGGTATAGAATTGTCAAACGCCTTGGCTGAAATTCAACGAAAAGAAACTAGCTAGGTAGTTTGCCCTGAAGCGCTTCCAGATTGGCTTCACTTCCGGCCCGTTCAATAAAGCCCCCTCCAATTACTTCATCTTTTAAATAAAAGACAACGGCTTGGCCGGGCGTGATGGCTCGTTGAGGTTGATCAAACTTTACATGGACAGTGTCATTTTTAAATACAGTCACTTTACATGGGGCTTCTTGATGGTGCGCTCGAATTCTTGCATGACACTCAAAAGGCCGCACTAAGTCCGGAATTTGAAGCCAGTTCATTCGGGTTGCGACTAACTCATCCTTCATGAGATCGCTCTCGTTACCAACAATGAGAGCCTGGGTATTCATGTCGAAACCCACTACGCAGAGGCCTTCCTTCTCTTCTTTGAGGTTGATGTTGAGGCCCTTTTTTTGCCCAATCGTGTAGCGGAACAGGCCCGAGTGTGACCCAAGGGTTTGCCCTTTCACGGTACGAATCACACCAGACTTCCTTAAGTCTTCACTCGCGTTTTTTTCGATGAATCCCTGATAGCCTTCATCCCCAATGAAACAAATCTCTTGGCTGTCTGGTTTGTCCGCAACCTGAGTAA
This sequence comes from Bdellovibrionota bacterium, assembly GCA_963169695.1. GTDB lineage: Bacteria > Bdellovibrionota > UBA1018 > UBA1018 > CAUJDS01 > CAUJDS01. The sequence goes on from CAUJDS010000072.1 coordinate 13,260, forward strand.
GGCCGAATTCAATCCCTAACTTTCGAACATGCTCCTTATTCAAACCTCCCAACGGCATCATCGTCATCTGAAGTGCTTTTTGGGTCATACCAAAGAGAAAGTAGCTCTGATCTTTCTTGGAGTCGCCCGCCTTATGGAGCCTCGCTTTTTGTTCGCCTGAATCCATCCGAACCTGGGCGTAGTGGCCAGTCGCCATAAAGTCGCAATCCAGTTCTTGCGCTCGATCAAAAAGGTAGTCAAATTTCACAGCATTATTGCACTGTACGCAAGGATTTGGCGTACGTGTTTGCAAGTACTCGTGAACAAAGTAGTCGACGACTTTTTCTCGAAATACGTCCTGCGCATTGATCATATAGAAAGGAATACCCATTTTGTCGCAAACGCGCCGGGCATCATTAGAATCCACTAAAGAGCAGCAACGGGCACCAAATTTTTCTTGGTTCGATTCACCCTGATCCCAAAGCTGAAGGTGCACGCCAATGACCTGATAGCCTTGGCTCTTTAATAATGCGGCGGCCACGGAGCTATCCACACCGCCACTCATTGCGACTAGCACCTTGGTTTCAGACGGTGGCTTGATCGGAGCTGAACTGTTTTCCATAGGAAGGGTATTCATAGTGTTTCCGTGTTTGACTCTGTGTTGCAACTTCTCTCATTCGAGAGATAGTTTTTTCAAGAGAATTCAAAAATAAGTCTAAGTCATTCCGGACGGCATCATCAAGCCTATCCGTTAAAAAAGAAGGGTCCAATGAAATGCGAAGCGAGGATTTTGCTTCCTCCTGCGTACGCCCCATAGCAAGCAAAACATGAGACGCCGCTAATGTACCACTTGAACAAGCAGAGCCTGAGCTAATCGAGAATCCAGCAAGGTCTAAGGCCATCACTAGGCTATCCGCCCTGAGATTAGAAAAAGATACGTTGAGCGTATTCCCTACGCGAGGCGCTCCAAGTCCATTGATCTCAGCCTCTGGAATTCGGGTCAAAATCGCTGTTTCTAAATAAGTAATCCAGGGACGAAGGCGCTGACTGGACAACTTAGGATCCATCGCTTTTGCAGCTGCCAAAAGGGTGAGAATTCCAAGGATGTTTTCAGTTCCGCCACGTCGTCCACGCTCCTGCTTTCCACGAATAAAAAACTCTAATTGCTTTCCTCGCTTGAGCCATAGCACTCCCACTCCCGACGCTGCTCCAATTTTGTGACCAGAAAGTGCGAGCGAATCTGCTTTCAAAGCCTGGACATCAATTGGGATTTTTCCCCATGCCTGAGCGCCATCGATGTGAAGAAAAACATCTTCGCGTCTGGATTTTTTCAGTGCCCTCGAAGCCAAATGAATTGGAGAAATAACTCCCGTCTCATTGTTTACCCAAATCATCGAAATCAGCGCGGTCTCAGGCCTCAGGGCCTCCTCAAACGCTGCCTCGTCCCAGACAAGAACGCCTTTGGAGTCCACCGGCACAAGGGTAAGCTGGCCCCCCTTCGCGAGAAACCACTCTTGCATCTGAAGGACGGAATCGTGCTCGACCGAAGTAGTAATCCAGTGGGGGGTTGGGGTTTTTTGAAATGCTTTTTCTAAAACGGATCGAATAACCCATTGATTCGATTCTGTACCTGAACTGGTAAATGAGACTTGCCCAGAGTCCGTATTGTGTCCAAGAGAACTCGCTACGGCCTCTCGGGCCTCCGCTAGGACTTGCTTTGCAATACGTCCATGACTGTGAATACTTGAAGGATTGCCTAAGAATTCTCCAGATTCAGTAGGACGCTGGTAGGCATCTATCCATTCCCTCAGCGATGCAATCGCGTGGGGGTGGAGTGGCGTTCCAGCGTTTGAATCAAGATAGATCGGTTTCCTTTTTTGCATTGTCTCGGCTTGCTGCGGCTACGCTAGCGCTAATTCCCGAGACGCCTTCCACGGCTTTTGGCAACTCCTGAGTTCCACGAGCCTTTCGCACAAGGTCACCCACTGAAGTAGTAGTGAGGTATTCTTGCATGATGGTTCCGAGGTTCTCGAAGTAAGTCTTCGTGAGAAGAAATTCTACCGTGTCGCTCTTTAAGTCGCCTGAGCCGACAAGGTCTCTAGCGGGATTGATGTTTTCACCAACACTGACTAAAACGTCCTTGATTGAAATCTCATCCATGGATCGGGCAAGTACGTATCCGCCGCCTGGGCCACGAACACTCTTAACGACCGAGCCTTTTCTGAGACGTCTAAAAAGCTGTTCTAGATAATGGAGCGAAATATTCTGTCGTTCCGAAATTTCTTGCAACCGTACAGGCCGTCCGTTCGAATTGAACGTCAGATCCAGTATGGCGCGAACTGCATATCGACCCTTAGATGTTAAACGCATCTCTCCAATTCCTCCCTTTCCCCTCTCACTATCCTATGAGAGTCCGTATCATTTCTGTATCTGATACGTCAACTATAGATTCTAAGTTAATTTGTCAAACTTTATGAAAGGTTGAGCTTTTCCTCCAATCTGCCGATAGGCTGACTGGAAGAGTTCCGAAGTAGGCTATGACTGACAACCATAAAAAAGGCAAGAAAAAACCGACGGAAAAGCCTGTGAAAGACGAGGACTCCATTCTCATGGAGGTCCCTAGCATTTCCACGCTCATGGGAAGAAAAAAGCCAAAATTTTCAAGTGTTTCTGAAATAACAAGGGCGGCCATTGAACGCGGTGCAGTATCTCCGGCCCCATCTAAAAATGACGAAAATCCCGCGGTTATTGAACTAGAAGACTCGGAAGAGACAGTGGGGACTAACCTCCAAATGGCGAGGCTAGAGCCCCAGCAAACGATCCATACAAAGCCTGTCGGATCGCCCTCTAAAGACGGCGCAAAAGTCCCTATCCTTGGCCAGGAGCTGTCCGTGCCCCCTCCACCGCCCAAAGCCAAGCCGCCATTGCCTCGTGCGCCAGTCCAGGCGCCACCTAATAGTCAGGCGCTCCGCATTAAAAAATCTGCAAAAAAGGCGGCGCCCACTGAAGTTGACCTCATTGAATGGACCCGAGTGGCGCTGGAAAAGACCCAGGACCCACTTGCTAAAGCACTCGAGGTGCTGATTCGAGGCGGGGCAAAAGAAGCCCTCTTCTTAATTCAACTTTCCTCAAGCCCTGCCTTAAAAGCCATCCCCCAATTTCTATACTCGGCGGCATACCGACCAGAAAAAAAGAAGTCTCTATGGAAAGGGCTTCGCTGGGATCCTCGCATCGCGCCTGACTATTGGAGCCTTTTACTTAAAAAGGGTTATTTCGAACTCGATCCCCCCGGCCCATCCACCCTAGCAACCAGTATCCGAAATGTAACTCGCGGGGCCTTTGGTGCAGATCACAATGAATGGCTGACGGTGTTTCGAGTGGGCCCCAAGGAGGCCTGCCGGGGACTCTTAGCAGTATTCTCTGAAGAAAATTTAGAAAAGACCTTAAAAGAAGCCCTTAAGCTCCTGCAACAGGACCCAACAAGCCCTTTTAAAAAAAACAGGTAATCAAAGCCGCTTAGACAGCAAGCCGTCGAAACTGTATTTGCCGGGACCCGTAAGAAAAAGCGTTACGAAACCCACCAAGTAGAGCGCTGCCAATTCTTTCTTATGGAAAGGGTCATTGCCGTGAATGATGACAACGGCAACAAGCATCGTGACGACAAGAGGAATGGTGACCCATCGAGATTGGACACCAATGGCCAAAGCAATCGAGCAGAAAAATTCTGCGAAAACGGCCAGCACGAGACTCACGGTTGAACCAACACCAATGGGATCAGGAAAGTCGTGCATAAGAGTCGAAAAAGCTGAGAGCTTTCCCCATCCGTGCATCAACATCATGCCGGACGCTCCCAGTCGAAGCACTAAAAGTCCTAAGTCACTTTGAAATCGCATCCCATCTCCCTTTTAAATCAAAATTAGCAGACAATTCAATACTACGACAATGAAGATTTCCAGGTACAAAGGCCAATTCTACTCGGATCCATCTTGCATCGGTTCGAAACATGAGCGCTTTTTCGAGGTCCGGAAACTGGCTGAGCCACTCGCACAAAACAAGCACTGTCTGTCGGCCAGAGAGGTCTTCTAATAGACCTGCCATTTCGAGATCGGATTCCGATTTGAGGCGATAGAGATCCATGTGACGAATGAGCTCAAACTTCGATTCTGAACGATAATCGTGAACCAAAGAAAACGTGGGACTACCTTGATAATCAGGAGTAGCCCCAAGGGCCGCTAGCAATGCCTGTGCAAAGGTCGATTTGCCAGCACCCAATTCTCCCTCGAGAAAGACCCGGTCCCCCGCCTCAAGTTCGCGCGCAAGTTTTTCTGCGAGCGCAAAGAGCTGTTCTTTATCGCAAACGCGCACGACCCTCTTCAGGGAAGGAAGGCGCTTTGGTTTCTTGTAATTCTTTGTAGGCATTTCCAATATTTTCAATAATTGCGGTGGCGGTCATACTTCGATGTCCCAATGCCTTAGCGGCATGATCCCCTGCTAGGCTATGCAAAAAGACGCCTAGTTGAGTTGCATGGAGAGCATCCATATCTTGACCCAGGAGTCCACCGATCATTCCGGCCAACACATCCCCTGAACCTGCCGTTGCCATTCCGTCATTGGGATAGTGATTAAGAAAAAGCTGCCCCTCTACCGAGCCGATCAACGTTGCAGCACCTTTGAGTAGAACCACGGCATGGGTTTGATCTACGGCATCACGTACGGCCTTAGCAGGATCCTCAAGAATGGAACTCTTTGGTCGACCGAGAAGCCGAGCCATTTCACCCATATGAGGAGTGAGTATCGTAGGCGCTCCGCGCTTCACAATAAAGTCATGAAGGTGATGCTCACCAACCAAATTGATCGCATCCGCATCGAGAACAACCGGCCCGCGGTAATTCGAAAGTATTTCTTGAAGTAGTTTCTTGGCATCTTCGCGCATTCCAAGTCCAGGACCCATGACAATGCTCGAATACTGCTTGAGATTTCGGCGATAGACTTCGTATTCTTCACCTTCCAATGCCAGTGGCACCGCCATGGTTTCATCGGCCAGTCGCGCCAATAAAGTATCGAAAGAATCTTTCCATGTTGCAACCGTAACCAGTCCCGCGCCCGTTTTGTGGCACGCCCGAGAGGCCATGTTGATCGCACCCAGTCTTCCAGGACTTCCACCTATCAACAGTGCGTGACCGAAGGAATTCTTGTGACCATAGCGATCGCGGCTCGCCAGCAAACTGGCCATGGCGGACTTGAGAAGAAGAAATTTATCGCCTTCATTTCGAAACCGCGGAGGTAAGGAAATATCAACATTGACCAGTAAACCACGCTTTGATGCACCTGGCGGCATGAAATGCCCGAGCTTTGGAAATCCAAAAGAAACCGTGAGAGTAGCATCGATAGCAACACCATGAATTTTTCCGGTGTCACCATTCACTCCGGATGGCATATCCAATGCAATGACTTGCTGAACCTGTTGGCGATTGATGACCTCTACGACGTCATAGAAATTGCCCTCCAAGTTGCCTTTCAAGCCCGTTCCAAAAATTCCATCAATGATAGTGTAGGGTCCGGAGGAGCTTCTAAAAAACGCTTCCAAATCAGATGGAGCTTCCAAGTAAGTAATTTTGGCATTCATGGCGCGAAGGATGTCGAAATTCTTACGAACCGCACCTTTGTAAGAATCGGGTGGTAGGAGCGTAAAAATACGAACGCGCCTTTCTAGACAAATCAGCCTGCGCGCTACAACAAAGGCATCGCCGGCATTGTTGCCTTTACCAGCCATAATCAAGAACTCGGTATCTCGACCCGCGCCTGGATAGTGTTCGAAAATCATTTCCACGGCGCCGCGACCGGCGTTTTCCATCAAAATATCGGGATCCACTAAGTATTGCTTCTCAGCAATCATGTCGATCTCTCGCATCTCTTGACTCGTACAAATGCGCATACAACGGGCTAAACGGTACTCATGCATAGAATTCACGGAGCTAATACCTCAGATTTCATTTCTCTCACAGCAGAAACCATTCCCACCTCTACTGCTCGACAGACAAGCACATGACCAATATTATATTCTTCAATTAGGGGAGCGCCGTGGTCATCGCGAAGTTCAACGAGCTGTCGAATGTTTCTATAATCGATGCCGTGGCCTGCATGAACATGCAATCCTAAACTTCTGGCCAGGACGCCACTTTGAGAAATTCGCTTTAATTCTTGAGCAGCATCATCTCGATCTTTACTACTGGATCCCTGGCTTGCAATCCCAAACCGACCTGTGTGAATTTCTATTGCATCAGCCTTGAGTTGCGAAGCCAACTGTACCATTGCCGCGTCTGGTTCAATAAAAAGACTCACCCGTATTTTCTTAGCTTGCAGGCGATGGATGCATTCACTTACTTGGGAGTGAAAGCGATGCAAATCCAAACCACCTTCCGTCGTCACTTCTTCTCGCTTTTCGGGCACGAGACAGGCCCAAGTGGGCGCAATCTCTTCTGCAAACTGAGTCATTTCCGGAGCAATGCTCATTTCGAGATTTAAAGGAACGGACAATATTTTTCTCAATTCGCGAACATCGGATTCTTGAATATGCCTTCGATCCTCCCGCAGATGCACCGTTATTTGGTCCGCGCCGGCTTGCACGGCCTTCAGAGCACAATCGCACACACTAGGATAGGGCGTCCCCCGCAATTGGCGCAAGGTAGCTACGTGATCAATGTTCACACCAAGGCGAGGCGGCTGATCGGGAAACAGTGCAGACTGGCGCATTGGGTAAGACCTTTCTTAACCAAGTTCAATTTGAATATGCTTGACGATATCATCCGTTAAAAATTTTAATTCCGCAGGATCTTCACCTTCGAGCATCACACGAGCGACAGGTTCTGTTCCGGAGTAACGAACGAAAACTCGTCCGCGCCCCTTCAGGGCCAATTCAGCACGCTTGATGGATTCCTGAACACTAGCAAAATCTTCCAAAGGTTCTTTGCGCGATACGCGAATGGACCTTTGTAATTGAGGCAAAAGTTGAATTCCGCTCTTCAACGCTGACAAGGCCAAACGCGTCCTTTGCATGACTTCCAAAACTTTGAGGCCGGCAACGATGCCATCACCTGTGGTGGATTGATCCAGAAAAATCACATGCCCTGACTGTTCTCCACCGAGATTAAAGCCCTCACGCTTCATGACTTCCACCACAAAACGGTCGCCCACGGGTGCGCGTACCATTGAAATCCCGTGCTTCTTCAACGTCAACTCGAGACCAAGGTTCGACATCGGAGTTGTCACGACAGAGGCGCCAGAAAGCTTGTTTTCCCGATGCATCTGAAGCGCACAGAGACCAATGATCTGATCACCATCTACCACTTCGCCGTTCTCGTCGGCCAAAATGCAGCGATCCCCATCACCATCCAAAGCAATTCCTAGATGGGCCTTTTCCTGTAAAACTTTATCTGCCATCGCCTCTGGATGAAGTGCTCCACAGCCTTCATTGATATTGAGACCATCGGGAGCTCCACCCAATCGAATGACTTCCGCGCCTAGTTCTTCAAAAACCAATGGGGCGACTTTATAGGCAGCGCCATTGGCAGAATCCACAACGATACGAAGGCCTTGAAGATCAATGTCCTTTGGAAAAAGGGACTTCAAAAAAACAATGTAACGGCCCATGGCATCGTCAATGCGCTTGGCTTTTCCGATAAGGTCATTCAGAGGAAGGCTGTCTTGATGCTCGCCGAAAACCCAATCTTCGATTTCGTTTTCGATGAGCGTCGGTAACTTATGGCCATCGGAAGTAAAAATCTTAACTCCCGTGTCGTGATACGGATTGTGGGACGCTGAAATCATCACACCTGCATCGGCGCGCATACTGCGAGTCACAAAAGCAACACCAGGGGTAGGAAGCGGACCAATCACACTTACGTCGACGCCCATGGAACACAGTCCGGCGATCATGGCGTTCTCTACCATGTAGTTGGCCAAGCGGGTGTCCTTACCAACAACTACTTTGGCTCTTCGGACCTGGGCGCCGGAGCGTACCGACTTGAGGCCTACTCCTACGCTACCCTTGGCACAAACCTCTGGATGAGACTGAAGCACCCTGCCAAGGGCCTGCCCAACCTTCATCATCACGTCGGCACTCATAGGGTAGCGATTTGCCAGCCCTCGAATGCCATCTGTTCCAAAGAGACGACCCATGAACCTATCCTGCAAGAATCATAATGTTTTTGAAATGTTAGCCTAGGCTTCCACTACCGTGAATACCTCAAATGCCTTCTACTTGGCGAGCCTCTTTTTTTCTTGAGATATCTGACTAATTCGCATAAGTAAAACGCAGACCAATAAATCCCCTTTAGGAGACCCTATGATTGCAAGAAAATGGAGCGAGCTAAGAAAGTACTGGCAGCCCTTTGATATTCACGTGGGGACTCCCCTTTTTCAGTGGGATCAACCAACCGAGTCCAATCACCATGCGCAATGGAAACTTGAGCTAGAACAAGTGGAAGCCGATTTCACTTCAACTCTACCGCGATCTCCGAAGGAACAACTTTCACAAGGCCTACTTGGTCAGGAACTTTGACCACGACTTTTGCCGTATAAGTTCCTCGAGCCCGCCCTCGAAGGTCTACCTGGGCTGAAAATTGATTGATATTAAGTGTCCCTATCTGACTCTGATCCACCCGTAAAAAAGCAGTGACACTCTTAATAAGTGAACTCGCTCGGCGGTCGGATAACACTTTGACCGCTATCTTCTTCATCCGATAATTCGCTGTTGAAGCCCGAATATCCAAAATAACTTTTGGCGAAACGGGCTCTGCTTGCACTCCTATCTGAGGAATATTTAGGCTGACTTCCTTTTGAACTGGATGCTTTAAATAAGTGAGGTCAATGGGATCCGTAAAAACCTCGCTGACTTTCGCGATTTTACTCTTGGCTCCACGAATCAAGACGTTGCTTGGAAATACTGATTTATCAACAATACGAAACCCCTCGGGCAAGATACCTTGGAGTTCTATTTCGATCGGGACACGACGCTCTTTGACTTTTTCGAGCCAGATTTGAACCTTGCTAGGATTCACTGCTTGCACCTTCACCCCAAGCGGCACTCGAATACTGTCTGGAAAAAAACGGTACGTAACAATTCCGGGGCGCGAGCGCGTGAGGTCCACTCGAATCGTAGGCTCAATTCGGTCGAGGAGCGATCGCAGAAAGGCCTTAGGTCCCGTCAGCGTAAAATTGACCTTATCCGGAATGTCATTCGCAGCGACGATGTCATCTGCGGTAATAATCTGGATGGGTACTTCTTTGATTACTTCCGTATTTCTAGACCCCAAAACAATAAACCAAAGAACAATGGCAACCAGCACTGAGACCAGCTTGGTGGGTAAATTGCTAGAAATGAGCTCCGAAAACCAATCGATCATGGTTTGCCTCAGTCCGACTTTCTTCTTTTGCGAGTTGCATGGAACCAACCAGCAAGGCGCTCTGGAATCTTCGTGGCGCTACTGCTGATTTCAAGAAGCGCTTCGAGACTGTCTTTGAGCTCTTGTTCGTTCATATTGGTCGTCAGTTTTCCGGCCTGGACCAAATGCACTTCACCCCGCTCCTCAGACACTAAAATCACTAGGGCGTCCGTTTCTTCAGTGAGTCCAATCGCTGCGCGGTGACGAGTTCCATAGCGCCGGTCGATGGTTGGCTCCTTAGACAGCGGAAGAAAGCATCCTGCGGAATTGATTCGGCCACTCGAAATAATCACAGCTCCATCATGAATGGGAGACGATGGTACAAAGATAGAATACAAAAGCTCGGCTTTGACCTTGGCATCGAGCACGGATCCTGTGTCTGCGAAGTTTTTTAAACCCGTCTCGCGTTCGATCACAATCAAAGCACCAACTCTTTCGCGAGCAAGGCGAATAGCAGCTCGAACAATTTCGTCAATGATCTGAATTTCTTCCTCAAGACTGATACTGGAAAAAAAAGGATTCTTCCCTACATGAGTCAGTGCGCGGCGCAAATCGTCTTGAAAAATAACGATCACAATCAAAACCAGGTAGTCAAAGAAATGCGCCATCAGCCAATGAGTAGTGAAGAGTTCAAAATTGGAAGAAAGCAAATAGGCGACGCCAAGGATTCCAAGTCCAGTCAGCATTTGCATAGCTCTGGTGCCGCGAATGAGAAGAAGGATTCGATACACAACAAAAGCCACAATCGAGACATCGATCAAATCGATGACTCGTATACTGGATCGAAGGTTGCTTAATAAATCTCCCAAACCGGGACCCCTTCCAAACGTGGAACACTGAACGCTATAGAGAGATTATATCGGCAAATCGAATTACTTTAAACTGGAACTGGAGCCGGATTCGATCCGCTCGAGGACCCGGCATTTCCTGCCTCGCTAGCCTTCGTTGCTGGCTCGGCGCTTTGACCCGTTGGAGGTTCAGAAGGTGCTTCTGCAACGCGAATCACCTTTTCTCCTCTCATAATGCGCTCAACGTCTTCACCATTGAGCGTTTCAAACTCCAGTAACGCATTACTCAATGCGTCCAACGTCGCTCGATTCGCGAGGATCAAGGTTTTGGCTCGTTGGTAGTTTCGGTCGACGATCGATCGAATCTCTCGGTCGACCGTCTGCGCAGTTTGTTCGGAGAAATCACGGGACTGGGCAATCTCTTTGCCCAAGAAGATCTGCTCGTCTCGAGAGCCAAGAGACAAGGGTCCTAGGATATCACTCATCCCCCATTCACAGACCATCTTACGAGCAAGGTCTGTGGCTCGATCGATGTCATTGCCAGCGCCGGTGGTCTTTTGATTCAAAACTACTTCCTCAGCAATTCGACCACCCATCAAAAAGGCGATGAGATTTTCTGCTTTCTCCTTATCAATATTGAATCGATCTTCACTTGGCAGAGTTTGGGTTAGTCCCAAAGCCCTTCCACGCGGAATAATCGTGACCTTATGAATAGGATCCATACCTGGTAGTAATTTTCCAACAATGGTGTGACCGGACTCATGCACGGCTGTGGTTTTCTTCTCTGCATCAGAAAGGACCAAGCTTCTACGCTCACTACCCATGAGCACTTTGTCTTTGGCTTCTTCAAAGTCGGACATCTCAATATACTTTTTGCCCCTTCTGCCTGCAAAAAGAGCTGCTTCATTGACAAGGTTGGCGAGGTCAGCGCCCGAAAATCCGGGGGTTCCTCGTGCCATCACATTGAGATCCACATCGGTGGACAACGGAGTCTTACGCGTATGTACTTTAAGGATCTGCTCTCGTCCTTTGACATCAGGAGGAGAAACGGTGACCCGCCGATCAAATCGTCCTGGTCGCAGGAGCGCGGGATCTAAGACGTCCGCTCGGTTGGTCGCAGCAATCAAAATCACGCCTTCGTTCGATTCGAAGCCGTCCATTTCAACCAGAAGTTGGTTCAAGGTCTGTTCTCGTTCGTCATGCCCACCACCAAGGCCTGCACCACGATGCCGGCCTACTGCATCAATTTCATCGATAAACACAATGCAAGGAGCATGTTTCTTGCCTTGCTCAAACAAATCACGCACGCGCGACGCGCCCACTCCAACAAACATTTCTACGAAGTCCGAACCAGAAATAGAGAAAAACGGCACACCTGCCTCACCCGCGACAGCTCGGGCGAGAAGGGTTTTTCCGGTCCCGGGAGATCCCATAAGTAGGACACCTTTGGGAATCCTTCCACCTAGGCGAGTAAATTTCTTAGGGTCCTTGAGGAATTCAATAATTTCTTGGAGCTCGTCCTTTGCTTCATCCACACCTGCGACATCCGCAAATGTCACTTTATTGGTAGACTCAGTCAAAAGCCTTGCGCGACTTTTTCCAAAGGACATGGCCTTTCCACCACCCGCTTGAATCTGTCGCATGAAGAGAAAGAAGAAAAAGACTAAGAAAAGCATCGGAAACCACGAAACCAAAATCTGCTGCCAGACTGGTGTACGCTCCGGTCGCTCAAAGTTAGGAATGATCTTATTTTTTTCGAGGATGTCGAGCACGCGAGGATTCTCTTTGGGAGGTCCAACGGTTTCGAAGAATTTTGCTCCGCTCGTCGTGTCTTTCAACGATCCGACGATGATCCCGTCCGTCTTAATTGTGACGTCGGCAAGCTTTCCTTGCTCCGCCATTTCTACAAACTCACTGAACTTCAGCTGTTTGGAATTGTGATTGCCGGGATCAAAGACTTTGAAGAGCCCCGCAAAGAGCAAAAAGATAACGACCCAAAGGGCTACTGTTTTATGTGACGACTTCATTCAACCACCAAAGGTATAGTAATTAAATCAAACAAGATAGCGAGTCTAGCACGCGCGACCTCAGACATCAATTAGCGTGGTTGGCAGGATTACTACCTTCCACTTCCTTGGATTGTCTCTCATTTGACTCCAAAACCCAAGACTCTCGCCCTTTTTGGACCTTGTGCTGCAGGCTCCAGCCACCTGGCAGATGAAGCGCGCCTGAAGTCTCTGAATTCTGAGCCAATTGTCGATAATGCGGCTGCCTAGGAAAAACGCCCAGCTGGGAAAATAATTCCTCCAAATAGCGACGCCCGGAGTTGAAATCCTTTGGTTGCGAGGACTGCTTCTGCAATGCGTAGGTGATCAAATGCTCCGCCGCTCGCGGAAAAATTTTTTCGATCACCGGCCACAACTCTTTGCGAATGGAATTGCGAAGCAAGTCCGTGTCCTCGTTGCTTCGATCTTCACGCCACGGAACACCTTCTTCGCGCAAGAAGGCTCGCAAGATTTCTTTGCGCACGGTAAGCAGTGGGCGAACTTCACGATCGTGTATCGCCCGAATCCCCTCTCCTAGAATTTCGGCATTGCCCGTGAAAAAACGCCAGACAAGTGTCTCGGCCAAATCGTCAGCGTGATGGGCCGTAAAAATGTACTCGCGTTTTGTGGATCCTTCGGCCAACCAAGCATGAAAGAGTTTTTTTCGGGCAGCCCTTGCATGGGCCTCCCAAGACTCCCCTTTTGTTGGACGAACACCCAGTCGTCGAACATGAAATGGAATCTGCCGATCCAAACATAGCTGCCGAACAAAGGCTTCATCCTCATCCGACTCCAGCCCTCGCCAGCCATGATTGACATGTACTGCATGGATTTGGTCCGCACGGGCTACACGGCGTCCGAATTTGTGGAGCAAGTGAAGGAGCGCCACACTGTCGGATCCCCCTGAGACCGCGATGAGGATATCCGAACATATAGGCGTACTCACCCCAGTCTCTTTAAGGAGTCGTTTCACCTCTCGGATCAGTCGGCCGCCTACCGGACCGGGCTTCGGGTAGGGTGCAGAGGGGGTTTGGCTGATGGGTTTTTTCGTGACACTACGCAACTTGGCGGCAGGCATCTCCTTTTTTCCTACACTTTTCAAGGTCTTGAAGTTATCAATCTAACGATTTCATTCATCGAAGTGGCTGGGTAGCTCAGTTGGTGAGAGCGACGGATTCATAACCCGTAGGTCGGCGGTTCGACTCCGCCTCCAGCCACCACTAAGCGAGAAGGGCTCTTCTCAGTTGATGGTGGGTCACCGTCACAAAGCACATTAGGAACAAGCATTTAGCAATTGGAGCCGATAGTTATTGAGGTTGTGATAGCCGTAAGCCCTTCTTCTTACAAGGGAAGCT
>CAUJDS010000073.1 GCA_963169695.1 Bdellovibrionota bacterium
CTTTTTCGCGGTCTATTTTTAGGTGGGGTCTTCCGCTGCCCTTTGATCTTAGCGATGTGTTCTTTGTTTGGTTTGATGCCCTGATCTATTACCTCACTGCCACGGGTGTCGTGGCCATACTGCGCGATCCCAGCTCGGCAGAAGCACGGGCCTTCGACGAAAAGTGGTCTTCGGTATTTCATATCATCGGCAAAGATATTTCGAGATTTCACTGCGTGTTTTGGCCGGCGATGCTGATGTCCATGGAATTGCCTTTGCCTAAAGGCGTATTTGCTCATGGGTTTGTTCAGCTCAAGGGAGAGAAAATCTCCAAGAGCACCGGCAATATCGTCACGCCAGATGATGTGATCAAGGTCACCGGGCCCGATGCGTTTCGGTATTACTTGCTCGCTGAGAACTCCTTTGCCGGGGACGCGGCATTTTCTTGGGAGTCGTTAATGCTGAAAAACAATGCAGACCTGTCAAACGACTTTGGCAACCTCGTCAATCGCAGCATCAGCATGACTCGGAAGTATTTTCCGGAGGAGGGCTTATTGCCTCCGAAGAAGCTCACCCATTCTCAGAAAATCGTGGATTCCTTTCAGCGATTGGTGGGTGAGTTGCGAGGCGCCTTAGCGGAAGTGGATCCTTCGGTTTATGCCAAAGCGTGCACCCAGCGGTCGCGCGAGTTGAACCTCTATATAGATGAGACCAAGCCCTGGGCCTTAGCCAAAGATCCTAGCAAGCGTGAGGAGTTGGCGGAGGTGCTTTATACCCTGCTCGAAGGGATTCGTTGGATTGCAACGGGACTGACGCCCATCTTGCCGTTCAATATGCCCAAGGTCTTTCAGCAACTTGAGGTGAAGGCACCCTTAGCGTCGGGCAGTTTGGTGGCTCTGAAGTGGGCAGAGGTGCCGGAGTACCGACCTGGTGCGCCATCACCTATTTTTGCACGGATTGAGTTGCCTGAAGGCTTGTCGTAACGCCTATCGGCGGCTATAAGCTTGATCATGTTTGGATTAAGCTTAGGTCATATCTTAGTACTCTTGGTAGTGGTGTTGCTCTTTGGTTCGAGGCGTCTTCCCGAGTTGGGTGGGGCACTTGGAAAGGCCATGCGAGCATTTAAAAAAGGCCTCGAAGAAGGCGACGAACCTAAAATAGAAGACCGCTTAAAAAGCGATTCATTTCGAAAAGACGAAGACAAAAAGTGAAAGGAAAACCCAACCTCATGCATACACCTACTACATCAGCATCCTCGATTGAAGAAACCCTCCGACGAGGACTTGGTGCACTGACCCTCGATGGTTCTCTCGTGGTCGAAACCGGAAAATTTACGGGACGAGCCGTCAAAGAACGGTACGTCGTAAAACGTTCTGAAGTGGAAGGCCAAATCCACTGGGGTGCCGTCAATCAACCGATGGAAAAAAGCATTGCTGAGAAAGTAGAACAGGGCGTTCGCTCAAAGCTCGAGTCTTCAGAATCCTTTCACTATGAAGGTTATGTTGGGGGATTCCCAATCGCTGTGACCTCGCTGTCACCTTGGCATATAGCATTTGCGTCCAATATGTTTCGTGCGATTCCAGTCGCGTCTATCGCAAAGAAGCTGCAGTCCGCAAACCTGCCTTCAAAGAAAATTCAGATCTTTCATGATCCCAATGGAAACTTGGCCGACTACGCTATCGCTGGCTTGCCCCCTGGATTGAGTTCTACTTTGATTCTTTTGGATCCGGTGAGCCTAACGGTTTGTATTATCGGAACCGCTTATGCAGGCGAAATTAAGAAATCCGCATTTACGCTCAGCAATTTTGTGCTGCCTTCGCTTGGCATATTGCCAATGCACGCTTCAGCCAACGTTGCCCATGCCGAGAATGCTCAGGGAGAAAGCAGTGTGCTTTTTGGACTTTCAGGAACGGGCAAGACCACCCTCTCTGCAAGTCCTGATCGATCCCTTATTGGTGATGATGAGATTGTTTGGACCGAGACCGGTTTGTCGAACCTTGAAGGGGGCTGCTACGCAAAGTTGATCGACCTCAAGGAAGCCAATGAGCCAGAGATTTTTCGCGCATCGAATCGATTCGGCGCCATTCTAGAAAATGTGGGATTTGATGCCGAGACTCGCAAGGTGGACTTCTTCGATCGAAGCAAGACTGAAAATACACGCGGCTCCTATCCTTTGGAGGCGCTGGGAGAAGTTTTTCCACAGGATCAAGAAGCCAAGCCTCCCAAGGCGTTGATCTTTTTGACGGCAGATGCGTTTGGCGCTTTGCCCGCAGTAGCACGCCTCAATGCTTGGCAAGCGCAGTATCACTTTATGTCAGGCTACACGGCCAAGGTTGCCGGTACCGAGTTGGGAGTGAAAGAACCCAAGGCCGCTTTTAGTTGCTGCTTTGGCGCACCCTTTATGCCGAGACCTGCTCAGGTTTATGCGCAAATGCTCGCCGAAAAGGTTGCGGCGACAGGATCTGAAGTTTGGCTCCTCAATACCGGCTGGGTAGGTGGTTACGAAAAAGGGGAGCGATTCCCGATTGCAGTGAGTCGCAAGCTCCTCTCCGAAATTCAGTCGGGCTCTTTGGGCAAAGCCCCAATGCAGAAGCATCCCGTTTTTGGTTTTGATGTGCCTTTGAGCTGTGACGGTGTGGAGAGCAAGTGGCTTGCGCTTCCATCGGTAGAAAAAGCGCAGAAACTTGCGGCTTTGTTTCGAGAGAATTTTGAGAAAAGCTTTTCTGGCGCCGATCCGCGTATTGCTGAACTAGGCGGACCAGTTAGCACTTCTTGATAAGTTGGTTTTTCGTACAGTACGATTGTCTATTTCTATGGAGAGGGTCTGAAGCGAATACCGTAGTCTCTGCTGAGGCGTTGATCGGCGTAACCTACCCCCACAAGTAGGACGGTTCTCGGTTTTGTGACCACTGGAACCTCGTGGATCAATGGACGTTGGGCGTTACTTAGGTAAGAGATTTGCCGCCCAGGAAATACGAGGCATGCCCCTTCTGGCAACATCCAGACAGGCTTGTTCGAACTGAATGAACGCCGTATATACTTCTGCGCAATGTATTTCCATGAATCAAAGGGAGTCGTTGCTATCTCGGGCCATTTTCCTAAAGGCATGACAGCATAATTGTTCCACAGTAAGTTTTTCCAATCAAAAGTCCAGGAACCTCGGCCCTCCTGGAACCAGGTGGTGTCTCCTTCCAGTCCGAGCGAAGCGGTGAAAAGGCCATTGTCGACATGGCCCGGTCGTGTGGGAAAGCGATTGGGATACTGGTTGGGCGGAGCGTTTAGGACACTGACGTCTTTGCTGAAAGTGGGCGGAGAACTAGGATATTCAAAGCGAATAGCAGCGAACAGGAGTACGGCGCGAGACCTATGTGCTTGCGGTACGGCTTGCAAAATTGTACCCAAATTAGCTTCAACAAGCTCCTTCAGGCTATTCGCCCCGGGCAAATTTCTTAGTTTTAGAAATTTTTGGAGAGCCCTAAATCCGTAGTCATGAAGCCCTGCTAGGTTTTGAAGGTCAGTGCTTTCTCGAAAAGGTTCGTTCACCGAGGGAGGGCGACTCGAAGCTTCAAACAGGACAAGTTCGTAACTGGGTCGATCTGGATTCTTGATAAGGGGCAAGTTCATTGTAGGATTCGCAGCAAGGTTCTCGGTGTTTGCTGTCAAAGCTTCGTGTACAGTCCGACCCCAGCCTGGTGGGAGGTCGAGTTTTGGCTTAAATGCTACAAATCCTAATTTGGGATTGAGTAGATCCTTAGCTTGCAGGGTATCAGGCAGTTCTACTTGCCATACCTTCGCACAGAGATCCGAAGATCTTGCTATCGATGACCCAATGAGTAGGCTGGCTAGCATCCCAATGACAAAAATCGGTATTTGTCCCATAGATTGGCCGGATGGTAGGGTAGATGGCGCGACAAGTCAAATTCCTTTTAATTTATAAGCATCCAATATTTATATTTTCGAATGAGTCCTCATTAGCCTCAGCTTAGCGCGTAAGGGTCAGTTCAATGACTTTGCGTTGGTCAAGGTCTTTGGGTTCATCGAGTCCCACACTGCCAGGTTTGACACGATCAACGACGGGGCTGATTCGCTCTTGGTCCATGTACTTGTTTTTGACTAGGTACTTCATCAGCGACACTGTGCGAGCCACTGTGAATTCGTAGTCATCTGGATTGGCCTCATCGGTCCCAGCAAATCCTCGCATCACTACTTTGCCTTCAAAGCGTCGAAGCCATTGTCCTACCTTCTTGAGGTAATCTTCGGCATCGGGCTTGATATGATCCGAGCCGAGGACAAAAATGCCTGCTTCAGGGATGGTGAATCGCAGGTGCTCGAGTTGTACTTCGCGAGGAGGAAGGTTGTCGTTAAGCAGTCCCTTTGCCATGGCATTGAGGTCATCGCTATGGCCTTGCTCTTCGTTTCTCCTTCGCTCGGGGCGCTGAACCATGTCTTCAGAAACCATTCCATCTAATCCGCGGTTGAGTGACTCACCAATTCCGGTTCGGTCACCCAATGGCATTTGTTTTTCTTCTGCCATATCAGGACGCATGGCTGATGCGGGGTTGTTGAAGTACGCGGCAACAGCAGCTTTGATTTCTTCGTCGGATCCCAAGAGCCACATCACCATGAAGAACGCCATCATGGCTGTCACAAAGTCAGCATAGGCCACTTTCCATGCACCGCCGTGAGCGCCGGCATGTCCGCCGATAATTTTTTTGACGATGATGACGGGTTTTTTCTTATCATCCGCCATGGGTTACTTCTTTAGATTCGAAGTTAGTTCGTCGACTTCTTTGAAGCTCGGACGAATGTGTGGAGGAACGGATCGTCGCGAAAATTCCACGCAAACTTTTGGCGAACAATCTTTAGCAAATGCCAAAAGGCCAACTTTGATGACCTCGAGAAATTTTCCTTCGCTCCCGATATTGCCGTTGATCTTGGCGGCAAGAGGTTGAACTAAACCGTAACAAACCAAAATTCCGAGAAATGTTCCTACGAGTGCGGCAGCAACGGAGTGACCGATGACTTCTTTACCTTCGGTCAACTTACCCATGGTGGTCACAACCCCCAAAACGGCGGCAACGATTCCTAGACCAGGCATCGCGTCTGAGACTCGACTGACGGTTTCTGCGGCTTGATGTTCAATGGCGTGGCCAGCGGCCATATCTTTATCCATCAGCTCCTCAAGGTCAAAAGGGCTCATCGGAGAACTGATCTGTACTTTGAGGGTGTCGCAAAGAAATTCCACGGCATGGTGATTGTGCAGAATTTCGGGATACTTCTTAAAGATATCGCTGCCTTCAGGGTTTTCGATATGGGGCTCAAGGGCGAGCAGGTTGCCTTTGGCGGTCTTAGTGAGTTCGTAGATAAGTAGAAGAAGCTGCTGATAGCGATCTTTGGTTGGTTCCTTGCCCTTCAGTACGGTGAGTATTTGGTGGATCACTTCTTTGATAAGGGCTGGAGGCGAAGAAATGACAAGGTGCCCAATGGCTGCACCAAAGATGATGACCATTTCGGAAGGCTGCCATAGGACAAGGAGGTTTCCCCCGTGAGCGGCAAATGCCCCAAAGACGCAGGCAAAAACAACAATGGCGCCGATAATTGCATTCATAGGCTTCTATGACTCTCCGAGCAGCCTATCGTCAAAATCTTGATTCTACTTAAGCACTAAGTTTAATTCCTTAAGCAAGTCACTCATTTAACTCTCGTTGTTTGCCGAAAAGTGCACCGGAGTGGTGTGGTGGCTTTAAATAGGGTGAGTATAATCTTTGGGCTTTTCTGGGTAGCGATGGCGCTGCTGGGAGATAGCTTTGCCTGGAGTGCGGGAGTGTCGCCCGAGGTTCAAAGCCGATGGATTACTCCGCTTGGTCGCCCGGTTCAGCTTTCTTGGAAGGTTCAGAGCGCATGGATCTGGAAGAATTATAGTTACGGCAATCAATCCATTAAGCGACCAGTGCTAAGGACCTGGATTGAGCTACCAGAAAACTTGGTCCTTCGTTCCGCCAAAACAGACGATGGAACCGTCACAAAAGAAGTCGAGGATCCACCGAGTGGACCTTCCGATCGCTGGATCGCAATCGATAGCATCAAAAGTTCCGTCAGTGTGATGTTGATTCTAGAAAGTCCGAAGAAGACACTAGAGATCGGGCTCCTTCTTACAGACAACACCAGGCGGCCCATTTTTCTAGTGGATGATTCTTGCGTCGATACGGGCGTTCGATTTCAAAAACTCAAAGACAAGGGCTTAACTGGCGGAACGGTCTTAGGTGTGTCTTGCTACTACGACCCAAATGGTCAGACGGGAATTTACTTTTTTTCTCGAGATTCTTCCGAAATCAAACTTACTTTGCCCAAGGAACAACTCGGGTCTGGATGGGTTCGCGGGCGAATGAGTGAACCAAAAAATTCCACCAAAGGCCACGACCATGTTGTGAAAATAAGCCAAGGTGACGCCTCGAGCTACTATTCCATTCGTTCAGAACAACGAGCATGGTCGCGCTGGCGCTTTTTCTTTGGTTTGGGTCCGACCTACTTCAGTTACAAGGATTATCAAGTTCCCAATGTAACGCTTTCTGCTATCGCACTGACTGCCAAAGGGGGAGTGAATTATCGTTTGGGTAAGCGTTGGGATTTAGGGTTTAGTGCCTTTGGTACGGTACTCAATTTTTCTTCGTCTATTGAACCTGCGGAGTATCCGGTGGCTCGGTTTCTGGGGGCAAATCTGCGCGTAGGCTTTTCTATTCTAAACGGAAAGAAATTTTCTTTGAAGCTCTCGCCGGGACTTTATTACTGGGGAATGATTGTGCCTCAGAGTGCCTACGGCATCATTTATATGGCTGGGCCTCAGATCTTCTTATCCAGTACCTTTGCTATCGCGCCGGACCGCAAGATGTCTGCCTACCTCAAATTTGCCCCCATCGCCGCGGGCCTTACCAGCCTAACCCTAGGCAGCCGCGAAATTGCCGTAGGCCTGGGTTATCCCCTGAATTCCGCCCGCGCCAAGGTCCAGTGGGCCCTTACCCTCGACCTATCCCAATTGAGCATCTCGGAGAACACTTCTCCCACCAAACCTTCGCTTTTCACTGTGTCATTGGGCACCCAGCTAGCATTCTAAACAAAAACGCTTGCCTAAAATAATGCATCAAGTCATAATATTCTTAAGCGCAAAATTCGGGTTTTTTGGGTGATCAAAGATGTACGTAGGATGGAAATCACAAGAATCATGAAAATTCATTTCAATTGGAAGCTCGTTCTCCTAGGTTTGGCCCCGCTCGCAGCTTGCGACTCGGGTCTTGTTGGCAGCTATCGAAACTCAATTCCGATCTTTGAATCTGTGGATCAAGAATATGCCCCGGACGTCGATGCCCCGGCTGTGATGATTGCTGAGGAGGCTGGCGCGCCAGATGATGACTTCAATCAATTTGTAAAACTTCTAACGGATGATAGCCTTACCGTGGACAGCAGAGCGGGCGATGAGCTAGTAGCTTCGCTACAAACCCAACTTGATTCCGTGGAAGACAATGGGGAAGTGAGAACGATTAGCTTTACCTATCCCGGAAATGGCCAGACACTCGTCATAAATGACGCTTTGAATAATTTCGACTTAGGAGAATCAAAAAAAATCTCTAAGTCTGAAGCGATAAGTCAGTTTTGGAAGGTGCTATTGAGCGAATTCCTCAGTCCTGAGCTAAAACGAGGCGCTGCAATTCAGCTGGCGCTGTCTCAGTATCCTTCCAAAGACGAGACCTCGGTCCATCATGAAAGTAAATTCGAATTTAATGATGAACGAGGGGTAAATGTATCAATCCAACTGAACTCCTACGGAGTTCAGTTGAAGGTTTCGACGCGGCTTAGTAAGAAGGCGGCTGGATTCGAAGACAACAACAGCCTTGAATAAGTGACAGCTCGTCATTCATCGGATAAACTTTCTCTAGTACTGATGAGGGACGTAATATGCGAACAAGGCCATGGCCAATCGTTATTTTGGCGATACTTTATTTCTTTGCGCCATTTCCAAACTTTCTAATATCGGCTCACTTGTCTGGAGTGGGGTTGAGAGCTTACTTCCATGGTTTTCAAAACTGGTGGGATCTACTTTCTTCACTCTTGTTGTTTCCGCTGGCAGGGATTGCGATTTTCAAGGTGAGGCGTTGGAGCTATCCGGTATTCGTGGGAGTCATGGCCTGGGGATTCTGGGTAAGTGCTGAGTCCTTTATGCATTACCGTCAGATTTTTCCAATATTCTTATTTACGTTGGTCTACTTGGTTAACCTGGCGGTGGTGGGCTACTTCTTGATTCCCGCTGTTCGAGAAGTGTATTTCAACGCTCGTTTGCGCTGGTGGGAGAGTCACCCGCGTTATGAGGTCGATGCAAGTGCCACGCTTCGAGTGGATGGAAAAGAAATTCAAGGAAAAATTCGTAACATCTCCGTAGGGGGGATCTTCTTGGAAGCGAATCAATCGCTCGAAGTCCCCAAGGACGTGGAAGTCAAATTTGACGTTCATCGCTACTCCTTTGACCTGTCTGGAAAGCTGCTCTACATCAATCCGCAGATGAGTCAGGGGTATGGCGTACAATTTACGGATCTCAAATTTTCTCAAAAACGTGATTTAAAGCGCATGGTCAAAGAACTCGACAAAGCCGGTGTGCGTCGTCGACCAGAGGTGCAGGACTGGAAAGAGAACTTCCAGGCTTGGGCCAAGCAAGCCTTCACGTCAGGGAAGGGGATTGTTCCTGAAATCCCAGAGAACCTTCGCCGCAAGAAAGGGTAGCAGGATTGACAAGAGTGCTTTGGGCCCATTCCTCTACAATGCAAAGCAACTCCTTGGCTTGCGTGGGTAGTCCCTCATTGCGATATTGAATAGCTTTGGCTTCTACCTTCGCTCGAAAGTCCTCGACATCACCTGCTTCGCCAGCAAGGTTATCGCAGCTTACGTCGAAGCTAACTCGAGCACCTTCTGAAAAAATCCGTTCGATCGCCTGGGGTTTGACTTCTACTTCAAAGAATCGCTTTTGTTCTTCGGCATTTCTACCATCGGGCCGATACCAGTAGCCATAATCCATCTTGGCTCTGCGTTCTTCTCCGCTTAGGCTCCAATGTGCCAATTCATGAAGTGCGCTCTGAAACGAGTCCAACGTGAAACGAATCTGGGCAAAGGCTCCTTCAGAAGCAGGAAGGTAGAGCGGCTCTGCAAATCCTCCCAGGATCGTGGTGCGGTAGGATCTTAAAACGCGGTCATTGATCTGTTCGAGAAGTGCTCTTTGGATTTCAAGCATGACTGACGCGCATTAGGGTGAATCCATCCATCGTGAAAAATCAAGAAGCATGCGGTCGTAGCGTGAGGGGTCCACATGGTAGCGATCCGCCTTTTGAAAAAGCTTACCTTTGAAGTCCGGGTTTTGTGCATAGCTGCGCATGCGATCAAACTGTGAAGCCGAAGGCCGTCCCATTGATCTTGCCTGATAGTAGGATCCAATGGCTCGAGCTTGCGCTGCAAAGGTTGGCCATACTCCTTTTGGCACAATGACTTCCGTCATAAACGCTAGGCCCGTCTCACGGGGGTGAAAGATATGAAAAGGCATGGTGAAGTCCGGATCTTCTAATCTTACTAAGTCGCGATCTAGATAAGGCACTTGCCTCGTATATCCTGTTGCAAATACGACTGCGTCCACTGGAAGGGGAGGATTTAAGGCACCTTCAAAGTTTGCCTGGCCGTCCGAGAAACCGATGACGTTGGGTCTCAGCACAATGCTTCCCTTTCTCAATGCTTCGACATAGCCACGATCCGAAACCGGCAAACGCTCCATGAGTCGATGGTTGGGTTCACGAAATCCCAATTTCTTTGGCTCACCAATCAACTTGCGCTGAAGGCGCGAGAAAAAGCCCATTTGAAGCGAGTACGGTATCCATCGCAAGATCCACTCGGGAGTCTTTGCAAAGTACTCATCGGCGGGTGTTTTGCCGATGTAGAGCGGAACAATATAGGGAGTGCTTCGGTAGGAATGATAAACTTGCCTTGCGATTCCACTCAAAGCAGCAGCCAGTTCTAGCGCCGAGTTTCCAGCTCCTTGAACAAGCACCACTTTGTCGCGAAAGGCTTCAAAGTCCTGACAATCAGCCGAATGAAGTGCGAGCAGTCCCTGGGTCTTTGCCTGGTCCATCAAATCTTGTGAAAAGCGCCGAGCATCCTTTTGAAACGCACCATTTGCAGAGATAATGCCGTCAAAATGCTCCTGGTAAGTTTTGTCCCTGCTGGCGTCGTAGAGAGTTACTTCCCATTTTCCAAACAAGTCTTTACTTGCTGCTATTACCTTGGACTGAAATCGGGTGTTTGCTCTCAGACCATGTCGCTTCGCAAATTCAAAGAGGTACCTATGAGCGTCCGCTTGGGTAGGATAATCCGGAAATGAATCCGGCATTCTTCGATCGAGAAAAGTAGTCGCCTTAGATGAATTGGTGGCAAGCCCTGGATAAGCCGGGCTATCAGGATTGTCAGGGTTCCAAACCCCTCCATAATCCTTGCTTCGCTCGACGAGTACAAAAGGCAGCCCTCGTTGCCGAAATTCTGCCGCAACTGCTAGCCCGCCCGGTCCTCCTCCAACGATGAGGTAGTTCCCAGGTCTTGGCGCCGCGTAGCCGGTGGGTCTATCGGAGGGGGACGACTGCATTAGCCACTGCTTAAAGTTCTGCGGAACACTACGTGGCCCAAAGCTAGATGGACAAGCGTCCTTGTCGCCAGAAATAGCGAGAAGCATTGGACAGGTGCAGAAAAGTAGCAGGAAAGAGAAGAGTCGTTTCATAGGGTTCGATCCAGCTTTAATCAAAGGCATCTCGGGTGACAAGTCGAATCGGCCCTAAGATAGCGTAGATTGACAAGACAGCCTGATTTGATCAAGCTAATGCCCTGGAGGAAGCAAGATGCTGGCAAATTTTATTACTGTCGGGCTTGGGGGGTTCTTGGGATCGATGGCCCGCTATGCAGTCTACCTTGGAGAAAAGCGATGGCTTGCCAGTTCTTTTCCGCTTGGAACACTGACGGTTAATTGCTTGGGGTGCTTCCTTGCAGGGCTTGCTTCTGCCTATGCGGAGCGTTTATTGCCAGGGCAGAGATCATTTGTGCTCTTTGCCTCGGTGGGGTTTTTGGGCGCTTTTACTACTTTTTCTGCCTTCGGAGTGGAGACCTTAGGAATGCTACGAGAGTCTGGTTCTGAAATGGTATTTCTTAATATTTCATTGAATGTGGGCATGGGTATCGGTGCGGTTTGGCTTGGCAGAACAGCGTGGGCAAGCTTTGTGTAATAGGAGTGGCCTTTTTATTTTACTTCAGTGGCGATTCCCAATTTCAAAAGGTCTACGACTACTTCCTTGTAATTGTAATACACGTGACCGAATCTTGGCTGGGCGATTCCAGGCAAATCTTTCAGATCATTTTTGATCGCTTTTTCGGCATTGCCATCGGCCACCAGATAGGCCATCTCAGTTAAATTCACTGACGAAAGTTGATATTTCCCGGGTTTGTGGTGAACAGGTATTTTTTCGTAGACCCGATATATTTTCTTTCCATCCTCAAGCGAGGGGTTGGGTTTGGCCATGGCAATTTTTTTTGAATTATTGGAATCCAGGAACCAAACGTCAATTTCCAGGTGATGATTCAATTCTTCCTCGACTCCCGAAACGGGAAAGGTAAATTCAATCCACTCATCCAAAGGATTATTATCGTACCGGGATTTACGAAATTCAGCAGGAAGATCTGTTCCTTTTACCTGTCTCATGCCGATTGCCTTGGTATCAACTTCAGGGAACGTGAGGTCGGGCTCGCTAGGGTGGATGTCAAACGACAAGCCTGGCATGTCACTAAGATCAGCGGAGTAGGCAGCGCTGTTCTTAGTGGCTGTTTCATTGAGATGTAAGTCCAGCGTGGCAAGAGTCACTGTGTCGTTTTGGAAGTGCTTTGGAAAGACTAAATGAGTAATAATGCTTGGATCACCGGGACGCGATTCAAACATAGAGTCTTTGACTTGAAAATTTATAGTCTTGTTTCCTTTTTTTAACTCGGCGTTGATGTAGAGCACATTGAGATCCTGGGGATGAGTAGTAGGGATTTCAACGTGGTAAGCTAGTTCTGATATGCCCGCTATCTGTTCTTCTGCGATAGTGATGCGATTGAGGATAGCATGGGCCTGGATGTTGTGAAAAGGAGGGCGCTCGTTTTGCCGTAACTTTGATCCATGCAAGTCAGCCAAAGCCGCGTCCTGTTCCTCGATGCTTGCATAGTGCTGATTTCCAGCAAGGTCTGAGAAGGAATAGAAACTAGCCCTATAAGTGCTTTCAAAAAGCTTATTCCTTTGAATGCGATCGGTGTGGTGATAGGAACCACTTTCTTGATTTGCAAGGTCTTTGTCACTAAAATTCAAATATAGAGCTGAATCGTCAACGGTTCGATTGCTAAGGCCTTGCTCACTTGCCCTGAGCATAAAGGAAATTTTGCCAATGCCAGAAATGTCGTCCCGCAATCCAGAAAGGGTCGCAGTGACGAACACATAATTTGAATCCTTCTCGTCAATCTCACTTGTGATGACGAGAGCGTCTTTGAGGGGGGTTTCGAGGTAGGGCGGCTTCACATCTGAGGCAATGGCGGCAGCCCTTTCCTCAGCAGCACGCTTCTCTTCAGCAATTCGGTTTTCCTCAGCGATGCGTTTCTCGTTAGCGGCGACTTTTTCTTCGAGGGAGCGGTAGCCGTTTGCAAATTTATTGGCCATCGAGAGGTAGGCCGCGTTGACTCGCTTTTTGTCAGCGGCTTTTTGATCGGCGATGCGTTTCTCGTTAGCGGCGACTTTTTCTTCGAGGGAGCGGTAGCCGTTTGCAAATTTATTGGCCATCGAGAGGTAGGCTGCGCTGACTCGTTTTTTGTCAGCGGCTTTTTGCTTGGCGATGCGCCATTCATTGTATTCAACTTTTTTGGCGAGGGAATGGTAACCGTCTGCTACCTTGTCGGCAATGGAGAGGTACGCTGCTTTGACTCGTCTTTTGTCAGCAGCTTTTTGATCGGCGATGCGCTTCTCTTCGTCTACCTTTGCCTGAATCTGTCCTTTGATGGCGGTCAAGCGTGGGTATTGTTTCGTCCAAAGATGAACCAGTTGCAAATTGTCGGTTCCAGTAAAATTCTTGGCCGTTGCGAAGGTATAGCCGTAGGGGTTTATGGCCTCGTATTGAGTAGCATTGCCTCGCTCGGAGAGTAAAAGACCTGGAGTTTGACCCTCGTTGCCTAAGGGAAGCAAAGACTTGCCTTGAGCAACGTCGAGGGTAGTGAATTTGAGAGTACCCGCATCGCTGACAGCATAGAGCTCGACGGCAGAATTTTTGCAAATGGGGATGAGGCGGCTCTGATCTGAATCTGAGAGAGTGAGAACGAGGTCGGTGACTTCGCAAGTGTCGCCGGTTGCGTCGAGGTAGTTGAAGGCTGTGACCTTGACGATGTAAGAGGCGGGTGCTTCGTTGCGAGGCCTAACGACTCTCTTAGGAGTCTCAATGACGGCTTCTTTGGGTGAGGAGCTCGGAGGAGTTTGGGGAGTAGAACCGGAGCGGGGCTTGGGGGAAGAATCGCAAGCCGAGAGCGCCAAGACAGAGAGAAGAAGTAGGCTGAACCGATTCATGGGGTACCTCGAGTTCTGCAAGGTTTACGATGAAGTAGCTCATTGTGTCAAACTCTATGATAGTCCACTGGGTCTGACCTGTGATAACGAAGGGACTGATTAGGTGGAAAAAGTGGAACTGAAAAAAAGTAAAACAGTCTTGGGTCTGATGCTCCTCTTGTTGATTTTGGGTATGTCACAGGTCGTATCTGCTCACGAGGAGAACTCTCCTGAGAGCGATCCTTGTCCAGGAGCCTTTGGGCCTAGGGGTGGTGAACATGATTTTTCGATTTTGAAGGCAGCCGTATCGGAAGCAAGTCCTTCTATTGAGGAGCTCGATTGGAGGCCTCAGTTAGAAGATGCAAAAGCGAAGTTGAGAGCAGCCAATTTGGCGCGGTTGCGCAGAGATTTAATGAAGAAAGCGGGAGTGATCTGGAGTGGCCGTCGCCAAAGGGAAGAATTGGAGCTAGCGGGCGAACCGGTTGTAGATTTCAAAGTTTCGGATGGCAGTAAAAATCACCTCTACCTTGGTCCCACTCAAGATGCTTTTGTCTCCCTTCTTCGAGCTGAGGAAGTAGCTCAGACCAAAGCAGCTCCTCTGCGGGATAGGGCTTCCTTAAGGGCTGAAATTCAACGCCTGATGCAACTGGTAGAAAAAGTGCAGGGATCACGAATCGAAAGCCTGTTAGCCCTGAAGGTTGTATTGAGAGAGGTCAATTTGTATCGCGACTCGCTTCATGAGCATCAGGAAGTGGGAGAAGTGGGGGAGGAGGACCCTTCGGCTTTGGGTGTCTTGAGCCCAGACGTAGTATACAAGTCGCGTCCATCTGACAACGGTACGGTCTTTCAACTTCATGCGCAACATTTCGACATTGAAGTCTATCCAAAGAAGAGTGCTAGGTCTGGGCTAAAGGGCTATGAAACCTTTATTAAATGGAATATTCGAGGGTTAGTTTTTTCTACTTCGGGATTGGATGTTGCGCAGAGAGGTGGACCTGATCTTGATGAAGCCTATGCCACCATATCGAATGGCCCAGCTCCGCCGGAGGTTTTTTGGGATTTTTGGATTGAACTCGCGCTAAGTCATCTCAATGAAACTCAGCTTAGGTTAGGTCAAGATTTTGAAAACCTCCAGGCATTGATGGGTGATCTTCAGTTAATGGCGTGGCCAAATAGGTCTCGAGGGCGGATCTTGAATGCTTTGAGGGGATGCCTTGGGAGCGGGGACTCAGCTGACACTATCCGAGAGCTCCCCGAAGAAGAGCTAGAGTAAGTTACGGACGTCTTCCGTGGCTCCACTTCTTATCAGAGACAAGCAGCGTGAGCATTGCCTTGACGATGGCTACACGGTCGTAGTGAGGATTGGGCTCGTGGGTGATGGGGTTTCGGTTCATGACAGGCATAGCATGATCCACTCCTGCTTCGTGAACGGCGATCGCGGAAGGTACAAGTTCTACTGGGAGCCTTGAGCTGGGCAATGTGACAAGTCCATCGTTGTGTTGGGATCCTCTTTCTGCCGCAAGTCCGTATGGCGAAAAATCTATTCCCAATCTAGCAGCCATCCACTTCCATGGGAGGAGTGGCCGATTCAAAAAAGACGATATCGGTTTGCCGTCGGCATCAAGGATGCTGGATCCATAGGTGTAAAAGGGCATTCGCCGAGCGAGTGCTTCGATCTCCGCCGCATGGGCCACAATATACGCTTCTGAGTTTTTAGTAGTCAGGTCCAACAAAGACCGTGGATTGCCGCGTAGGATTCGAATCAGGGTACGAAGCGACCATTGCACGACAGGCTTTCTGCTGGTGAGCCAATCGACTAAAACAGAACCGAGGTAGGGTGACTGAAAGGATGCATTGCCTAGTACCAAATTCGACACGTCCGGTGATTGAATCAAGCCATGCAGACTCACCAGTCCACCATTGCTATGACTTAGGATGATGAAACGCTCACGCGTACTCTTTGCTTTTCGTAAGTATGCGGTGAGAAAAGCGCCGTTATCATCGGTTGTTCTCTCGGAGTCCCAGCGCCTTCCGGTGACTTGCAAGTCAGGGGCGTATACAGCGTGAATGCCTAATTCAGTGAGGGAAGCGATGGCTTCATCGAAGTAGGGGCCTAGGGATTTGAGGGGATCTGCAAGGTATCCAGGCACGAAAATAACGGTGATTCTTTCGACTCGGAGGAGGTGCATCGCCTCTTGCTGAAGGAATAGGTCTTGCGTTGCATCGAAGAGCAAAGAGCAGCGTTCGAGCGGGATTTCAGCAAGACTGAAGCGTGGGGCTGAAACAGGTAGAAAAATGAAAAAGAGGGCGACCAACCGTCGAAACATCCAGTGGATTTATCAGGTCGATGTCAGCCCCGCACGGAGTATTTTATTTGAGGGGAGTATTTCTTCCGCCGACATAGCAAGCATCTGCAAGTCGAGAAATTTGCCCGGGATTATCCTCAGCCAAAGACTACGGTCTCAGAAACTCCAATGCAGCTTTGCGCTGGGTCCAGGCTGTAGGACTGGTAAACCAACAGAATTTGCTAAACTCAACTTTTTCAAAATAGGTGCGCAACTGAGCGATCTCTCCGTCAAGAGGTTTCGATTCAGGAAGTCGTCCGATGTTCTTTTCGAATCGGAGTGTTGCAGCGACTGCCCTGTGATCGGAAAGCAGAGGCTTGGCATCAGGGAGAATGTCGGCCCGCTCCACTTGCACACTTTTCGGCTTAACCCAAATGTAATCTAGGATTCCCTCACCGGGAGAGTCTTGCGCTTTGACAAAGGCATTGTCTGGACAAAAAGTGCAAAAGGATTTCCAGTCTTTGCGCTTCGCCGTTCTGAAGGCGTCTTGGAGACCTATGATACGCTCAAAAAAGGGATATTCCTCGGATTTTTGGTTCATATTGAAGTCGCCGGCCACAATCAGAGGCAAATTCGGATCCTGACGGTCGAGTAGTTTGCGAAGTTTCAGTAAGATCAGCTTGCGCTCCGGCGTAATCTGATCGGAAGGCAATGCAAACCCCTGAACATCTTGCCACCGCGCCAATTGATGCATGGTAACCACTCGAATACGTTTAGTGGGCAGGGTAATGGTTGCAGTTGCCACTCCAATAATTACTCGCGCAACCAATCGCTTGCAGTCGTGATAATTGGACCCCTGCCATTCGAAAGGATCGAAACCGAAATCTGAAATCGGATACTTGGAGAAAATGGCGAGCCCCGAAGTAGCGTCGGGTGTTGCCGCATAAGCATGGCCGCTCTCTTTTCGAATGACTTCAAAATCCCTAGGCGAGAATACCTCCTGAAGGAAAACAAGATCCGAAGCTTGAGCCTTAAGCCAGTGGCCAATGAGCGGTGCACGTTCATGGGGATGATCTTCCTCAGCCAAGATGCAACCCGGACCAACACAAACCAGGCCCGTATTAAAGGTCATGACTTTGATGGGTTGTTCTGAATTTACCGCCCAAGCAGAGAGACTGAAAATCCGACCGATTGTTGCTACCAAAAGTAAAATGCTTATCATAAGGCCCTCCAAGTAACCCAGACGGTGTGCGGCGGCAATTTTTCTGGTAACTTCAGCGCTTCTCCAGGCCCAAAGATCTAAATAAACGCGACAAGGCAACTTCCTTGGTAGGAGCAGTCCTAGTGGCCCAAAATGCAGCCGAGAAGTCGACCATTGCCCCTACCTAGAGTTTCTGCTTTTTGAAAATTCGAATTTTGATTTCTGAAATCAGAAATTTTGCTCATTTGTCCCCTTTTGCTTGCTCTCCTGTCGTCCTCGCTCATTTTGGCTTCGTGCCAAAATGGCCTGCACCGCAGGCACGCTGCGGTCGAGATTTTTGACATCCGTCAAAAATGGTGCCGAGGGCCGGACTTGAGCGACTTCAGTCGTTCGCTCGTGCTCACTCCTTGCGTCGCCAGCTACGTTGCTAGAAAAGTCTTCCGGACTTTTCTCCCTGCGCTAGATCGCTGTCGCGATCCATCGCAGGTCGCTCCTACGCGTTCAAGTCCGTCGCTACAAACACAAAGAGGGACGTAAATTGTGAGACAGGTCCGTAGTTCACACAACTGCTCGCTTGTTTTGCCATCCAGGCAAAACAGCCATGCACAGCATGGCCGCTGCGCTATTGCAAAATGGACTCCTGTCCATTTCTGGTGCGCAGAACTGGACGACTTTCGAACTGCCTGCGTCATCTACTCTCAGAGTGCGGTTGCTTAGGCGCAATATCGAATCCTATCGAATATTGACACATTTTACGTCCACCGCTAATCTCGTTGCATAGGTTAGGCAGATACCTTGCGCCTGCGCACTAAAGCTTGCACTCGAGCACTGTCATTGAACGCACCGTTCTCTAAATCATATTAAACTTAACATCGCTCATCGATGTTTTGGAGCAGGCGACAAAGCGTTAGTGGGCAATATGTGAGGTTTATATGAAGAAGCCATTGGTTTCGCCGTCCTTTCTTAAGCAGAAAGCCAGACAACTAAAAAAAGAGAAATCGATAAGTCAGCATCAGGCGCTTGAAGAGGCATCAAAGATGCTAGGGTTTTCGAATTATCGAAACTATCTGAATTTATTGGAGTCCAACGCTCCGAAGCCCAAGCCAGCAACCGAAGAACAGATTGAAGCTTTGAGGTTAGATAAAGAAGATATTGCTTTGAAAAGAGCCCATTCCTTGATTGCCGAGACTGAAAAATCCAAGACTCAACTACATGAATTGCTAGAGAACCTGAAGGCAGTCGAAAACTCAGAAGCTGACGTTCAGGCATTTTGCGAAAAGAGCCCCGCACTTAATAAATACCTCGAGCTGAATTTCTTTAGCGATTTCTTACGAGATGAGGAATGCGAAATCGAAGATTTTGCACCTTACCACATAGCAAAGCTGGTCACTTTGAAGAATCTTGCGTTTAGATTTGAAGATGACGTGCTTTTCGTCGAAGGCGATTATGATCTGACACTCGAATTCGCCTTTGATTACGACAAAGATGATAAATCGGATACCTTCAAAGATCAGGAAATGTTCGGCTCATTTGAGCTAACAATTGATAAAAATCTGGAAATCAACTTCGAGAATCAAGACATTGGACACAATTGGTAGAAGATTTATTGTTAGCTAATTAGGGTGCCAAACTTAAAAAGCGACGCATCCAACGGCGAGCGAGCTTTTGGATTCAACAAAATCTTTAAGTCTTTTCCTGAATCCATCATGTCAACTAGATGTCTGGTAGATGTGAATACACCGCTGACGGAGGGATTATTCAATAATCCCTCCGTTGAAATTGATGCCTGTTGGCTCTTTTGAATCGACTTCTGTTCGGGAAAGACAACCTCTACGTCGTCATTCCTCTCAACCTTGTCGCCAAGATGAACAGAAACTTTAAATGCCATTGCTCCAACTCCCAATAACGCCCGCACAGCTAGAGGTGGATACTGGTCAGCAAGGTCGGAGTCCCGCATTTCTCCCGTATTAATTGCGATGACCACTGCATCTTCAGGGGAAATTATTTTCTGCTCGATATATCTTTCAATTTTTCTCGCTTTGTCTGCAAACGCGCTGGTTACACGAAGAACCATCTTATCGACAGGAAGTGTTCCAGCTTGCCCTACTGGCGGACGTGTCACCTTGTTCTCCTTAGTACCGACTTTTACAGCAACCGCTTCGATCCACATTTTCTTACCATCAGGCAAAAGCACGCAAAAGTCTGGTCCTTCACCATTCACTTTCTGACCTTTGAATCCTGCGACCTTATAGAGTATCCAAGAAAGATACATCTCCCACCAACGCTGTTGGGGATTTTCAACTGCATCCTGTTGAAAATGAGAATCCCCACAATATTGCCAGTGATGCTCAAGAAGTTTAGAGCAATAGTCGCGTACTTCTTGTCGATTAGAATGAGACTTATTGAAAGCGTAGACATCATTTTTCCCAGCCTTCTCTTCAAAGAAATTATTAGTTCTCTTTCCTTGGCTCATTCACGAATCCTGTGGTTCATTTTTTAATTGTTCCAAATTTGGCTTTATCTTCCCCAAAATTCTGTGTGCTTGATAGTAGCCTGCTAAAGTCTTCGAGCGCTCGGTTTCTTCTGGAGCGAACCAAGACAGTGCCGAGCGAAATGACTCTATAAAAAAATGAAAATCGACGGTAGCCATCGCCTTATAGAAGTTGATGGGTTCGCCATAGTCTTCGTCTGCATACGCTCCATGTAAGATTCCATGGCGGTTGGTATTATCGGTATGCGGATACTTACTAGATTCAATATAAAGATGCTGATCCGCATACTCTTTGAATGAGTCCATCATCGAGATGATTTCACCGACCGCTCCAATATTATATTTCTGCGCATCATCCTTACAGCTATCGGCAAGACCAATAAATATTTTGCGAGTGGATACTCGTTCACACTTAATTGAGCGACTCTTCGCCAAGTTGGTCCCGGCGCCTTCAAGAACTGGCATCAAACCAGTTACGGCAATATGATCCAGTCCTAAGAAGTGCGCGCGAACTGACTCCGCAATGATTTCTTTATATTCTTTTATGTACGGCACAACTGGATAACGACTAACCACCATGGCGGATATGTTCTCAGGCGAGTAAATCAGCGACAGCATAAACTCCAGATCTTTCTGAGTGAACGCACCGCCAGAGTCGATGATCTTCTTATACATCATGTTTAAAAAACCCATGGATATAAAGGGAGGAATAAACCAACCGACACTATTAAAAGCTGTCTTAAAATGATTTAAGTCATGCATACGGTTTTGGCTTCAACTTGTAGCGGTGAGGGTCAGGAATCATCTCGTAGATTTTAGCTTCTGGATTCCTTTTTATTGCGAGATCAACAATCGAGTCCTTAGTTTCTTTTGGCATCTTGCAACCTAAGAATACAGAAACCAGCTCGTCGTCATGATATGTAAGGCAGTGGTTTTTCTTTCCCTCGAATAAATTAACTAAGATCGGCATATAGAGTCGGATTTCCTCCTCATACGCCCATTCTAAACTTTTTGTTTTTGTTATTTTCTTTGTGTATTCAGCCAGAATATCTTCAGTTTTTCGAAACATCGACTTTATCAAAAAGTCTTTATGGGATTCGTATAGATAAGGTCTGTTGTTGGTGTACTCGACATCTTCAGCCAAAATCAACATTGAGTCCTTCTCTACATTTGGCGAGAACTCCAACACTGCACCTTGATGCTTTTCTGCGTAATGTGCCCATAAAAGATAATTATCAAACCGCTTAGAAGCACAAAATATGCCCGATAGCTCAAATGCCGTTTTAATATGTGCTAAAGTTTCAGCTCCACTTGCACGCAGGCTCTCTTCATCCCAAATGTTTTTAGCAGAAAACTCTTTTCTTAAGTTCGCCTTGTATGACTCTGATGCGTTTGAAAGAGCTGATCTAACTGCAACAAATTTATTAGATTGTGCACTGCCGTTACCTTCAGGCAAGACTTCGTCTGAAGTAGACAATGCTATGAATTCATCAAGGTGCG
Organism: Bdellovibrionota bacterium; assembly: GCA_963169695.1. Classification (GTDB taxonomy): domain Bacteria; phylum Bdellovibrionota; class UBA1018; order UBA1018; family CAUJDS01; genus CAUJDS01. The sequence goes on from CAUJDS010000073.1 coordinate 21,087, forward strand.
CTTCTAGGTCAAAGGCGTCATAACCAAAAAGAGTTTGGATAGAAATGTCGAAGGGGTCGTTGAAATATAGAGGCGAGGAGAAAAGAAGAGTTCCGTTTTGCAAGATTGCCGTGGCACCAGCTATATCAACATACTTAAAAAGTTGTTTTTTCGCTGTTGCCGACAAATTAAAGGTCCTTCAGGTCAGGATAGTCCTCTAGAACTTCTTGAGGAACTTTAAGTCCACGATTGAGTGCGATCTCAACTGAGCTTTTGTGCTTAGAGAAATTTCCCGTGACAGTCGAATTGCCTCTGGGCGCTCCGAACTTAGCCTCATACTCAGTCTTGGTCATTTGCCAAGGCTGTTTCTCTATTTTTCCAGGTGAGCGCTCTTGCTCATTTGTTATGTCATCCATGTTACCCCTTAGTCTTTATACTCTCTAAAGTTCTCTACCATTTGTTTGAAGTTTTTCATCTCGTACTTTTCAAACGATTCTTGATCGACAAAAACGAAGTCGTATTTTATTTTCTTTTGTACGCGATTTATATCTTCGCACCATTGCTTTAATCGGAACATTTTTAAAGGAACGTCCAAATCCTCTAAGCCCTTTGTTTCGACAATGTAAACTTCGTTATTAGCGACTTTTACGAAAAAGTCCGGGTAATAATTAGAAATGTCGCCATCCGCATTCACATAGTCGATTTTGAAGTGAACCGCCAAATAGTTCTTAGAGTAAGAAATCACATCTTCGCATTCTTCAAGGAAGGTCGAAAACTCAAGCTCTAGGTGACTATCACCGATGACCTTATTAAAAACGCTTTTCTTGGGAACTATAAACCCTTGTTCCTTAGCGATAAATGGACGGGTATTTCGTAACTTAATGTAGTCACGAATTTCTGCATCACCCTTATCCTGAACAGTAAGATCATTGATTTTCTTTTTAAAAGTTTCAATGATGGTTCGCGTAGCTTCAACTTCCGAAAGATTTCTAACAGTATTCGGGGTGTCTAATTCAATTTCCTTGCCAAAAAGTTGGCTCGATATGAACTCTTTAACTTTTCCATAAAGGATGGCGTATCCGCTGACTAAACGCAGATCTTTCATTATTGATTGCGTAAAATAGCCTGCAACACTGTTAAAATCGATTAAGCCAGATGCATCAAGAACAGTTGTATGGGTAATGTTCCCGGTTGTGATGTCTTTAAAAACAATTTCTCTCTGCTCTTCGTCCGAAAAGTCCTGATATCCGACCGGCTTGTGTCCGAACTTCGTCACATCGAGATTATTTAGATTTTTATACTCTCGATAAATCCGTGGCGTCATAATTGGAATTTCAATATCTAAGTTGTCTAAATCTTTTTTCTTGTTTTCGCTGTCGATTTCAACAACCAGTGGAGTCCGGGGTTGAGAACCGCTTCCCATAGGACCACGCTCAAGCTCAACGCCTTCCTGCTGAATGGACTCAACGAAGTCCATAAAAGCTGGTGTTCCAACTATACTTACGAACTCTTGAATATTGCCAGGATACATTTTTCGCAAGCCACGACCTAAAGCTTGCTCTGGGAGAATATTATTCTGAGCCGTGAAAGCTCGTAATCCGACAATAGTGGTGACATTGCGAACGTCCCATCCTTCCCGTAAAACCATAACAGAAATAATTGCTTTATACGGACTCTCAGCACTGTCGATAGTGTTTGCTTGCTCCCGCAGTCTGTCGAGCTCCTCCTTGTTTTTTCCAGAACTGGCTTCTGATATTTCGCCGTTATTCTTGGTATGAATGACTAAGACTGCGCCCTTTAAATCGGCATAGGTATTTTCTAAATATTCCGCCAGATCATCACAGTTCTTTGTATCATCGGTCATGATGAAGAGGATGGCTTTTTTGTCGAGTTTTAAGTGCTCTTCATAAGCTTTGCGCCATTCAATCACTCCGAGATTGATATAGTCTGAATACTTCTCTGTAAATTTAGAACTTTTCTTTTCAGTGAGTTTGGCACGACTAGGACCGTCTGGCACAAGAGGATGCTTTACTACGTTCTGCTTAATTGCTTCAACTAAAGGGTAGTCAGAAATTGTTTGGACGAAAATTGCGCCATTCGCGTGCTTTGGAGTTGCAGTTACGTCGAGTTGTAACGAAAGAGCCGTTCCTTTTTGCTGTAAGCGGTTATGGATATCTTGGATAGATTTAAACCAAGCATTCTGTGGATCATGAACGTGATGTGCCTCATCGTTAATAACCATTAACTCTTCGATATCTCGAACGACTTTACTTAAATCAAGATTTGAATCCGTCGTCGCATTCGCCGGCTTCGGACCCAAAAAATAATCCATAGAGTTTTCATCATTGGGCGATGCGTGGATATCATTGCCCGAATAAACTCTATGAATATTAGTGAGAAAAACATTACCAACAGGGCTGGTTACATGAACATCATCTTGGATATGAAGATCCATCTGGAAATCTGATCTCCACTCCCGTCCATCGAAACCATCGTGAGGCAAAACCGGATCGTCTTTTAGAAAAATACGAAGCCCTTGAAAGTCTTTGTAGATGCGATCAAGCACGATTATATTGGGCGCTATCACCAAAAAATTGCGAGCCATCGGGGAATTCTCTTCATAGAGTTTATGAAAAAAGCTCCAGGCTAATGCAAGGCTGATTACTTTGGTCTTCCCGGCTCCAGTTGCCATTTTAACGACGAATCGCTTCCACGTTTCATCAAACATATTGGCAGAAACAGCACCCGAATTATCAAATCGTATTAAATCATATTTATCTTTTACTTTCATCACGTCGACTAGGTAAATAATCGTCTCTAAAGCTTCACGTTGAGAGAAAAAGTATTTAAACTCTGAAGAGGAATCAGCTTTCTGGACTAAATGGGGCGTTTTGAACCACCAATTTAACAAGCTTTTACTAGTTTGGGTCGCGCTTTCGTATCCACTATCACGAAACTTTTTTACTTGCTTTCGAAGCTCTGGGACTAATGGAGGCAACAACTTTTCAAAACTCGTATTTCGCAAAGTTTCATCAGCAGGAAACCAACGGATAGTTGGGTCTAGAATAGCATAAGGTGACTCTGGGAAGTTTGGATGCAATGCCATTACTTTTTCCCTTTCCCTGTTAGCTCAATTACAGACATCGTATCGTTTCCAAAAATATCGACAACCTTGATGGCAACCTTTTGAGTTTTTGATTCGAATTCATGAAAGGGGCTCATCAATTCCAAAGAACGATCCTTCTTGGTGCGGAACGATTGCCACTCGTTTTCAAAAATATAATCACCAGTCCAAACCTCTTCCCACTGATCCGAGGTTTCGCTCTTGGTCCGTATGATCTCTTTTTTGCTACCATAGTTAAAATCCACCGACCAATAGTCAACCCAATCACTCCACTTATTGGTTAACTTTTCTCGAGTTATTTTTCCTTTTGCATCCTTAGATATTTTTACGATTTGCCCTTGTTCCACGACTACTTTGCTACCTTTGTTCTTCAGATTTTCAGCAACGTCATTCGTCGCATCTTGGTTGTAGAACACCGAGAAGTCTTTTAGCTCAATGGCAACACTACTTTTTTTAAAATGGGATTTAGCCTCGATATAAGAAACATCATGAAAAGATACCTGATTTTTTTCTACAGCTCGTTTATCAAAAACATCAGCTGGTATATACTTGGGCGAAATATCAATTCCCTTGCGTTTTGCTTCCTCAAGAGAATCAGGAAAGAGACCCATTTCAAATTCGAACCCAAGAATGTCAATTTTAGTAATTTTCTTTTGACGGCACTCAGAAATAATCTCCTCAACGAAAAGTCTAGAAACCGGCAAATTTACAGGACCAATCGCAACCAGGCGACCATTGCGCTTACCTTGGAATATTTTAAATCCCGTTGTTTTTTCTGCTTTGTATGCCTTTAAGATTAGTTCAATAAATGCAGATTCTTTTTCTTCTAGCTGTTTAGCTTTTTGCTCTTCGCGCAGGTCGGGGTTTGTTCCAACATAAAGTTGGCGTTCATACTTTCCTAAATTCAGAATTTCAAAAGCCCTAAAATCTTTCCCTGCTTTTTTTAGTTCTCGTTGTACACCGATCATCCTCTTGCGAGTTGTATGAATTGCATACTTCCCTAGATCTGCGACAATCCATTTGCGACCCATTTTTTCAGCCATTGCCGATACTGATCCAGAACCGCAGAAGAAATCAGCAACGACATCTCCTTCGTTTGTTGTGCTTTCAATAATTCTACGAACCAAATGCTCAGGCTTCTGTGTTGGGTAAAATAGATTCTCAGTTTTATCCGCTGGTTGAAGCATCGACAAGCGCCACACGTTATCCACCACGCGTTCTTCTCTTGTCTGGTACATTACGTTGCCAGCTTCATCTCGCGCATTAATCATTTTTCCATCAACTTTTTTTCGCACGAGTTGCTTAACTGGAGTATCGCGTTTCTCCTCAAGAGGATTAAACGTATAGTTTGAATTTTTATTTTTCACATACCAAAAAATAGTATCAGTGGATCTGGGGAAAACACCTTTTCGAGTGTCTGGCATTTTATTATAATAGTACCAATAGATCTCATTTCTAAAATTATCACGTCCAAATATCTCGTCTAATATCAAGCGAACATAAGGGCTCACTCTCCAGTCGCAATGGAGAAAAATACTTCCATCATCAGTCAGAAGGTCTCGAATTAGATGAATGCGCTCGTAAATCATTGCATTAAAAGAATCAGTGCCTCGCCCCCAAGTATCCCGATAGGCAATTTCTTCTAATATACTCGGCTTTTTAGTTAGAGTCTCATCTCCGACTTCAATATCCATGGAAAAATCAGCGCCGACATCAAATGGAGGATCAATGTAAATGAGCTTTAGCCCACCTTGCTTATCGAGCTCATCCCTCAACGGACCGTTTTTAAGTGAAGAGAGGATCAGTTTGTTGTCGCCCCAAATTAGCTTATTGGTCCAACCGCGTATCTGGCGACCACGATCATCTATATCAAAAAGACTTTGTTGGAGTTTTGTATCGGCTTCTTCACGGGGTTCGTCGACCTGTTCAATGGTTTGAAATGGCAGAACGATGTTACAAACATCCTTATTTTTCCCGTTCCAAACAAGTTCGACTTCGCGCTTATCTTCAAAAAGTAAAAACCTATACTTATCTGGAAGTGGTTTTCCCGCTTCGATAAAGCGAGCGACTTCTTGTTGTTCAATCTCAGTTAGTTTTGCCATACAGTCCCTTGTTTATCGTCTTCGATTTTTGAAATTGCACCGCCATCCATGACCCATTGGTCAACTTCGCGGGCTTTGAATTTCCAAAGTCGCCCCACGCGATGAGCCGGAATTTTCTTTTTTTCTAGCCAGCGATAAACAGTCTCTTTGGATACTCCCAAGTGAGCACCAATTTCTTCGACCGATAGCCAACGCTCCGATTCACCCACGGCAATGCCTCCAAAAATTATCTTGTGCAGTTTACGATAAAATTAAATCAACCGAGGTTCCTTTTGACAAGCTAATACAATGAAAGCCTACGAAGAGACTTCCATTGGCAATGAACTATTACTGCCTGCGTTATGTGGTTTGATGTCTAATTAGGCAGATGCCCCAATCCTCTTAATTTACCAATCCGGCTTGATTCTTGTCTCCCGTTTTAAGCCACGCAGGAGCACCAAACCGGAGCACTTTCATCTTTTTACCGGACACTTCCATTCGAGCCCGGCATCCTAGTTATGTGCGCTGGAAAGGAATGAAAAGATTAGCACCACGAGAACAGGTCCAAGTATTCAGGCAATTCAGCCTCAAGACTCGGACGAATTGCCTGAGAAATCAGGTTTAACTGCGGGATCGATCTTTAGATTCCGAAGAAACTCGTGAATAGGACCAACAGGATGGAAGACACAAACGACTTTGGAACAAGATTAGAGAGACTGTGCCAAGAGAAAGGCATCACACCAAGTGAACTTGCTCGGCGTACATCATTGTCTCGAAAATCAATTTTCGAGTGGGTGGGAAAATCAGGGCGAATTCCTCGTGATCCACTTCATTTAAAAAAGTTGTGTGAGTTCTTCAAGGTTTCACCCGCATGGCTACTATGGGGAGAAGAAGAGAAAGTCAGCACTATCGACTCGCTGATTTCCAAAACTGATCTCCATGTTGGAATGTATGAAATCTCGATTAAAAAAATCGATCCAAAGTCCAAAAAATGATGAGGGATACAAATATGGGTACGGTGGCACGTTACATTTTTAGTTCGTCTACAGATGCAGAGCATTGCATGGAACAACTTTGGCGAAGGATGTCTGGTGGATTTTCCCGAGGGGGAAATGAAATCTACATCGAAGTTTCATGTAGTGATCTGCAACTAGCTTCGCAAATTTGCCGGGCTTGTGGCGGACGTTTAGGAGGATAAAGTGAATACGATAAAAAATATGATCGTGATAGTTATTCTAAGCCTTGGTCTCAGTGCTTGCGGTGGCGGAAACGGAGGAAGCTCTACGTCTTTGCCGTCCGATGGGGGAACTAATCCAGGCGGTGGAAACGGCGGAGGTGGATCAACTGGCGGTGGCAATGGAACGGCTTCGTACTATGGTTTCAATAGTGCGAATAGCATTGTCTCTAACGCCTTACCCCCATTCGTTTCTGGAGAGCAATTTGTAGTAGATAACGAGGTTGCGATCATAGTTTCAGATTTGGACAACAGAACTGCCGACTATATGATTTACGAACCGATCTGCCTTTCTGGTGTTTTAAGTTATGACTACAATGCGGTCTTAATGAAGGGCGATCCAACGGCACCTTCTCGAGTTCGCATCTCGGCAAGTTCATCCAGCACAACAATCACAGAATACACTGAGCTTCAATCGGGCGCTGGGTATGTTGATAAAACCACAGAGACCAATACAGGCGTCTGTAACAACGGAGAATTTTATTCCTCCGTGAGCCAGTGGGTCGTATTTCAGAATGGTCGATCTATTTTGCTGAAAGATATGGATAACAATATCTATTTCGGATTCAGAAATCAGCTTGTTGATAAATCCCTGCTTTTAGCAAAGCAGTATAAAGTTTATCACCAGTTGAACAATGGCGCAGTTGACGTCGCAAACAAACTGAATAGCTGGAGTTCAGCTTCGGCAAGTGTTGTTAATCTTGACGCATCTTCGTCGCCATCAAATTCGGCATTTGGATTTAGCTCACCGCATACGACTGCCAAAGGATTCGCAAGCACGACACGAGGTTCGCACTATACCATTCATGGCAACTTTTCTAGAATTTATGACAATCAAACTGCGACGGTTCCTATGATGGGAATCACGGCAACTCTCGCAGGAAAGAACATATCGATTCATAATGCCGTTCACCGCACTTGTGGGTCTGGCGACGTATATTCTCACAACGGACAAAGCGTCTGCGACACTGTTGGCTCTGGAGCTGTCAGCTTCTATTTCGAACAGTAATGAAAGGAGGCAGTTTTATGTCGGCATCAATATATAAAATTGCCTCTTCTATTTTTACGTTGATCGTAGTTGGCAAGGTGCTTTTCTTGATCTTTAAAAATTTGTCACCACTAGTGTCGAAAGCAACCTCAATAATGAAGCGAAGGATTAACAAATCCTTCGAGGTCTCAGAAGGTGAAAAAAACAAAATATGGTTCGCCGATTATCAGCGGAAAGAAAAAGAAAAGCGAGATCTTTCCGAACGTGAGCATTATCGGTACCAAGGCACATATGTAAACCTATCGACCGTGCAAAGAGACCGAACAACATTGTTTGAAGACCGCTGGAAGAATTGGGAGTTCAATAAGGATAACTGCCAACTAAGAACTCCTGGGGACCATCACTCCCAGTGCCTAAAGATGTTTGGCGAGATGTCTTACGCGCGAAAAGCAATCATCGCAAAAGACCCAGCATTCTGGAGCCAAGAGAAAGAACGCTTTTGGATTAAGATTTGCCATCCCCAGATTAGAAAAGTCGACCTTCGTGGTCTAAGTCTTTTTGATACTAGACAGAGAATTTTGGCAGAGGAAGAATTTAATCAGGACGATGGCGAGGATCGTTCATCTGCTTAGTCCTTTCCTCAGCATCCTTAATACGTTTTCTCACGCGGTATGCCTCGTATTTTTCTTTTAAGTCTTGGTTTTGGTATCGAGCTAAAAGAAAAAACCAAGAAACCACTATATAAGAGCCGGCAAACCCATAAAAATTGAACCATAATTCTGCGGTTCCAAAATATCCGAGCCATTGCGCCAATGGCTTAATAAATACAATAAACAAGGCTGATAGCCATATCCTTACAAAGCCTTGATAAACGAATTCGTAGCCCCTCTGCTTCATTCTTTATGCTAAATGGATCAATGGGTGGATCATTCCATTTAGATCGCTCTGGAGGCTTTATGGAGCATTTACCGCCATTTTTTCTTAATAAGGACGTCGTAGGACCAAATTCACTACGGCTCTTTTTATTATTTTATCAATCTTCAAAAGCATACCCTCAGCGAAGATCCCATCGATTCACCAGAGACGATCTGATGAAGATCACGCATCTTTCCTACAATTCATGCCAGGCAGGAATTGCTGAACTAATACTGCTTAAAATTGTTATTTTAGATCCATTTGATATTTCAAAGACACACTTCATTGTGAATAAGAGTGAGGAATACAATTGGGAGGAACTGCGAAAACGGCAGGGTTTAAAAATCGAAGGGGTACCAAATTCTGCTGAGGGTTCTCCGGAGAGTGAGGATTCTGACTAGGGTTTTATATATAAACTTTGGATTTTTAAGGGCTCGGCAAATTTTGATGATCTTCCATTTAGCTTCTGGAGGATCAGTTATGAAAAATCAAATTAACAAGTTCCGCTTTCACCAAGTGCCTGAGTTACCTAGTCAAGCCTGCTTTCTCATTACTAGAAACGATGAGGAACAACCTGTCGCCTTTATTGAGTTCGCTGACGGAAATTATGAGGTCTCAAGAATGCGAGAGCTTACGTTGACTGACCACCTTCTCATTCTTCAAGAAGCTGAGAGATACCGAGATTCATTTTTCAATCCTGAATACTGGAATATTTAATTTATCAGTTTGTTTGGCATAAGCCCATCAGGGGCGTTTGCCAAAGAACTCCATTATTAATTGTTATTCTAACTACTTCCGTTCAGCGTGGGCACAAGACCACTGGGGTGGGTAAAAACAGAGATCAGAATCGACTTTTCTTTTTCTCCATTTATTTATCAACCCATGGAGGTGGGTACAAATGAATGAGAAAAAAGATAACAAACTTGCCTTTATTTTTACACCGATCCCGTTCGTATTATTGAGAGCCTACGACCTGTTAACAAAAAATGATCGCGATCTTCTGGTTCAGATCGCGTCCTTTGGTCCAAACGGTTGCTTCTTTAGTGTGGACAAGATTACTGAGAAAATTTTGGTCTGCGGGGAGCCCGCATTCTATCGTTCTGTCTACAAACTCAAGCATCTAAAGCTTATTAAGTTCAAACGAGGCAACAGGAAAATGTCTAACCGATATTTCTTCGAGACGGACCCCAGAAATTGGCGACTTACCGAAGACTTGCATAAAAAAATTCAGGAAGATGCTGGGAAGTTAGGGATCTCAGATCTTAAATTCAATAACGAACCTTTTCCGAACGTATTCGGATTCGTCACTTCTTTCAATATCTGTTATCCCAGTTATAAAATCGAGAATTCAAAAAAGATTAAGAATTCTCAGGAAAATTACAGACAGCCTGTAGTCGAAGATGATTCTTATCTCCAGATCACGAAATGGCAAAACAGAATTGAACAAATGGAGCGAAGTAAAACCACTTTCTTAATCATCAAAAATTATAACTATTTTAGCCAAAATATTACCGCCTACAAAGCTTGGAAAGATGGAATGTTGAATGAATATTCAGCAACCGAAACCGAAAAAAGATATATTAAGGCGTTAATTGATAAGTTTGAGTTAATTGCCAAAAATCCAAAAAGTGAATTCGAAAAACAATGTTTTGTGTTGATGGAAGCCCTATTGAATGATGGGAAGTCTGGATTTGAAATCGAAGGCGCTCTACTGAAGTTAAAAAACCGCTACGATCAGGAAACTACATTACAGGCGCCTGTAGACGGAGATCCCGAGAAATAAAAAAGGCAGTGCCGTCGCATCTGCCTCTCTTAGCCGGAGTTCTCATGAAACCTAGGTTTTGGACGATTGGATTATGTATTGAAAAATCATGGCATCACTTGGTCTAACATTAGCTGTGAGTATCAGCTTTTCCCCGCGCGGAAACTTCAGAATATCCCCTTGGGTGACAAAAAGCTTAAATGTCTTCGGTGCGATTGTCATAGCCATGCAAACTTGCACAAATGAAGCCTTACAGCACATCAGATCTATGTCGTTTATAAATATATGCAAAGGTTTAGCAAGTTTGTATGAACCAATAAACCCCAGAATCAGAGCGCCGAAGCCAACGCAAGGATCATTGACAGAGACATCGTCTCTATCCCTGAAGTCTTCTTCTCTTAATTGATAAAGCTCTCCAACTAGCTTTGCTATCGGGTTGGGTGTAAAATGCTGAGCTTTTTGAACCTTGCCAAACTCGCGCGTCGTTCTCTCGAAAACTGGACCCAGGTGATCCATAAAGGGATTTTCATTAACCACTAGAAAATACGCGTGAAAAAATGGTAGCGAAGAAGCTTGGTATTCCAACAGTTCCTTCGTCGCATTATGGGCGTAGACTGCACACAGGAGATCCAGTAAAATCTCCCATGCCTTTCTGTATTCAAGATTGTTAACTTTTTTAAAATTACAAAATTCGATGTACATATCGGGAGTTTCTGAGGCTTTCATTTTAAGCCCCCTTTCTTTCTAAAAACTTTCCCGTTTGCCATTCGACGATCTCCTCAACCAAAGCGTCGACTTTAGGGGTAGTCTTTTTATCAGAAAACGCAGAACGAACCTGTTCAAACGCTTTTCGAAATCCTTCCAAGACAATCTCTTGAGACATTCTCTCTGTAAACTGAAGGCTCATAGAAACGACCTTTGCCAGAGGAACGTCAGGAATGTTTACGCGGTCGATTTCTCTAAAAAAGCCATTCATATTTGCATCGAAGGAAGACCCGGACGGTAGGTCGGATTTCTTACTTGTATTTCTGTTTGCAGTTCGCTCTTTCTTTTGAGCTCTGCGATTGCAAGTCTTCACGAGCGCCTTAATTTCTCGATATGAAAGCGTTCGAAGGTGCGACTCATCATTTTTTTCTAGAAGTGCAGAAAGTGATTCGGGAGATAATCTAGCAAGCTCAACAAGCGACGAAATTGATAATCGCAGACTAGAAACTCCTTCATTACCCGCAACTGTCATATAATCGTAAGCTCTTGCGGGAAGTATCCCGAATGCGACTTGGATATATTCGTTAAATGCTTTCCGGATTTCCGAATCAGAAATATTTTGTTGAACCGCATGACTATCAAATTCATTCTTAAGTTTGATGATCATATTACCGACTTCTTTTTCTCCTTTTGAAAGATTAGCCATTTTCTCGATAATCTCGGACGACGTTGTCCGCACCAGATCGCAAAATTCTGGTGTCAAAATCACACTCTTGAATTTCGGAGTCGCTTGCGGTGCTTCTCGCATAGCAATTTGGGGTTGAGTAACTTTAGCTTCAGTAACCGGGGACACATTATTTTTAGGCATACAGCCTCCTTTTGGTTTTGCCGAACACCACCGTTCGACTTAAAACCAGTATGAAGGCTGGACAAAAAGTTACGTGAAGACCGCGAATGCATCTATTTCGGAAGACATTCGCAATCCGTATTCTTGGATTTTCACAATTTATGGGGATTACAGGCTGTCTGTAAAAGGATTCAAAATCAGCTACTTGCCAGCGCCGTGTCTCAAAAAGAGATGGTTCACAAAATCAGCATCGATGATTTTAATTTTAGACGGAAGAAGCTCCAAGGAATTCTTTAATCTCATATCAAGCTTCGGGCGGATATGATGGGCGCCAAGTTTCATACCCAGTCTGTTTCCAAACTCAAAATTCAACTTCTCTGCTATGAACGTCTGAATTCCATAGGCGACGCGATGGTTTTTTTGTTCGCTTTCTTCAGATTCCTTCTCCTCGAAGTCCTCGCTAGCCAAGGCGAAATGAGCTTCGAGCAAGCCTGAATATAGTTGAGCGTAGTGGCGCAAGAACTCAAATCGAGTAATATTAATCGACAGAACGCCATCTTTTGAAAGGGTTAAAAATCCACTGCTTTTCGTTTCTTTGGCTAAATCCTTCTTTAGATTTTTGAGGACCTTATCTCGGAGATCCTTCAAAGGATCTGTCAGATCGATTAATTTACTTTCTGATTCTTCCATTGATTTTCTTGCCGTAGCCTCGAAAAATTCCAGATCTTTCATGGCTCGCTTAACATCAATTTCTATTTTTCGAACGGTGCTTTTCTTTTCGAACGTGAGTTGGCTAAAGCCAAAATCAGATCGGTTTGGATGTTTTGCGAGATACGCTTTAATTTTATCTACTCTATTGCTGGGGCTCATCTTACCGCAAAAGTCTTCAATACAAAGGATCTCGTTTTCATATCTAAAGCCGGTACGGGCTTGTTCACTTGCCATCAGTTGGCGAAAAAGAACTTCGTAATAGAGGAAAGCATCTTTACTAAGATTAAAACCAGAAAACCTGCTTAGAAACTTAGATCGGGCGCGATCATTCGTGTCCTCATTTCCCTGGCTAGTATTTGGAAGTTCCAAAATTAAACTCATACCTAAATATTAGATGAATGGAGTTTGGCGGTCATTTAATTTCTTTTATAGCCCGCGAAAGCCTTCAAAAAAATCATCTTTCGCGGTCATTCAACTTATTGCGCTACCAGCCCATATCCTGACTTAGGAGATCAGACGATTTCCTAGGTTAGGGACACCCCGATAAACGAAATCCCTAAAGGTGAGTTTTATGGACAACCCCAAAGATGGCACAACTCAGCCAGCTTCCAGCGAAATGAGTGAACAGGAATCGAAGAATAAGTTGCGGACCTATAAGAAACCTAATGGTGATTCATTTCAGGTCACTGAAGAAGAGTTCGCTCAAATAGTTGAAATTTTCGATTATTTTAGAAAGTTAAGAGAATCAAAAGACACCCAGTCGGAATCACTCGAACCAGAATTGACTGGGCTCAATGCTGGCAATCCGGTAAATTGGAAGGTCGGGTAATATATGAATGAGATTTATTATAAAAACAAAAATGCGGTGGCAATTTTACGGGTCAGTAGCGTCAAGCAAACTGACGGTGGTATTTCACACCAAGTTCAAGAAGAAAAATGCCGAGAGTATGCCAAAGAGTTAGGACTTAACATCGTTCAGGTTTTTACTTTTGCTGAAAGCGCAAAAAATAGTAATGAACGCCACAAATACAATGAAGCCATGACGTTTGTTAAAAAACGTAAAGTCGGCAATGTTTTATTTTATATGCCTGACCGAGAAGCTCGAAACATGACTGATGGAGAAGAAAATGAGCGTAAGGTCTTGCGTGGCGAGTTTAATATTCACTACGTAAATGAAAGAAAAATCCTGCACAAAGACACGCCCTCAAGTGAACTCTTTGCGAGAGATGTTCAACTTGTAATGGCAAAAAATAATTCAAAGGTTACGAGCGATAAAGTTATTGACGCCATGGCATCTAAAGCGCGGATGGGATGGTATCCAAGCAATCACCCACCTCTAGGCTATGTCACCGTTAAAATTACTGACTCAGCAACGGGACGAGCTAAAAACCGAGGAACAACCATCGGGCTTGATCCGAACGAAAATAATCGCAAAATTGTTCTTCGAGAATTTGAACTGAGATCAAAAGGATTCACTTATGAGGAAATTAGAAAAACAGTTTTAAGTGAAGGTTTAATTTCTGGCAAAAAAGCACTGACGTATTCAAAAAGCTCCATAGAATATCGTCTGAAAAACCTTTTCTATCGAGGCGAATACGATTGGCGCGGAGTACGCTACCAAGGGAAGCACGAATTATTTGTGCCGAAAGCTTGGGTTGCGAAAGTCGATGAGATGAATGGCTTGCGAGGCAATACTAAACGTGAATTTACCGATGAGCATACTACCCTAGTAGATGGGTGGTTAAAGTGTTCATGCGGATGTCGAATAATTTATGATCCAAAGACGAAGTATATAAAAACCACGGGTGAAACAAAAACCTACCATTACTATCATTGCACGAACGGGAAACAGTCTCATCCCAAGCTTGAGAACATCCAAGGTGACAAACTCTGGGAGCAGTTTGGCGAACTGATCGACAAAATTAATATTAGTGATGAGTTCGCAAAGGACATTGCGGATGCCCTGAACAAAACCGAAAAGAAAGCCCACAAAGTTGTCGAACTTCAAATCGAAGGCTTCAGTCGCAAATTGAAAGAACTCGATAATCAACGAGACGCACTCGTCGATTTAATGATCAGCAAACAGATCGACAAAGAGTTGTTCGACCAACAACTTCAGAGAGTGCGCTCCAATCGAGATTCTTTAGTTGAGCAACTCGAGATGAATCAGAAGAGCTTAACCTCTGTAGTATTAGAAACTGCGAAGACCGTTCTCGAACTGGCTACTTCTGCGAAATCGTTGTGGATTTCCAAATCACCTCAAGAACGTCGTGAGTTCCTAGATTTGATACTCTCGAACCCGACACTCGATGGGCTAAATGTGCGATTTGAATTGAAAAAACCATTTGCGGTCTTGATAAAAATGGCTGAAAAAACTGAAAAAGAAGAGTGGTGCCGAGGGCCGGACTTGAGCGACTTCAGTCGTTCGCTCGTGCTCACTCCTTGCGTCGCCAGCTACGTTGCTAGAAAAGTCTTCCGGACTTTTCTCCCTGCGCTAGATCGCTGTCGCGATCC
>CAUJDS010000074.1 GCA_963169695.1 Bdellovibrionota bacterium
AAAGCGGGATGAAATGCCTGAGCTTGATACTGACGAAGTCGTCGCAGTAGAAGACGTGGCTGCCAAAGTGAGTACCGGTGCCGAAAATGCAGTGAAGCGTCACTCGCGTTGTCCGGTCTGCAACTCTCATCTGCATTTTATCTATCAGACAGACTTTCACCAGAACCTGGCCTACGAGTCCGTCAAATGCCCCGAATGCTCCATTCGTATCCGGCGAGTACTCCATCGGCTGCAATAGCCACTGCAGGCGCTAGCGTCCAGCTCTTCTAACTGCGCTACTACCCCGGTGATCCGCCGTACCTAGCTCCTTAGCCCAAAATTTGGCCCAGCCTTCAAGGACTTCATTCGTCAATAAAGTGTCAGGTCCCGATCCCGAGAGTGAATGGAGGACCCATTGCTTGGACTTCGCATTTGCATGGCCCCAGTCCGCTAGAAAAGCAGCAAGCCCTCGGGGACTGTTCTGTGCGGGATTCGATAGCAAAGTGTAGAAGCCATCGAGGAATTCACTAAATCGCCCCGAGTTCGTACGAAACCTATCTGAAAAAAACCATCCGTCACCTAGAAATGCATCGAGTTTTAGGTCCCTAAAAGCATAACGATCCTCAAGGCCAAATCCTGGCAACGACCCCAGAAGGTAGTCTTGGAGGTTTGGCGGATTTGATCTTTCGTGCTTGTCTGCGAACTTTTCTGTTTCTTCGGAGAAATCCTGAAGGTTACCCTGAAGCCGTTCTTGCAAGTCCATTGCAATGCGAGGCAGAATAGCCGCTCTCAAGAATGGAATCCAGTATTTCAACTCCGGATCGGTTTGAAAGAATGGATCTTGCTCCAAAATCCGAAGTGCTTTGTAGTGCTGAGCAAACCACTCACCCAGTGGCCCCGCGAGCCAAAGTGAGGATAGCAGCGAGTAGCTGGTATCGGAGTAATTATTTTTAAATTCCGGAAAAAGAATTTGTCCCTTTTCGAGCAGGGCAGCCACTATCTGTAGATGAAAGGGCCGAGTATAGGGCCATGGATAGGTCTCCTTGATCGCGACAGCTGCCGCTTCTCGGTAGGTGGTTACGTCCTGCGTAAGCCCCATTTTTGCATTAATGACCAGGGATGCTCGGTATCGAAACGCAGGAAGATTGGGTATTCTTACTGTTTTATTGGCATAGTGAAATTCATAGCCAAGCCTACTGAATAATTCTGGAAAGAGTGCAAGCTCCTCAAGAAAATTCCGGAAAAAATAATATTCTCCGTTTTGAATAATGGGCTGAAAAGGTAGGAGGGTCCAATACTCATGACGAAGGATCTTGCCACTTGGAGAATGCTCCTTCGCACTAATGAGATGGCTATCGTCGGGAATGGTTCCCCTTATGGGCGATCGAGGACTCAAGGCATTCATGCAGAGATCCCAAAGCCTGTCTTGTGCAGAAGCGTAAGATGCTTCGCAAAGCCCGACCAATGCTATCGCTCCGACGAGAGCCCTCGAATTCCAATTGAATTTATTCATATCCCCAATCTCCTTCACGCTATTCTTTGGGCTATAGCGCAATTCATCTTGCGAGGCTAGGGTGCGGAAAATTATTCTCTGGTGCCAAACCGAGCCTTCTTTTGATACTCCTTGGCGGATGAATGCACTCTGGGGCTACTTGCCCGAAAACGCTTGGCTCATGAAGCCAGCTTCGTCTCGACTTCCAATCCATCCGACGGCAACTCCCTCAGAGGCAGAGTGGGTATTGCTTTTGGAGAAACCCTTTGCTGAGAATTCTGAGGAAGAAAAAGCGCTCCTCCTAAAAATGTTGCACGCAATTCATATTGAACTTCAAGATTGTATTGTTGTGCAAGAAGAAGCGCCGGAGCTTTTTGCCAGCGCAAAGGTCGTCTTGATTTTTGGCGAAGGGATGAGACAAGTGCCTGGCGCCAATCGGATCGTCTTACCAACTTTGAAGCAGATGTTGACGACGCCATCTCTAAAGCGGACAGCGTGGGATCGAATGAAGCATCTGGCTTCTTGATCCGAAGTACTAAATTTTGTTTTGTTCGACTATTGGAGAGAGCTTCGGCCATCGCGTATGATTCTTTGTTGCGTGCATCAAGAATTGCAAAAGTGGCAGGTGCCTGCGCATAATCCGATTGAATCGATGAACCTTGATAGGATTGAAAAGTCCAAAGGGTGAAAAAATCTGGAGCGGATTTTTCTTCAGCCACATCCAAGATCCCATCTCCAGGGTGAGTGGGATAAACCGCTGGTTGTTTTTCTTTTGTTCTTCAAAGCTTTCAAAGAAGAGATAATCCCAGAGATCGCCGTGGGTCGTGTAGGAATGCGACTGCGATTCATAATGGTAGACGTGATAGCGCAAGGTCTTGTCGAGAAGATTCTTTAGGCCAACCACTTCATCCATATGAGCAAAGGGGCGTTGCGTCCTGGCATAGGGATACCAAAGTCGATCGCGCGCACCGAATCCGGAATGAATATCGAGGGCGATCGAAAATCGAGCAGTCAAAACTTCCTTCCGCATAAAATCAACGAGCGCCTGGCTCTCCGCTTGCATAGGCTGACCCTTGGGTCCTCGATAGTAGGGGAGCTTCGGGCTGATACGGTGTCCGCCCGCAAACATCGATGCGAAATTGGTGAGCTCCTCCGCTTCGATGGGAGCGTTTCGCATCAGATCGATGCCGAAAGGATTGCTACGACGATGCATAATCAAACCGCCCGGATTGACAATGGGAATGGCCGCAATGCGCGCACCTTTCAAGAAAGTAACAAAATCTTCATTCCAACTCAGCTGTTGGCAAAGGTACTCCAGAAACGTCAACGCTACCTGTGCCCCTACACGTTCCAGTCCGTGCACGCCTCCCGTAAATCCCAAAGTAGGCGCTTCAGGGTCGGTCGATCCCAGGCAGAATCCCATCAGAGGAAGGTCGCGATTATTTGCGCGGATGGTGCCGAGTTTCTCTTGGCGAAAGAGCGGGTGTTGAAAGGCCATCAGCTCTTCCAGTTTCTTCAATTCTGGAAACGGCTCGCGGGACAAGAGTCGGCCAATTTGGTCTTTCACGGGAAATGGTTCTTTCGACATAGTTGCTACGATAGCAGAGCTTCATCAAATCTCAAACCTGAGCTAGGGTAGGTGTATGGCACTTGATCAACGCGTCTTCTTTGCCGATATTCATGTTCATCCGGAGCTTCCTTTTTTAGGAACCTCCTTTCATCGCATTATTCACGAATTTTCGTGGGAGACGCACCTGGGTCTTTCGGTGGTGGCGTTCTATGAACATCCTTTTCCGACTCGGGCTTGGGCATTTCGGCGCTTGCTTCGACGCATCGATTCCTTCGTCGAGCGTTATGGCAAAGAGATTCACACAGGCCCTACCGACGATCCCCAGCCCAAGAAGTACATCCTCTCCATCGAGTCCCTTCGGATCCTTCCTAGTCCCCGCGAGCTGGCCATTCTTTGGGAGAAGGGGATACGGGTCCTTCAGCCGATGCATTTTTTTGACAATCGCTATGGTCACTCCTGCGGGGAAGATCTTGTTCCAGTGAGCAAAAAGGGTCTAACGGAATATGGCGTGGAGCTTTTACAGGAAGCCGATCGAATGGGTTTTATTATCGATCTGGCTCATATGAATGGGCCAACCATGTGGGATACGTTGAACGAGGTTCGTAGACCCGTTATTTGTTCCCATACGGGGGTCCAGAGCCTAGTAGGGAGTCAAAGGAATATTCCTGCTAAGGTCGCAAAGGAAGTACTTAGACGCGGCGGGTTAATTGGTGTGATGCCCTGGCGCCACTTGCATCGAGGGCCTATCACCAACTTGGATGAATGGACCGCGCGCTATGCTGAGACCATTATGGAATTGAGTTCGTTAGGCGGTTTTAATGGAGGAATCTGCATTGGGAGCGATCGCGGTGCTCCGATCTTTATTCATCCCAAGTTTTACTTGTTCAATCAGGTAAAGACGCTGCGAGAGCAACTCTTCGCTAAGGACATAGACGGCGAAGCGCGTTGGCATGAGTTTCTCTTCGAAAACGCACACCGCTACTTCTTGAAGCATATTGGGCCCTGTCGTTTGCCGATTCCTAGCCCCGATGCTATGACTTAAGGCGCTATGTACTACCAGATTGGATACGGCTCCCAAGGCAAAGCTTGGGCAATGGCCATGAAAAAATCTCAAAAAGAGATTCCAATCGTCTTGCGATCCCCCGAAAGTCCTTCTTGGAAAGCGGCGATGCAATCTGGATACCGAGTGCTGACATGGCAGCAAGCCGTAGAGGACTTGAAGCGCGATCAATCAAACGCCACAACCTTCCTTGCGATGCTCTGCCCAGACGCTTCGATTGCACCTTTGTATCGTGAATACCTTTGTTCTATCGAACGACCGCTTTGTTTGATTTTGGCTACAGGATTTGCGGTGGCCAGCGGTGAATTGGAAGTACGCCATCCCTTGCACCAAGTTGCGCTTCTTGCACCAAAAGTTATCGGAACGGAGCTTGCCAAGTCTCCGGGCTCACACTTGTTTCAATCCGCTATTCAATTTCCAAATCGTGATCGAGCAAAGCTGATCCAGATTGCAGAAGCCCTGGGTTTTTCTGAAGATCGTCGGATTGAATCAAGCTTTGAGCAAGAGACGGTAGCGGATTTGATTTCGGAGCAGTCGCTCCTTTGCGGGGGGCTTTTTCCTTTGGTTCAGTGGACGATGGAAGAAATGCGTAGAGCGGGAGCGCCTGAGTCTTTGATTCGAGCAGAATGCCTGGATGAATTAGAATTCTTAGCTCGCACCATTCGAGAACTAGGTCCTGCAAAGGCCTTTGCTAAAATCAGCCAAACGGCTCAAGCCGGAACCCTTGCCATGGTGGATCGAATGCGCGCACTTGGTTTGCGAGAAGCTGTTGCCGACCAGGCAGCGGAAGTCCGCTCGGGAGTTTTCTACGAGAAGTATCGACGTGGGGATTGGAAAAAAGGAAGGGATGCTTTTTTGGCGACCCTTCGGGAGGAAGAGAGATGAGTGATATTCGGCGAGTAACGGTTCCTTGGGTTCGAGACCAAAAGTCGAAGCGAAAACTTACCATGCTCACCGCGTACGATGCTCCTATGGCGACGCGCTTGGATGAAGCGGGTATCGATATGTTGCTCGTCGGCGATAGCGTGGGGATGGTGGTTTATGGACAATCCGATACGCTTACGATGACGATGGAAGGAATGCTTCCTCACGTCAAAGCGGTCAGTCAGTCTGCTAAGCGGGCACTCGTGATCGGTGATCTTCCTTTTATGAGTTACCAACCGTCCATCGAACTAGCGATTCTCAATGCAGGACGAATGATGCAAGAAGGCCGCGCGCAAGCCGTAAAACTAGAAGGCGGAATTGAGATGGCCGCAACCGTACGAGCGATTGCTCAAATCGGAATTCCGGTGGTTGGACATATTGGCCTAAGACCTCAGTCCGTTCATCAGCTCGGTGGATACAAGCGCCAAGGAAAAACCGCTGATCAACGCGCGCAGATTTTGGAGGACGCCAAAGCACTGACCGAAGCCGGCGCCTTTGCTTTGGTATTGGAATGTGTCGAAGAATCCCTCGCTCGAGATATTAGCCAATTGATTTCTATCCCGACGATTGGAATTGGTTCGGGCACGGACTGCGACGGACAAGTCTTAGTTACGCAAGATCTATTGGGACTAAGCCTCGGAGCGGTTCCAGGTTTTGTGAATCCGCTATTGCAATTGGATGGACCGATTCGGGATGCGATTCGTTCTTATATTGCGCGTACGGTTGATCCCAAGATGGAGAATCAAGTTGAGCAACGCTCAGCCCAAGCAGCTACTCATTGAGATAGGCAATACTCAAAGTGTGATCGCCTTGGCGGAGGGGAAGTCCCTCCTGCGCAAATGGCGAATTGAAACAGGCCTTCGTACATCCGACGAGTGGCGTTGGGAGCTGAAGCAATGCCTGGCCGAAGTGCATTTACTTCCAGAGGCTTTGAAGGTGATTTTGGTTTCGAGCGTGGTACGAGGCACTGCGGATGGGGTGGCGGAAGCGTTGCCAGGAGTTTCAACAAAACTCTTCAGCTGGAAGAGCCCATGGAGTTTTCGACTCCAGGTTGAGCGACCTGAAGCAGTCGGTGTGGATCGCCTTCTTAATTTGGAAGCCGCAAGAAGGCATGTAGAGCCACCCTTTGTTGTTGTAGACTTTGGAACGGCGACTACGCTCAGCGTGATGGATGCCGAGGGAGCTTTTGTGGGCGGAGTCATCGCTCCGGGTGTGACCATGTTTGCAAGGTCAATGGCGACGCAAGCATCGCAGCTCTATGAAGTACCGATTGAACTGCCAAGTCGGGTCATTGGTCATCATACGACCTCGGCTTTGCAGAGCGGTATTGCCTGGGGCACATTGACGATGGTGCGTGGTTTGGTAAAGAAAGTTCAAGAAGAACTTCAGGCTCCCGACGCCAAGGTCCTCCTTACGGGAGGATGGGCTCGGATGTTCTATGAAGGACTTCCTGAAGCTAACTACCTGCCTGATTTAACCCTTCAAGGAATGCTCGAAGTTTATGAATCCATGGATTGAAAGTCAGTTGAAGAAATCCCTTCGCGGTCGTCGTATTCTCTTGGGAGTCACCGGGAGCATCGCTGCATTTAAGGCCTGTGATGTGGTGCGATTTCTGCGCCAATGCGAAGCAGAAGTGCGTGTGGTTCTCTCAGAGAACGCGCAGTCCTTTGTTACGCCTGTCACTTTGGCTTCGCTGAGTGGTCAGCCGGTACGAACTCGATTCGATGAAGATCAAGGCACCCACCATATTTCGACAGCACGTTGGGCGGATGCGCTGGTGATGGCACCAGCTACCGCAAATATTTTAGGTAAAATGGCCCACGGCCTTGCAGACGATTTGCTTTCGACAGAGGCATTGGCTTTTCGGGGTCCGGTGCTGGTGGCGCCCGCCATGAATCCCGCCATGTGGGCCAATGCTGCCGTTCAAGACAATGTCGCGAAGTTGAAAGCGCGTGGAGTAGCTTTGGCAGGTCCCTGCGAAGGCGATACGGCGTGCGGAGAAGTAGGCGAAGGCCGGATGCTAGAGCCGCTCGAACTCGTCGAGCGGATTGCCGAACTCTTCTATGCGCCATCGAACGGCAAGCGTGCGTTGATGACCGTAGGCCCTACTCGAAGTTACTTGGATCCTGTTCGATACTTCACGAATCGTTCTAGCGGAAAAATGGGCTCTGCGTTGGCATGGAGTCTCGCGCGTCGAGGATACGAGGTAACGGTGTTTAAGGGAGTTAGCTCCGTACCCTTTCCTCGAAAAGCAACGATTCATGCGCAACCTTCGACGGCAGCTATGATGGACGGAGTATTGGAAGCTTGGCCAAAGCATGACCTCTATCTCGGAGCTGGGGCGCTTTTGGATTGGGAAGTCACAGCACCTACAGAATCCAAATTGAAACGCGGGGAAGGAGCTCCGGTTTTGGATTTTCGGCAAAATGGAGATCTCCTGAAGTCCATCGCTTCACAAGCTCGGTCCGATCAACTTGTCCTTGGATTTGCAGCAGAGACCCATGATGTTCTTAAGCAGGGAATCCAAAAACTTCAAACCAAAGGTTGCCACGCCGTTTTTGCCAATGAGGTGTCCGCAACTGGGAATGGTTTCGAGAGTGACTTAAACTCGGGGTACTACATCACTGCAGAAGGATCGTGGCGATTGCCCGTAACCCACAAATCCAAATTAGCCGAACAGCTCGTCGAATGCTTGGAAGGCCGCGTCCCACCCTTGCTCGAGCGTGTGGAGAAGGATCATGGCTGAAGTTTTTGCCACGGTGAAGGATTTGAAGGCTTGGCGACGCAAGCAAGATGGACTCAGGGTAGGGATTGTGCCGACGATGGGAGCGCTTCATGCAGGGCATGGCACATTGATCGAAGCCATTCGCCCCAAAGTGGATCGAGTGGTGATGACTCTCTTTGTGAATCCCAAGCAATTCGGACCATCGGAAGACTTTGATCGCTATCCAAGAGCCTTTGAATCTGACGTCAAACTTGCAGAATCCAAAGGAGTCGACACGATCTTTGCTCCTTCTTTGGAGGAAATCTATCCGGAAGGATTTTCAACGCGTGTGGAAGAACAGGATCGATCGAAGCCCCTCTGTGGGATTTTTCGCCCGGTCTTTTTTGGTGGCATTACGACTGTCGTCTTGAAGCTTTTTCATTTAGTGGAGCCGCATCTTGCCGCTTTTGGAAAAAAAGATGCGCAACAGTACTACGTGATTCAGAAGATGATCGAAGACCTCCATATGAGTGTCGAGCTTCTGCCGGTGGAAACGGTGCGAGAAGCGGATGGTTTGGCAATGAGTTCGCGCAATGCTTACTTGAGTGCGGAAGAGCGAGAGCGAGCGCCACGGGTCTACCGCGAACTCAATCATGCACTCGATCGGATGCGAGCGGGTATGGGTGTTGAACGAGCATTATCCGAGGCCAAAATGGAATTGGATCGACATGGATTTAAGACGCAGTACTTTGATTTGCGAACGGTTCCGGATCTATCCGAAGCTAGGAGCTTAGAGCATAGTCGACACTACCTACTTGCAGTTGCGGCCTACCTAGGAGCGACTCGACTAATTGATAACCTCGAGTTTGAATTTTGAATGCTCCGTTTGATCTTTCCACTTATCATTATCCATTGACTGCGGATCGCATTGCGCAGAAGTCCGCTGAGCCTCGCGATCATTCGCGCCTAATGATCGTGCATCGAGCTACTGGGCAAATCGAGCATCGCAAGTTCTACGAGATCCAAACCTACCTTCGCGCCGGAGATCTGCTGATCGCTAACAATAGCCAAGTCATCAAAGCTCGTTTCTTTGGCAAGCGTCGAGATACCAGGGGGAAGGTGGAAGTTTTCCTTCTTCGTAGGTTGAGTGGTCTGGTTTGGGAATGCCTCTATCGCGGTTCCGCTCGGCCAAAGATGCAGGTGCAGATCGACTTCGGTAGTGGTGAACTTACGGGGACGCTACAAAATGTGACACGACTTGCGGAGGAGGGAGTCCTCGAAGTGGAGTTTGACCGAGATCCGTTGCAGTCGCACTTGGGTCATATTCCGCTGCCGCCGTATGTATCACCCGGTTTTGACAATGAGCGTGGCTACGAGACGATTTATGCTTCCGCACCTGGAAGTGTTGCTGCGCCGACGGCGGGTTTTCATTGGACGGCAGAACTTTTGGAGCGTGTGCAGGCAAATGGCGTGGACTGGGGTGAGTTGACGTTGCACGTGGGGCTTGGAACCTTTCGTCCCATTCAAGTAGCTGATATTCGGACGCATGCTATGCATGAAGAATTTTTTGAAATCTCGAACGCTTTGAAAGAAAAATGGGAGCGTGCACGAGGTCAAAGGGGGCGTCGCATTGCGGTTGGTACGACCAGTGTGCGCGCGTTGGAATCTGCGTTTGAATCAGGCAGTAAGACTTTACGAACGGGTGCGCAATCCACCAAAAAATTCATTACTCCTGGCTATCACTTTGAAGCCATCGACGCATTGATCACCAATTTTCATTTGCCGGAGTCGACGTTGCTCGTTTTAGTAAGTGCCTTTGCAGGATTGGAGTTGACGCGCGAGGCTTACGCTGTCGCTATCAAGGAAGGTTATCGATTTTATAGTTTTGGTGATGCGATGTTGGTGCTTTGAGGGAAAAAAAGACGGGGTGTAAAGGGTCACTTCTTAGGAGGACAAAGCGATGGCAATCGTAAGTCCAAAATCTATTCGGGACCGGCTTCACACCCCGAAGGACAGTATGACACAAGCAAAGGGACGTCTCCAAGGGGGCATGATAAATATTTTAAGTAGCCTGAATGAAAGGCTTATTTTCATGACGCATGAAATATAACGCATAAGGTTGTCTTTAAGGTGCTCTGAGTAAGGAAGCGCTGATTGCAGAGGCGGCGAGGGGTGTACACTGCGTACTAATGATTCAAATTGCTAAAGTTAAGAGGGTATAAGTGAAATGCGCATTCTATCCCTGAAATCTCATGCCTCGCTCTTGGGAATCGTTCTTTTGAGCCGAATCCTTTTACTCATCGTTGGGTGGGCGACGCATTCGGGACTCACCCTTTGCCATTGGGATTGCATTCATTATGTGGAGTTGTCGCAGTCGTATTCTTTGAGTTCGCCATGGTTTCCGGCTTGGCCGTTGCTGAATGGCTTTATGCGTCCCATGCTCGCGTGGATGAGTCTAGAGACACAGCTTGTGGTGGTTTCGAATTTGCTCTTCTTAGGTGGCATTGGATTTCTCATTCGTTTCGCAGAACAGGTGAGGCTCTTCCCAAATCGGATGGGACTCGTTGTTTTTATTCTGGGGTTTTCTTTCTACCCTTGGAATCTGCAAATGTCCTTTGGCTATTCGGAGGCTTTGTTCTTCTTTTATTTTGCAGCGGCGCTCTGGCTTATGTCGGAGGAGCGATGGCTTTGGGCGGCGGCAATGATTGGATTGGGAGGTGTCACTCGTCACCACGGTCTTTGGCTGGGAGCGGTTTGGGGAGTGTGGATGATTGCGCAATGGCGCAAAAAGACTTTTCCATTTCGTACCTTGCTATTGAGTGGATTAGTCGCAGCACTCCCTTTGGCGGGATACCTCTTTCTGCAAGGATGGCTCGCGGGAGACCCGTTGGCCTTTGTTCATGCACAAGAAAACGCTGGAAGGAGTTTTAGCCTCTTGCGACTAGCAAAGGTTCATCTTCCCAGCTTTCAGTTGGTCTATGGCCTTTTGGTTTTGAGTTGGGTGGCGACGTTCTGGGGCCTTCGTCACCGGCATCCTTGGATGCGCTTTTTCGGAATGTTCTCGTTTTGCGTGACGCTCTTTCCGCTATTGGTAGGCGCCGATAGTGCTCCCTACTTTAGTTATAAGCGATTTTTGGGTACAAACTTGGCGCTGTTTGCGTTTCTGGCGACCTACCTGGCTCGTTACCGGTGGGCGAGTGGGTTGTTTCTCCTGGGCAATGCGTCCTATGGTGTCCTATTGGTTTGCAAATTTGTTCGGGACCTCTGGGCGGATGGGTAGGGTCAGCGAGGAGTCCCCGAGCTGAATCGATTCTAAGGAAGGGTGACTCCCACCCTTCGCATCCGAGAAAAAAAAACCGGGAATTCCGTTGAAGAAATTCCCGGTGGTTGAATCTATTGATCCTTCCGCTTTATTACTTCGCGGGAGTGCCAAGGACTTCGAGTTTTCGAAGCGCTGGTGCCAAATGATGAGTCACCTGGTCCGAGCCGCTCCTTAGGGTGGCCAGTATCTCGGTAAGCTTAGCTTCCGATGTTTTAATGTCGGTTCGAGCGGCATCCGGCAAATTTAAGAGAGCCAGTTCTCCAGTGACTCGGGCATTGTCACATTTTTGGATCGCCGTGCGAGCATCCCGCATATTTTTGACTGCCAAATCGTACCAAGCTTTTTTGGCCCTAGGTAACTGACCATTCTCAGTTAGCACTTCCTGGTTAATTACGTCCAAGATGTGTTCACTTCCCGTTGACTGATTTTCGCGACATAGGGTCCTGGCACTTGTAGTTCCATCAGCCACTTTGGTCAGTGCGTTTAATAAGCTCATTTGCTTCTCGAAAAATTCAGGGTTGGTGTCCGTGATAAAGTGTCTTCCACCATTCTGAAAAAATTGACTATCAAGCTCTCGTTTGAAATCATGCGCTAAATCACGAATTCCCTTGCTAGGCACACCTGCCACTTCAAGCCAAGATGCACCAGTGAAGTACTCTCGCAATTGGTTGTATGGCATAGCATCACCACTACAAGCTCCAGACAATTTCTTACAACGATCGCGTTCTTGTCTCACCTTATTGATTAAAGCAACTACTTCTTCGAACTTCTGTTGGTCATATCTTTTTGCTTCAGTTGATTGATATGCAAATCTCGCAAGGTGTTCTATATCGTCTAATTTGTCATTTATTTTTTTATCCATTTCCACTTCACTCATTAGACTGGGTATTTCGACATTTCCTTTCTGCATGTCTCTCTTAAGTTTATTGATTTCCAATTCAGCTTTTGCGTTGATCTCGATAATTTCTTGTCTTCGCTTAAATTCTACCTCCGATTCCACAGAAGGCTTCTCCTGCGCCAGCACGGAAGTCGATGCCATCGCAATCATTGCGAGCATTCCAAGTGTGCCGGTACTCCATCGGGAAAAACTGATTCTTTGAAGTCTATTGGTTGGGGTCATGATCGTTATCCTCTCAAAATTACTAGGCCCTTTAATAATTAAGCTCACCCATATAGGGCTCTGCCGCTCTCTCCCTGGGTAAGATTGCAACGGATGTGCCACGGCATTTTCTGGACACCCTAATTGGAGATGCATTTAAAGAGACTCCTGGCACTACCAGGCGAGGCGAGGCGAGGCTTAGCCAGCTGTTCAATAGATAGGCAGTTTCGAGGCTCTCCCTCATGTTTGTGCATGTAGTGGATAATCCAGGGGAATGAATTTGGAGTTGAGGTAACCGCAGAGTTGCATGATTTTCTGGCTTGGCACTCCGCTTACCGCGGAACGGTAAGCCGATACAAGCAAGCGCCTACGGTATCTGAGAGTTGAAATGCCTCTTGCCGATCCAGGATCTGGAGAA
>CAUJDS010000075.1 GCA_963169695.1 Bdellovibrionota bacterium
GGAATCCGAGAAGTCGGCCCTTTTACAGAGACTAGCAGCCTCAGAAACGCATGCGTTCAGGTCTATCCCGGTATTATCCTGGGGAAGTGGGGATAGGTAGCTGAGGTAGTTCTTTGGAAGTTTGCCAAAACTTGGTCGAAAGCTCATTCCGTGCGAAAAATGCCCTGCAAGACCAATAGCAGTAAGTAGAATCATTCCAAAAATGGAGTATTGAAAGATTTCTTTTTGAGAAAAGAGTCCTTTTTCTCGAAAGGGCCTTTCTATAAATCGCCAGGACAAAGCCCCGCAAATAAGGCTCAGCCCAATTAAGGTCCATTGAAGTAGCGATGGAAGAACCGAGTCATATCGTATTTTAAAAAAAGCAAAGAGTGGTTGATGCCACAAATAGATGCTGTAGCTCATGAGTCCGATCGCCACCAGGGGGCGAGATCCCAGTATTCGCCCGAGGGGAGAATTACTACTAGTAAAACCCAAAATGAACAAAGTGCCTACCGTGGGTACCAGTGCAAAAAAACTTGGAAACGCAGTAGTATGGTCAAAAGCTGCAATCGAGAAAATGATGAGAGCGAGCCCCAGCCCTTCCCCAAGATTTGTTAGCCAATGAGGGAGAGGTGTCCTTGCTGAAAATGATTGCCCCGCCAGAGAAAGAAAGACACCGAGAAGGAGTTCCCACCCTCGATAGGGCAACAAATAAAAATTGGCGCTCGGATGGAGCGGTCCATTGAACTGCGAATGTAAAAGACTGGCAATTCCCACTAGGCCTAACGCCCAATAGAGCCGTGGCATGCGACGGCAGAGAAGTAAGCATGCCGGAAATAAGAAGTAGAATTGTTCTTCAATCGCCAAGCTCCATGTATGCATGAGAGGTTTGAGCTCTGTGGCAGACTCAAAGTATCCAGTCTTACGAAAGAAGTGGAGGTTGGATGCGAAGGCCGAGATTGCAACGAGGCTCTGAGAAAAATCCTTCATTTCGTTAGGAAGAAGGACGAACCAAGCAGCGATTGAGCTCACTAGGGCCACGGAGAAAAGAGCGGGCAGTAAGCGTCTGGCTCTGCGCTCGTAAAATCGTCGAAAAGAAAACTCCCCGCCTTTTTCTATTTCGCCGTTTAGGACGGATGTAATTAAATAGCCACTAATGACAAAAAAGACATCGACTCCAACGTATCCCCCCTGAAAGCCAGGAACTCCGGCATGGTAGAGAAGCACTGGAAGGACCGCCAGCGCTCTGAGGCCATCAATTTCTTTTCTGTATTGCATTTCACCCATCAACTTACAGAAACTGTGGCAAATTCCCAAGTTGGTATCACATGGATTTTAAATACTAGATTAGGCCCCTATACCTGCCAAATAGAGTCGTAATTAAAGTTCAACGGGACCAAAATTCTGTTTATTTCGGCCACCCCCTGGTAAGTATTGCCGGGTCGTTTGACGCGGCTGTCTATTGTTATAATGAAAGCTGAGGACGCCATACATGACCATTCCCGAAGGGAATCAGCGCTCAACCTCGATTCGCTTGCGAGTGGGGCTCTTTGTTGGGGCGCTGGTCTTGGTAAGCGTATTGGGATCGGCTGTTAGTCTCTACCAAATCACGCGAGTGAATCGTACCTTGGATTCAATCAATCGAACGGCAGTTCCTTTGGCGCAGCTTCTCGCAAAAATGCGCTCGGACTCAGAAATCTTTAAGCGAGAATTAGAAAGACGCCTCAGCGTCACACAATGGAAGGAACCCAGCTGGCGACCTCAGAATCTTCCTCAGTGGATCGAAGATATTTTCAAAAGTGAAATCGATCGTGCACGAGAGTTGGCCAAAGAAGAGGGATCTTGGACCGATGCGACAGATCGGGAGCGTTTCTCGGACTGGGTAGATCGAGTGGATCAGCAGTTTCGTGGACTTCAAGAAAAGACCAATGTCCTCTATGGGCTATTGAGCTCCAAGAATCCTTCGGAGGCAACGACGATCTATCCTCAATGGTCTTCTCTGCTTGATCAATGGAGCCGAGAAGTACGTTTCGGTGCGAGAGAAGCCGAGCGGTCCATACGCAAAAGTCTGTCAGGCGCCGAAGATCGTGTCTCTCAATTGAGGACCGGATTGCAGATTGTCCTGGCGGGAGTGATTCTCCTTTCGCTATTTTTGCTTTGGCTGGGAGAAAGGGCCCTTCGTCCCTTGAGCGAACTGACTGATTTGGCGCGAGACATTACTCGACGAGGTCTCAAGCGCGAAGACAAAGATCAGCTTCCCCACGATCTATTGAATCGATCGGATGAAGTCAGTCAGCTTGCCCTGGAGTTTCGTCGTATGGCTACGGCACTCTTGGAGCGAGAAAAAACCGTCGAAGCTCAAAAGAGTCGACTTGAAGAACAGAATAAGATGGAGCGACAACTTCAAGAACGTCTCCGCATAGCAGAGCATCTTGCAGGAGTGGGTCGGCTTTCAGCACAGGTGGCTCATGAGGTCCGAAATCCATTGCACTCTATCGGACTCGAAGCAGAGATGGCATTGGAAGCCTGTCAGTCGCAACGATTGCCGGTAGTCAAGCAGGCGGTGCAATCCATTTTGACTTCTGTGGATCGGCTAGAAAAAATCACAGATAACTATCTCAAGCTGTCGCGTCTATCCGCTGGTGAGCGTGGTCGCTGTCATCTCCTGGAGCTATTGCAATCCGTCCTTGCAACCTATGCGCCTGTTTGCGAGTCTCAGGGTGTTCAGGTCGATTGGAAGTCCGAGGAGGGCGGCAATTACTGGGTCATGGGTGATGCTGAGGCTTTGGAGCAAGTTTTTGGCAACTTGTTTCGAAACAGTCTGCAAGCCATTGAAGGTCGGGGGAATCGAATACGTTGGAGTGCGGGCAACGCAGAGTCCGGTCGAGTATGGATTCGGATTGAGGATGACGGACCTGGCATCGATCAAGAAATTCAAGATAAACTCTTTCGACCATTTGTGACGACCAAGGCACAGGGGACGGGGCTTGGCCTTTCGTTTGTGAAGCAAGTCATTGAGGATCACGGCGGTCAGATTCAATATCAGAAAGCCATCGATCAAGGTGGAGCATGTTTCGAGATTTTTTTGCCAACATTTCAGGAAGTGAAGAATAAATCAGATGATCAAAATCTTACTCGTTGATGATGATGTTCAGTCGTTGGATTCCACCCGCAGGATTCTGGAATTTGCCGGATATGAAGTCCTGACGGCGGCAGACGGCCAAGAAGCGCTTGATTGTGTTCGTGCCCACCGACGGGAGGTGGACCTCGTGGTGTCGGATGTACGCATGCCTCGAATGACGGGGATGGAATTTCTTAAGGCCCTCAAGGTGAATGTTCCTTCGGTTCCGGTTGTTTTGATGACGGCCTTTGGTCGAGTGGAAGATGCGGTATGGGCGATGAAGTGGGGCGCGGTAGATTTTCTGAGCAAACCCTTTCGACGTGATGCACTTTTGGATGCTGTGCAATCCGCATTGAGTCGCGTTCACTCTGGGAGCGCTGAATCTCAGGATCGACTGGTTGGCGAATCCGAGGCAATGAAAGACTTGCGGATGATGATTGATCAGGTGGCCAATTCCGATGCAACTACCCTTGTCTTGGGTGAGAGTGGCGTTGGTAAGGAACTCGTAGCTCGTTCGATTCACGAAAAGAGTCCCCGCTCCAAAGCTCCTTTCGTTGCCGTAAACTGCGCTGCTATTCCAGAGACCCTCATGGAGTCCGAGCTCTTTGGCTATGAGAGGGGTGCCTTTTCGGGCGCGCTTCATGCCAAGCGAGGCTTGTTTGAGGAAGC
Source organism: Bdellovibrionota bacterium (assembly GCA_963169695.1). Taxonomy (GTDB): domain Bacteria; phylum Bdellovibrionota; class UBA1018; order UBA1018; family CAUJDS01; genus CAUJDS01. Next base: position 3,770 of record CAUJDS010000075.1, read on the forward strand.
GCAGAAAGGCGTACTCTTGCTGGATGAAATTGGAGATATGCCGTTGGGCCTTCAGGCCAAGCTGCTGAGAATTTTGCAAGATGGTGAAGTACGTCGGTTGGGCTCTAACGAGATTCGACGATTCGAGGGAAGGGTCATAGCCTCTACCCATCAGGACCTTAGGGCTTTGGTCTCAGCAGGGCTCTTTCGAGAGGACCTGCTTTTTCGATTGGATGTGATCCAGGTCAATGTACCACCCTTGAGAGAGCGTCGAAGTGATGTGGAGCTTCTAGCCGTTAGTTACTTGTCGCGATTGAATGAAAAGCACTCCAAATCTATTCGCACTATTGCGCCGCCTGCTTTGAAAGTCCTCAGAGAATACGCATGGCCAGGCAACGTGCGAGAGTTGATCAATGTGATAGAGCGTGCAGTCGTGCTCTGTAAGACCACAGAGATCCAGGAGTGTGACCTTCCTGATCATCTCCTTCGCGCTAGGTTTCATTCTGAGAAATTAGAACCGAAGGTGCTCGGAGATCATATTGCCGTACCGTTGGGAAGCAAGCTCAAGGACGTCGAACAGCTTTTAATCGAAAAAACCCTTGAAGCTACCGATGGCGATAAGTCAATGACCGCGAAGCTATTGGGAGTGAATTCGCGCACGATCTACCGCAAACTCGAAAAGCGAGGGGAGTGATTATCCGCCGTCGCGCCGAACTCAAACGCAAATTGAAATAAAAAATCAGCGATGCAAGTACCACTTCTGTCCGCAGAGTGGGGATTCACTAGCGAGTTTAATTTTGCGAGGCAAATAGTCACTCGCGATTCTAGGGTTCATTCCGTAAGCAAATCCATGCATCCAATGGTGATGCACGCGACAGAGTTCATCTGCGATGCTCCCTGTGTCAGACGGCATTCGCCGATGCGGACAATCGAGCAGAATCCATTCCATAGACTGCGCAGTTGCACGCTGAACCAGGTGCACTTTGCGATCGGGATAACCCGAGAGTGGACTGTTCTGAAAAAGTGAGGCTAAGATTCGGATATCATCCTGGCCGGAGTCGACGAGGTGAGGCCAGCGTTTTTGCAGGCAGATGCGGCCAGCCTTCCACGCACTTTTTTCGATGGAGTTCATGAGGGCTGGCTTTTCGCCAGACGGCGTTTTTTCCAAGAGGGACTGAAGGGACCAAGCCTGTACCGTCCATACCGTCTCCTCAAACCGCTTTAAGAATTCCTCAGGATACGTTTCATGAAGCACGGATTCAAATTCGCTCGAAAGAGTCGTATTAGATATTTGATTGAGAAGTGGAAGGTGCTCCCGGATCTCCGGCGCCAAGACACGTTGCAAGAGGTGCTCGTGTTGAGCTTCATTCACTTCAAAGTCCGAAAGCCACTGATGGGTCAATGCGTGAAGGTCAATCAAGTCTTGAAACCAACGGTGGTGCTCAAAGCTCGCCTGTCTGAGGTGCCATGGGGTCGACTGCATGGCCTTCATCATAAAGCACTCCCTTGGAGAAGTGCGAGAAAAGACGCGAAATTTTTAGCATGACGCGGCTTTCCAGGTTCCGCGCTAGAACTGTATTCCGCGGATCAACTCGAGGAGTTCTTTGCGCCTGCGGTCTTGTTCAGAGTGGGAGCGAAGGATCTCATTGCCGGTGTCTTTGAGAATATCGGTATCGCGGCAAAGCTTGATGCCTTGGGCGATTTCACCCCAGGTTGGATGTTCTAAGTCTTTGACAAGGTCCCAAATCAATTCCACCAAGAGGCGATTGGCTGACCCAAGGTGGAGTGACATGCCTTTTTCGGTAGAAAACCGCACGCCCGGAATAGGGTGCTGGCTTCGTTCGATGCGTAAGATGGCAACATGGGGAGGAAGCATTCCAGAGATTCTTACTTCGTGATGAAGGGGGAGTGCCACGCGCTCACGTTCGGGAAGGAGCGAAACAATTTCTTTCCAGTTGAGCTGACCTTCTTGCCCGACCATCTGAAAAACTCCGCCATGATTCTTGGAGAAGGCTTCCATGTTTTGAATCGCTTTGACAAAGAGAGCGGCTACTGGAATTTCTTGGCCTTGGGCTAAGCCTTCTTGGATCTGCTTGAGAACTTTGAGTGGCTCGTACGGTAGCTGAAAAGCAAAGTCTGCCCAGCGAGAATTTTCGAGATCCACGGGGCTCTTAATGGCTTCGACCAGCGCCTTAGGAATGGGCAGGAATTTGATGGATTGTTCTTTTAGGACGATTTTTCCTTTGCGACTTTCGCCAAAGTGCTTCAACCAATGTGTCGTTTGCTGAGATTCCAAATAGGCAGCAATGGGATCCAGCCAAGTGTTATCTGGAAAGGCCACCAAAAACCGATGTCCATTGAGGCTGGCATCCAATGGATTACCCGGACGGATCACTCGTAGCGCCGGGCCTTGTTCACTGGATGAGGCCGATAACTCAAGGCAATGCTGAAGGGGCTCGTCTTTGAGAGGTACCAAGGTCATCGAACCGAGGGACTCACGCTCTTGGATCTGCCGAACCGTCGCCAACTGTCCGAGGGGGACCGTACGTTTTCTGAAATCTTCAAGCGCAGTGAGTTGCGCGCCATCTTCTTGTCCTGGCCAATGCTCCAGCCACTCTTGCTGCGTGTTGGGACTCTGATTTCGAAAGATCTTCCAATTGGTACCGGTCGGCGGATCCGAGTAGGCAGATCGCAAAGCTTCGTCGATGAAGCGCGGGACTTCAATATGGCTTCGAATCCATCCGGTTGCTTTGACTCGCAAAGGGCGATTGTCTCGACGATTTTCGACGCTGTAATCTCTGGCAAAGAAATAAAGGTAGCGTGGAAAAATAGGGCGATTCAGGGGCAGGGAATGTTGCATTCCCGAGAGGTCCCATTCGCAGATAAGGCGTGCTTTTTCGAATAGAAAACGTAGCAGCGGTGATCCATCCGTCGGTGAGAGGGGCTCTTCACGCGCCCACCAAAGGAGTCCACCTGGTCGAAGTTTGGTCATAGCCACGCAAGCTTGCAGTCCACCTAAGGTCGAGGTGGGGCCTCGCATTTTCTTGAAGTAAGGAAGTTGCTCCACCTGTTTTTTGAACTGAAAACTTTCGGCATTGCGACCCTGCGCGCGCACGGCTTTTTCCTCTAAGACAAATGCGATGCGAGCGGATTCGATATCCGAGAGGTGGGGCGTTTGGCCGTGGCTCCCGTTGGGACCCCAGCTCATTTGCAATTGCTCGCGCTGATGAGACTCGAGACCATTGCCCAATCCCCACATGGGAGCGGGAGATGGCTCGCGCCAGAGGAGCAGGATTTCGGACATCAATAGTTGGAAGCTGTAGGACTCCAGGCCAACCCATTCCAAGTTCTGAGGCCCCGCACGTAGCAAGCCTCCGTCTCTCAGTGTGGGACAAAAACCAATGGACTTAGTGGCGAGTGTGTTTTTTTGCAAACTTGCAGCATCAAATCCAAAGGACGCCATCTTGCTCCACAGTCCTGAGTAGAAACGGTCGTCGTACCCTTCGAAGCCGCCGCCTTTGGCTTCGTTCTTTCGAAGTTGAAGAAAAATCGTACTCAGGAGGCTCGGTCCTTCTTGCTTGAGATCCCACTCACGTACGGTGCGGGCAATCTGCTCTTGTATGTGCTTGGAGGGAGAGTACCAAGAATAGAGATTGGGACGAGTAATCTGCCAGCCGCCCCGATTGAGGGGGACCTTGGGCCGGATGGTGTGGCAGAGGGACCAATTCACATGGCCCAAGTCTTCCGTTCTCCAGGTTCGAATACCGCGATCGGACCAAGACTTTAGCAGGAAGACTTGCGCAAGGTACATCAAGGCGACTTCTTCAAAGTAGGAGAGCAGGGCCTTTTCTTGCTCGGGCGTGCGATGGAGGGAGAGCCATTCGCGCAGAGGGTCCTCAGAACTCGTCGCGCTCAATCCTCCGACTCGCGAGAGGTGCTCGTAGAGTGCCTGGCGGCGGCTGCGATTGAGGGAGAGGAGGGTTCTCTGTGACTTATGCAGGTCAGTAATGATCTCTTGCGCCAAAATACGGAGCGGCGTGACATAGAACTGCGCTGTGGAGGGTTGGCCCACATCCACGGGCTTCTTTTCTTTGAACTCTTTGATTGGCATGGACTCGCCAGTTGGGATTCGATCCAGAAGCACTGGGATAGCAGAGGTGGTTTCTTCGATATCCTCTTCCAGCCAATCATGGATTTCGTCGCGCATTCCATTGAAGAAGTCAGACTGCCCTGTGTCAACCAAGGCTCGCTGGTCCAGAAAATGCTGGGCCGGATGCTCCGGCGTAGGCGGAGGAGTGTAGCTCCCTACGCCGAGGTCTTCTGTGATGAGAAAGCTGCGAGGCTCGATGTCTTTTTCCATAGCGTATTCGGTAGGTGGCCGGACCCCTAGAGATATCGCGCCGTCAGCTTTCTGGCGAGCATGACGAGTAAAAAAAATTCTTCCCCGCGAAATCACGCGGCTTCTTCCTGATGTGGAGTGTTAAAGGCGCTTTTGGCTTTTTAGGCGCTGACTACGCGCCTATTATTGGTTTCCGAAATCTTCGTCGAAAGAAATGCTTCACGAAGAAAGTCCTTGAAGTTGGAGGACGGGACATATCTGTAGTTGAGGCAACAACCAGAGTTGCCCAGCCCCAGCAAGGCGGGTTTGAAGCTAGGAAGTTAGCAATGGATGACAGGAAGGGAACCAACGAGGGTGAGGGGGCTTCGGCTTTGATTAAATACATTTTATATATGTAGTATAACGAATCCCTACTAGGACCTGAAAGGTACCCCTTCGTCGTACAGTACGACAAGGGCTTGTTACTCGAGAAGCCTGAAGTGAAGCTAGCTTTTCCGATTGTGACTTAATTGTGAGTGCAAAATATAATGCAGATGATTTTTCTCTTGGCGCGTTGAAAATGGGTTTCATTTGTTTCTCTTCAAAAATTGCTCGACCTTTCTTATCGCGATGCTAAGGCTTCCAGCTTTCATTCAGAGCGACGCATGTTCAATTTGCGGGAAGGATTCTGCTCTTAAGAATCAAAGCAATGCGCAAAGTAGTGACTGCCCAGGCAATTCAACCTCGTCGTACAGTACGAGAAATTGACGCGGCTGAGAGAAATCCTGAGCGGGATTCAAAATCCTCGCCAAAAACCCTGACCAAGGGCCGAGTCCCCATCCCAGCTGGTATCAAACACGAGGTGACTATCAAGAATGCACACCAGCGCACCTATCAAGAACCTAGGACCCAGCTTCGATGTGAGAAGGAAAGGTTCTTACTTCCTAGCTTCAAACCCGCCTTGCTGGGGTTGCACTAGCCTTATTCAAGCCGTTGATGGTCAGTAGCTAGAAGAAGATACCTATCCCTAACAGGGTGGCTAGGTATTGAGAAAGTTAGTGTGATGAATTAGGCAGTCTTCAAGAAAATTTGCTGACTACACGCCTTTTTTTCCGCCGAAAAAACACTGGAACCAGTTTCTACGTTTGAGAGGTTTGGTTGGTGAGCCACCTGCTCCCAATGAGGAAGTTGACACCAAGACTCCCAGGGTGACCCAGATTCCGTTCTTCATCTCTAAGGGATAGTTTCACCCACAATCGGTTTTCGCGCCAATTCGTAATAATGACTCTATGCGGTATTGATTTTTAAATAGCGCATAGAGTCATTCATTAAGTTCTTCTGGAGAGTGCCGATCTGTTGGGAGAGGGAGTCAACGGGCTCATGGGCGTCGAAGCAAAAAAAGAAGCAGCAGATTTCAGTGACAATGAGATCGATCAGATCATGAACGAACTCGATAAGCTTCAGGGTGAGATGGAAAGCTCTGAGCCCAACCTCAAGGTTGTTCCCAATCCCCAGCCTGAAGTGGAAGCTGCTCCCGAAGAAGCGCCTGCAGAAGAGGCGGCAACGGAGTCGCTCCCAGAAGAAGATGATTTATTGAGTGAGTTCCACGCATCTACGGACGAAAACTCCGGTTCCATGGAGGATGCTGTGGGAGAGTTGGGTACTGAAGAAGCGGACAGCGGCTTGCTAGCTTCGGATGAAAGACCTGGATCCGCACCAGCTCCGGCCCCAGTTACTCATTTGCCTACCCGAACGACGTCTCGAAGTGCGAGCGCAAGTTCATCCTCGGAAGGTGCACTCCGAATGACTCTCACAGGTGAGATTCAACTCCAGCTTCAATACGAAGTAGGTGGTCAAGAAGTATCAATCGGCTTCGAGAATGATACGCTCAAAGTCAGCCTCAGCGACGGAACCGAGTTCCGCATTCCTCTGAAGCGCTAAGTCTTTTTTCTTTGTTCGGCCTGTTATAGAACCAGGACTCCTTTACGAGGAGCCTATGATTCGTATTACTGCCGGAAAACTCAAAGGCCGCACCGTCGTGGCACCTTCAGACAAAGGTACTCGCCCAACACAGGCGCGCCTACGAGAGGCGCTCTTCAATAGCATTCAGTTCCGAGTGGATGGCGCTCGTGTGCTGGACCTTTTTGCGGGATCGGGGTCTTTGGGTTACGAAGCCCTTTCGCGTGGGGCCACAGATGTGGTTTTTGTGGAACAGGCACGTCTTGCGGTGCGCGCACTGGAAAAAAATGCCAAGGACCTCGGTGTCCAAGATGCGATTCAAATCCTGGAGTCTCCGGTTTTGCGTGCATGGAATCAGGTAACCGCGCTTGGGCCATTTGATCTCGTCTTTGCCGACCCACCCTATGATGGAGGCTGGGCCGAGAAGCTCCTGAGCGAGGGGCCGTGGGAAAAGGTTTTGGTTCCATCGGGATTGATTTTGTTAGAATCTCGAGCGCAGAAGGCGGATCCCCTTCCCGAAAAAGCGGGATGCCTTCTTCGGGTTCGGGATAAGCGGTATGGTGATACCCTTTTGAGCACCTATGAAAGGCAAGCGGATGCATAAAAAAGTTCTCGCAATGGTACCAGGATCTTTTGACCCTCTTACGGTAGGGCACTTGGATATTTTGGAGCGAAGCCTTCATTTATTTTCGGAGATAGTCGTGGTCGTCGCGGCGTCTGTCCATAAGACTGGTTTGTTCACGGTGGAAGAGCGTGTGGAGATGATTCGCAAAACCGTAAAGAAATACAAAAGCATTCGAGTCGATGCCTGGGATGGTCTCATTATGGACTATGCCCGCAAGCATAAGGTTGGGGCGGTGGTTCGCGGACTTCGCGCTGCAAGCGATTTTGAGTACGAATTTATGATGGCGGGAATGAATAAAAAACTGAATCCCAAAGTTGAAACGGTCTTTATGATGACCTCCGAGAATGTTTACTTTGTGAGTTCTTCGGCCATAAGAGAGCTGGTTCACTTTGGAAGCGATGTTGCTCCCTATGTTCCGCCTGCGGTATTGAAAGCGATCGAAAAAAAGAAAAGGATGACTCGATGACTTCTGCTGTACTTGGAAAGCGCCTCCAGAAAATCACCGAAAGTGTCACGATCTTGCTCAATGCCAAGGCCCAGGAGCTGCAGAAAAAAGGCATTCCTGTGATTAACCTTACGGCGGGAGAGCCGGATTTCTATCCGCCAGATGCCGTGAAGGAAGCCGTGATCGCCGCTGTCGAAGCCAATAAGAGTCGCTACACGGCAGCACCAGGTATCTTAGAGCTTCGCCAACTCGTGGCTGAGAAAACCAATCGCCAGCAGCCTGCGCTTAGCGCCGACCAGCCGTGGGGACCCAAGAATACGATTATTACCAATGGTGCCAAGCAGGCGCTTTCGAATGCGTTGATGGTCTTGGTGGATCCTGGGGAAGAAGTCCTGATTCCGTCTCCGTATTGGTTGAGCTATCCCGAGATGGCAAAGCTAGTGGACGCAGAGGCCAAAATCTTACCTACGATACAAGAAGCGGACTTTAAGTTGAGTCCAGAACAGCTTCGCAAGGCAATTGGACCGAAGAGCAAAGTTTTGATCTTGAATTCACCGTCGAATCCTACGGGCTGTGTGTACAGCAAAGCAGAATTTCAGGCGCTTGGTAGGATCTTGGCCGAACCGGCCGCTCAGCACCTGTGGATTGTGTCGGATGAGATTTATGATCGCATCACCTTTGAGCAACCTTTCTGTTCCTTTTTGGAAGCGTGTCCCGCACTTCGTGATCGCGTGATTACGATCAATGGAATGTCTAAGAGTTTGGCTATGACGGGGTGGCGAGTAGGGTGGGCAGTCGGGCGAGAAGATTTTATTCAGGGAATGAATAATCTTCAGGGACAAACCACTTCCAACGTCAATGCCTTGGCACAATGGGCAAGCGTTGCCGGTCTGAGATTGCCTGAGCACGACTTGCAATGGCAGATCGACACCTATCGTCGCCGAAGGGACATTGCCTTGGAGATTCTACAAAAAAGCGGCAAACTAAAGGTGTACGTCCCACGTGGGGCCTTCTACCTATTTGTTGGTGTGGCTGACAGCCTGCAACCTGGAGAAGACTCGGTGGGGTATGCAGAACGCTTATTGGATCAAGAGAAAGTTTCTTTGGTCCCGGGTACGCCCTTTGGCGCTCCCGACTATGTAAGGATGAGTTTTGCAACGGATGAGCGCACACTTCAGGATGGATGTGAGCGATGGGTTCGATGGGTAGAAAGCCAAGATGGCGCTAAGGGGTCTTCGCCAAACTAATCTTCGCAAATTTCCTTGGTTGGGCTTGGTCTTGCTTTGTCTTGCGGGTTGTAGTGCGCCTGGTTTTGATATCACGACGGAAGCCGGGCGACGTGCGATCATCAATGAAGTAGACCGACTGATCACTGCGGGTCGGTGCGATGCTGCGGTTGACTTGATCGAACCGCTCTATGCTTCTTCTTATTCCAATAATGAAATCCGATTTTCGCGCGCGTCAGCGCACGGGTGTCGCAGTGGCATTGACTACTGGGACTTAGTGAGCGAGATTCTCGACAACGCTAGCACACTTACGGTAGGCGGTGGTCTCTGGGCTTTTTTGGCGGAATATTTTTACAATAGTACCGCAACGAACCTCAATAATCAGATGCATTCTTCTTGGTTTGCCACCGATGCCGTGCAAGCTATTCTTCGTCCTGGTGTGATTTTGCCGACGGACCTCAAGATCAATGCGTCCACTAATAACGTTGGTTCACTCTGGCCTCAGCACCACACGGATGAAGCCAATTTCTACCTCATTTTTGTTTCGATGGCTGCGATTGGAGCCACGCAAGATGTTTACGGAAATCCAAGTACAACCACTTGGACCAAAGGCAATGATTTGCCCTGGATTACCACGGACTTGATGACGACAGATGGCTGTGCTTACGCTTCTGGTATAGTGAATATGTTGGACGGTATCAACGAAGCGTCAAGTTTTACGAACAGTACCTTTTCGAGTTCTTTGACTTCCATTTACACTGCATTTTCTACCGCAATCAACGATGCTTGCGATCTCGGTTGCCAAGGATTGGATCCACTTGGAGCCGCAACCGGGGATGCCAATTGTACTTACGCGGCGGGGGAATGCACACCTTGCGTAGAGAAGCTCCGCAATCGTGACAACTGTGCTGCAGATACTCAGACCAATTGTGCTGCGACGGGTATTGTTCGTTACATCAATAGTGACCCACTTGGAAATGGGTGGCAGTGATGAAGCGAATTCTATTGCTTGGCATACTCCTTTCCATTGATGCGAGTGCTTTTGTGAATCCCTTGTATGAGGGAGCGAGCTATCGAGGATTGAGTGGCGCCTACACTGCCGTAGCCAACGATGCTGATGCGCTCTTTTTCAATCCAGCCGGACTCGCCGGGATTAAGGGTACGAGTATCTACCTCGGTAACCTCACCATGACGGCTTCTGAAGATGTTTATTCCATTTACTCTGATTCAGCGAGTAGCCTGAGCGGATTCGACGCGTCGACCATCAATGCCTTTATGGGCCACAATATTTATCTAAGGGCTCAAACCGTACCGATTCTTGCAATGCCGGGATTTGCATTAGGTATCATTGCAGATCATCAGATTGGATTTTTCTCGCACAACACGGCACTGCCTAAGATCATCATGGGTTATCAAACGACCATGGGACTTCAGGCAGGTATGGGCATCAGCCTTACTTCCAAGCGAGTGCGCAAAGGCAAGCCGCAGCTGAGATTGGGGTTGGCCCCCAAAATTCTTTGGCGCAAAGGCGGATTTCAAGAAATTTCTACGGCTAAGATTCTTGGTATAACGAATTACGGAAGTTTCACCACGGACACTTTCGGAAACTACGGTATGGGACTTGGGTTGGATTTGGGCGCGCAGTACCTTATTCCAATGTCCAAGACGATGACGCTTCAGGCGGGGGCGGCATTTCTGGATGTTGGCGGCACAGCTTTTTCAAGCAACCTTTCGAGTCGACAAGAAAGCAATTTATCTCTAGGAGTGGCCGCAGTGTATGAGAGTGGATTGACTCGAATGACCTTTTCGTATGATTTTTCAAATATTACTCAAAGCTTCGACTGGAGACGGAAGAACCATCTCGGAGCGGAGTTTGGATTCACTTTCTTGAGTCTCTACGCAGGCATGAATGAGGCTTACCTTACGTACGGCGCGGCGGTGAATCTCTGGCTTTTTAAGATTTACGCCATCTCCTATGCGGAAGAATTGGGAGAATTGATTCAGCAGGACGCCAATCGTAGGTACTTGTTGCGTATGGAAGTCAAAATTCAACTCTAGTGAGGATGGCCTTCATGTCCAAAGACCCCGAAGATCGAACCATTTGCTTCTGTCATCAGGTCAGGTTGAAAACGCTTCTGGAAGCCATTCGGGCTGGAGCCAAAACCTTTGAGGAGTTGCAGGCACAGACGTCCTGCTCCACTGGCTGCGGTGGATGCGAATACGAGGTTCGAGATATTTTAAAAGAAGAACTAGACCGAGGCTAGACTTCCCCCTCCCTGCTGAAGTAAGATCCGGGCTTCTATCGATTCAGTGGAGGTCTCACCATGGCAGCAAAAAGCATTCCCGGCGTTCGAACCATCTTGGCAGTTTCGAGTGGCAAAGGCGGCGTTGGCAAAAGCACCGTATCCGTTAACTTGGCTTGCGCACTTGCTCAAGCAGGTCATCGTGTTGGACTCATGGATGCTGATATTTATGGTCCCAATATTCCGACTATGTTGGGTGTGACCAACCTTCCGGAAGCGCAAAAGGACTCGGACGGCGGTGAGTGGTTCCTTCCTGCTCAAGCCCATGGAATCCAAGTGATGTCGATGGGATTTTTGGCGTCTCCCGAGCAGCCTATGATTTGGCGCGGTCCCATGTTGCATAATATTTTGACTCAGTTCTGCCACCGCGTGAAGTGGGGCGAGCTGGATGTTCTCGTGATTGATATGCCTCCAGGTACGGGCGATATTCAGTTGTCGTTGGCTCAGTTGGTTCCAGTCACAGCGACTATCATGGTGACGACTCCTCAGGAGATTTCTCTTCAGGATGTGCGACGGGCTTTTCAGATGTGGCACAAGGTTCGAGTGCCAGTGATGGGTATCGTCGAAAACATGAGTTTCTTCTTGGACGACTCCGGAAAGCGCGTCGAGATCTTTGGTTCCGGCGGTGGACGAAGGCTTTCGGAGGCCTACGGGGCTCCACTCTTGCTTCAGGTTCCACTCCTTACTGCGGTACGAGCTGGTGGAGACGAGGGACATCCCTTGGTTCTTGGCCAACCGAATCATGAAATCTCTCAGGCCTTCGGTTCCCTTGGCCGTTATGTCATGGATGCTCTGAATCAGATGAAAACGGATAAGGTTCAACCCGAGGACATTGTGCAGATCGGGAGCTTTCAGTAGAATTGAGGGATGAAGGCCAAAAGTCCCAAAATTAAAAAACCGGAGCCTTCGTTGGCCATTGGTCATCAGGCCCCCAGTTCTATCCCATCCGATGAAGCCAAGCGGCTTCGAGATTTTCAAGCCAATCTTTTGTCGCTGATTTCGCACGAATTACGCACCCCTTTAATGGGGGTTCTGAATGCGCTTACTCTTTTGGACTCGGAAGACAGCACCGATTCTTTGTCTCGGGCAGAGTTGCTTTCTATGGCTCGTCGAAATGCCCAGCGCCTCCATCATGCGCTTAGTTCACTCTTAGATCTTGCTGCAATCGAAAGCGGGACGTTTCATATCCGTATCAAAGAAGTATCTCTTGCTCGGTTGGTAGATCAAGCCTTGGTCCAAGTACAGTCCGAGCTGGCTGGCGAGGTGCTCAATTTGTCACGCGAAGATGTGGTCGCCAAGGATCAGAGTGCACCAGTCTTAGCGGATCCACAGAAGATGACTCGAGCTGTGGAATTGTGTTTGAGGATCTTTCTATTTAAGGGAGATCGTGAAGAATCCCTTCGCGTAAGGACCACGCCCCAAGAAATTCTGTTCTCCTTCCAGCTTCAGGCTTCGAAATCCGAAGAATGGGACGATGCTTGGGATCAGGCTCAGATTGCACAGTCTGGAGCCCTAGCGGGATCTAGTTTCTCGGGTGTGATGAAGGAAGCAGGGGAGTTTCTGACGCGTTCAGAAGAAGGCCTCGGAAGTGAGATGCTGCTCCTCCATGAGATCCTGCGACTCCATCAGGGCCAGCTCAAAGGAACGCGCAAGGGGCTCAAGGTAGAATTGCGACTAGTGCTCCCAGAGCTACGATCCCGGGAAGGGCTTCGAGCGGTACTGGCCTCGCGTGTTTGGAGTTCCTCAACAGGATTGGGAAGTGTGGCTGTAGCATTGGTCGAGGTTCCAGGGAAAGCCTCGGTGGAAGCCTTTCGGGCTCAAGTGAGGAGCTACCTGTTTCGAACGACAGATGCTGTTTACACACTACCAGATGAAAATAGAATTGCCGTGGTCATGGATGATTGCAAGAAGGCCGATGCCCCCAAGCTCCTCTCTCGTATCGAAAAGAAGCTAGGGACAGCCCTCAAGTACCAGGTTATTGCATGCCCCGAGGATGGCCTTGATCCCGATATTCTGCTCGCGACCATTCCAGCCGAATAGCCATAACGCTGTTGAATGGGAGATGCCCAGCCCCAGCAAGACGGGTTTGAATCTTGGAGGTTTGCACGGGATGACAGGAGGGGAATTCAGCGAGTGGGGTGACAAGGTAAGAACTTAACTACATTAATATTATGTGTTTATAAAACTGCCTTTGAGCTAATCAAAATAGTTCTTTTCTTCGTGGCGGACGAAAGGAATCATCGTACTGTACGACGAGGGCCTGATGTTTGAGAGGCCTGCAGTGGCTCTGTTACGACAAAGATGGGAGCAACAGGGGCAAATTTTTCGTTCCGATTGTGACTTAGCTGTGAGTGCGAAATAAAATGCCTATGATTTTTTTCTTGGCGCAATGAAAAGCAGCTTCCTCTTTAACTCTTTGGTAATGGTCCAATCTTTCTAATAACCGTGCTAAGCCCTCTCGCTTTCATTTAGAGCGGAGAATGTTCGTTTCATGGGGAGGCCTCTTTCTTTTCAGAGTTAGGCGCAATAGAAGCCAAAAGAGCGAAAAAAAATTGCGCTGTAAAACCCGTGGTAGGTTCGTCCTCATTGAAAGGAACTCTTAAATGTCAAACCTGATTTGCTCTCTCCACGACCAAGCCTTGGAACTTTCAAAACAATACCTTGCTTGCGAGAAAGAGCTTTTAGAGATTCTGGTGAAGATTGAGGCCAAGAGAGTCTATCTTGAGCAAGGCTATGCAACCCTAACGGAATATTCTCAAAAAGCATTGGGACTTTCTCGAGACGTCAGCTGGAACTTGGTCACCATTGTCCATAAGTCCAAAGCCGTACCGGAACTAAAGCAGGCGGTGCAAAGGGGAGTGCTTCCTCTCAGCAAAGCTCGACAGATCGCACCTCATTTAACGAAAGAAAATTCTCAGAAGTTCATTAAACTTGCTCAGACCATGCCGAGGGAGAAACTCCAAGAAGCCCTAGCACGAGAATGCCCCAAGGTTCCAAGCGTGGAAGAGCGCGCTCGGGTGATCAATGCAACGCAGGCTGAGCTTTCTTTGTGTTTGCCAAAAGAGGTTATGGAGAAAATCCGCCGAGCCCAAGATCGAGTGTCGGAGTCGCAGAAGAAATGGGTGGGATTAGCAGAGACATTAGAGCAAGTCGTAGAATTCTATCTTCAGCACAAAGACCCAAAAGAAAGAGCCAAGCGTCATGAAGTTCGAAAAAGCAAAGCGGCTGTGAAGACAATTCAGGCCCGTCGTACAGTACGAGAATTTGACGGGGCTGCCATAAGTCATGAATTAGATTTCAGGCCTATAAATAAACCTATTGCCAAGATTCCATCAAAAAACCGAGTCCCCATACCAGCCGGTATCAGGCACGAGGTGATCATCAAGAATGCGCATCAGTGCACCTATCAAGATCCAAAGACCAAGTTACGATGTGAGAAAGGAAGATTCCTCCACTTTCATCACAAACTTCCGGTGGCAAAAGGCGGGACCAATGCGCTAGAGAATCTAACCTTGCTTTGCAGCGCACATCATCGTTTGGAACACTATCAGGGAAGTGCGTAGGATTTTGATGTTGGCATGGGTCATGACCAGTAGGACACTTACCAGGCCACCTCCCCCCTCAAGGTGCTCCCTTCCCGTGATCCCGCGCTGGCCTCCAGTCGCAACTCTGCTTTGCCGCCTATGCCGCGAACTTTTATGAGATAGATTCCACCCCAATCCCCTTTTTCTGTGATAACAGGGAGCCACGGTCAACCAATGGATGCTATGGACGTAAATCAGACGGCTTCAGAAGCCAACGATAAGAAAAAATCCTTTTATATCAAGACCTTTGGTTGCCAAATGAACTCGGCCGATACGGAGCGAATGGCAGCAATCCTTACAGAAGTAGGGATGGAAAGCTCGGATATCCCTGAAGAAGCAGACGTGATCGTCATCAACGGATGCAGCGTTCGAGAAAAGCCAGTCCATAAGGCGGTTTCTGCGCTTGGCACTTTTCAGTTCCTCAAGCGACGAAACTCCGACCGACCCAACCCCATCCTCGCTTTGGGCGGTTGTGTGGGGCAGCTTGAAAAGGACCAGCTCTTCCATCGAGCGCCGTACTTGGATTTTGTCTTTGGTCCAGATGCCATCGATGCCTTGCCAGAAATGATCCATCAAGCCGAACGCGGTCATCGCCATTTTACTCAGACCGAATTTGATCCGGGTAGAACTTATTCCACGCAAACCAAAATTCATCGAAGAACGGCCCAGGCCTTTGTTAACATCATGAAGGGCTGCGATAAATTCTGCACCTACTGCATCGTGCCCTTTACGCGGGGGAGAGAAAAATCTCGGACGATTGATGAAGTCGTGACAGACATTGCTCAGTTGGTTGTTCAAGGTGTCCGTGAGGTGACGCTACTCGGTCAGAACGTCAATTCTTTCGGCAAGGGCAGTCCCAATGCTGCACAAAGAGAGCCGCAACACCTCACCAACGCCATCGGTAGAGTCGGTCCGCGCGAGGGCGACGAAAATTTTCCGCAGCTGCTCCGAGCGATTGATCAGGATCCGCGTTGTAGCGAACTCAAGCGCATTCGATTCACGAGCAGTCATCCGCTCGACTTCAGCGATGAGCTTATAGAATGCTATGCTTCGCCCGAGCAGGGTGGGGTGCAGCGTTTGGCTCGACAGCTTCACCTTCCGGTTCAGTCGGGTTCGGATCGAGTGCTTGAGAAAATGGGACGACACCATCGTATTGATCACTACGTGGCTCAGATGAAGCGACTCAAAGAACTTTGTCCCGACGTGGGTATGTCCACCGATATGATCGTAGGATTTCCGACGGAGACGGAAGAAGATTTTCAGGCAACGCTTCGCTTATTGGATGTGCTTCAGTTCGACCAAATCTATGCCTTTGCCTATTCGCCGAGACCCGGGACCAAAGCTGATAAACTTCCGGATGATGTGCCTGATGCGGAGAAGAATCGAAGGCTCAACGCCTTGCTAGATCACCAGATGGAGATCAGCCGCAACTGCTATCAAAAACGCGTGGGTCGTCGAATGGAAGTCCTCGTGGAAGGGCTTGCCAAGGGCGACACCATCTCTGCCAAGTTTCCGGATGTAAAAGGGCGCGTTTGGAATAGTCGAACCGAGTGCGGTCGAATCGTAAATTTTCTGAGCGATATTCCTCGCGATTTGACGGGACAGTTTGTTGAAGTGCCGATCTTGGATTCCACGCCCTTGAGTCTTATGGGAGTGTTGAGGAGAACTGAGCTATGATCCTTCCTCATCACGGCAAATCACCCGCCTTACATCCAACGGTCTTCGTAGCACCGTCGGCAGACATCCTCGGCGAAGTGAGCATCGGAGCAGAATCTAGTGTTTGGTTTCAGACAGTGATTCGTGGTGACGTCAATTGGATCAAGATTGGAAGCCGAACCAATATTCAAGACCAAAGCACCCTTCATGTCACTCGTAAGACAGCTCCCTTGCAGGTAGGGGACGAAGTGACCGTTGGGCATCGCGTGTTGCTGCATGGCTGTACATTGGGCAATCGCATCTTGGTAGGAATGGGTTCGATCATCATGGACGGTGCAGTCATTGAAGATGAATGCATGATCGGCGCGGGTGCTCTGATTACACAAGGTAAGAAGTTTCCGGCGCGCTCTCTCATATTGGGTGCACCTGCCAGGCGTATTCGAGAAGTGACAGCGGAAGAATTAGCGTTTCTCAGCAAGAGTGCCAATAATTACGTCAATGATTCAAGAGAGTACCTTGAAATTCTAAAACAAAAGGAGAGCCCCCGATGAAAATCTTAGGAGAAGGTTTTACATTTGATGATGTTTTATTGCTTCCTGGAGCATCGGATGTGCTTCCTGGGCAAGTGAATTTAGAAATGCCGTTGACGAAGCGTTTTCGGCTACATGTGCCGCTGCTTTCAGCAGCAATGGATACAGTCACAGAGAGTAAGACAGCTATTGTCATGGCTCAAGAAGGCGGCTTGGGTGTCGTGCATCGAAGCCTTTCTATTGAGGATCAAGTCTTTGAAGTAGAAAAAGTAAAGAAGAGCGAATGGGGAATGATCTTAGACCCTATTACGATTGGTCCAGATGCCAAGCTCAGCGAAGCGCTAGAGTTGATGCGCACTTATAAAATTTCGGGTGTCCCTGTTACAGAAAAGCAGCCCCAGGGTCTGAAGTTGCTAGGGATTCTCACCAATCGAGATTTGAGATTTGAAGAGAACCTTCAGCAGCGAGTGCGCGATCGAATGACGCCTCAGCCGCTGATTACAGCACCTAGCGGCACAACGCTTGATCAAGCAAAGGCAATACTTAAAGATAAGCGTGTCGAGAAGCTTCCTGTGGTCAATGCCAATGGGTTTTTAGTCGGCTTAATAACGATCAAAGACATTGAGAAGCAAAGGACTTTCCCTCTCGCCAATAAAGATTCTTACGGGCGATTGTTGGTGGGAGCAGCCGTGGGAGTGGGTCCGGATCAGAAAGACCGTGCCGATGCGTTGGTAGAAGCGGGCGCTGATTTACTTTTTGTGGACAGTGCGCACGGGCATTCGTCTGGTGTACTCGAAATGATTGCTTGGATTAAGAAGCGCCATGAAAATCGTGTGGATGTGGTTGGCGGCAATGTTGGGACCTACGACGGCGCCAAAGCCATTATTCAAGCGGGCGCCGATGCGGTGAAGGTTGGAATTGGACCAGGTTCCATTTGCACCACGCGTATAGTTGCAGGGGTCGGAGTGCCACAACTTTATGCCATTTCTGAAGCGGCACGGGCTGGACGAGAAAGTGGTATCCCCATTATTGCAGATGGCGGCATTCGTTTCAGCGGTGATTTGACCAAAGCATTTGCGGTTGGGGCAAGTTCGGTCATGTTGGGATCGCTCTTTGCTGGAACGGACGAAGCACCTGGTGAAGTGGTGTTGTTTCAAGGGCGCTCCTATAAAGTTTATCGCGGAATGGGCAGCCTAGGCGCAATGGCCGGCTTGCGTGGATCCAAGGATCGTTACTTCCAACGTGACGTCGAAGAGGCTTCTAAATTAGTTCCAGAAGGCATCGAAGGTCGAATTCCTTACCGGGGTAACCTGTCCTTCAATATCCACCAACTCATGGGTGGATTGCGATCGGGAATGGGGTACTGCGGAGCCCAAACGGTGCCAGAGCTCCAGGAAAAGGCGCGCTTTGTGCGAGTAACGGGAAGTGGATTGACCGAGAGTCATCCGCATGACGTGATTATCACTAAAGAAGCTCCCAATTATCGACTAAAGTCTTTGTAAAGGAAGTTTCATGAGCAATCGAGTTTTGATTTTGGATTTTGGCTCGCAGTTCACACAGCTCATTGCTCGACGGATTCGAGAGCTTGGTTACTATTCGGAGGTATTTCCAGGAAACCTTCCCTTGAAAGAAGTTGAAGGATTTGATCCCAAAGCGATCGTTCTATCGGGAGGTCCTTTCTCCGTTTTTGATCCAGAAGCTCCATCGCTGAGCCAAGGATTCTGGAACCTCCGTGAACAAAAGCAATGGCCCGTCCTTGGTATTTGCTATGGGATGCAGTTGATGGCGCATCAGCTGGGAGGCAAGGTCCATTCTGCTTCGGTAAGGGAGTATGGGCGTGCGCGCATTCATTGCAAAGCTTCTCCACTCTTTGATCGATGGGTCCAGGTGCTCGGAAATTCGGATCCGACCGTATGGATGAGCCATGGCGATGAAGTAGATCAGATTCCAAAGGGGTTCGAGGTCGTAGCCGAGAGTGAGAATGGCTCACCCGCCGCGATTCAAAATTCCAAGGATAGGATCTTTGGAGTGCAATTTCATCCCGAGGTGGTTCATTCGCTTCATGGAATCGAAGTGCTTCGAGGGTTTCTTGCGGATATCGCTATGCTGGAAGCCGATTGGAAGATGGAGTCTGTCCTAGAAGATCAAGTGCAGCGGATTCAAAAGCAAGTGGGACCCAGCGCGCAGGTCTTGTGTGCGCTGTCGGGTGGCGTGGACTCCGCAGTCGCAGCACTCTTGGTTCATCGTGCCGTTGGGGATCGTTTGCATTGTGTCTTTGTGGATCACGGCATGTTGCGCTGGCAAGAACGAGAGCGAGTGGTCGAACTCTTTCAAAAACACCTGAAGCTTCCTGTGGATGTGATCGATGCCTCGGATCGATTTCTGTCTGAGCTAGATGGAGTGGTGGACCCAGAGAAAAAGCGAAAAATAATTGGGCGACTTTTCATTGAGGTCTTTGAAGAGCATTCACAAAAGCTTGCTTCCAAATTGGGTTCGCTCCCAACTTTTTTGGTGCAGGGCACGTTGTACCCAGATGTGATTGAGTCCAGTCCTCCTCCTTCACAAGGGGCAAAGAAGTTTTCTTCTACGATTAAGTCCCATCACAACGTCGGAGGCCTTCCAGAAAAAATGCGCCTAGCCTTAGTAGAACCTTTGCGGGATTTGTTTAAGGACGAAGTGCGGGCACTTGGAAAGCTATTGGGTGCTCCCGACGCCTTCTTAAAGCGTCATCCTTTTCCTGGGCCTGGACTTGCTGTCCGGGTACTTGGCGCCATCCGAAAGCCGCATTTGGATCTCTTGCGTAAAGCAGACGAAGTCTTTATTTCTTCTCTCCGTGAAGCCGGGCTTTACGATAAAATCTGGCAAGCTTTTGCGGTGCTTCTCCCTATTCAGACGGTAGGGGTCCAAGGGGATGGCAGAAGCTACGATCAGGTCCTTGCATTGCGCGCAGTGACGTCAAGTGATGGTATGACTGCTGATTGGTATCCTTTTCCGCCTGAGTTCCTTGCGGAAGTATCGAGCGCCATTTGCAATCAAGTTCCAGGGATTAGCCGTGTGGTTTATGACGTTACTTCCAAGCCTCCCGCTACGATAGAGTGGGAATAAATACCGCCACTTGAAAAAATGACGCCTTTGATCGACACTGAAGACGTGGGTTGGCGATTGAAGTCGGGACTATTGGGATTTATTCTATGGGCTGCACTGGGAAGCTTAACTTTCGCCGCGGAGGGAGGCCTGGCTCCCAGCGAGGGCTATTCGGACGAAGTCGATTCGCCCCTTTCCAAAAACCTTCGTCTCGCGCCCCTCAGCATCAATCTCGGATCTTTTTCTTTTTATTTGGACTTGAGCGCATCGAGTGACCTCACCCTAGGACCCGTTCTGAGTTACCTTCGAGCCACGGGGGATCCCAGCGGAGTAGAGGTCAGTCAGAGTAGCTACCTTTGGGGTATTCAAGGCGCTTGGTATCCCAATGGCAAGAAACTCAAGACGGGTTTTTCAGTGGATCCAGCCATCGCCTTGGTGGTCAATCACCTTGAACAGTCGGGTGCGTCCACAGATCCCTGGAGTGTTTCGATTGCGTGCTACGGAGTTTATCACTGGTTTTGGGATAGCGGATGGAACGTTTCCATCGGCGCGGGTCTTAGCTATTTTTCGCTTGCTAGTCAGACTCGTTTGAATTCTGGAAAGCTTGTTGACACTCCAAATTACAGTGGGCTTCGGCCAGCGCTTGAATTGACCTTTGGATATGCTTTGCCATGAAGCGTTTGTTGGAACTTGAGGAGCCACGCGCCTCTTATTTTTTGCGGTGTTTGCCTGTTCTTCTTGCTTTGGGATGTCTGTTTTTTGGGGGATTGGGATTATTTCTTTCGGAGAGTCGTGATCAGTCGCTTTGGTCAGGGGCCTTAGATGTCTATGGTTCCTACGCTCGTAGGTTGAGTTATCCTCCGATCATTTGCGAAGGGCGTGAGAATCTTAACCCCTTTCAGCAAAAGCAGTGTGCCGAATTGCAGACCCGAAATTTTGACGAAGGATTGGTGCTCGTTCTTCCATTCCTTGGGCTTCTACTTTTGTGGATGTTTCTGAAGCGGTGGTTGGCCCAGGTGTATGCAACGGCGAGGAAGGTCATCGACAAGGCTCAAAAGCCGGTCGATATCGCAAAAGTGGTCGAGCCCTCCGCTTCCAATAAGCCTGACTTTTATCTTTGGTGGTTTGGATTTCGACTCTTGCATTTGGAGGATGATAAGGGACGGCATTTCACCGCGGCTTATCCCTCTGATGCTTCAGTGCCTCAGGTTGGTACGCGTGTTTCTATTTTTGAATGGAAGCCACCGTTGTATCAGACCATCTACCTGGCTCAGCCCTTTACACCTCATGTGGCAGTATTGTCAGGATCTTCAAAATCCTGAAAACAGTCGTTTCAGTCGGGCGACACGCTTTTCCTTCTTTGCGGGTTTGCCAACACCGTGAACCAAGATGTTGTTATCGCGAAGCCCAAGGACTCGCAGCACTAAAAAATTTGGAAAATGTTTAGTGTTCTTACTCATTTTAAATAAAATCTGATTGAGGCGCTTCAGTAAGTAGGGTCGCAATTTGAGGTCAATGTGACGGGCATCGAGATTGACGGCACCAACCAGAGGAGCATCACTCTTGGAGCCATAGGCTTCATAGCGAGACTGGGACGTCGATTCGTATGCTGCTTTGTAAAAATCGAAAATTTTGGATTCTGCTTCAACCAAGTAGGCGTCGACCCATTCCTTGGAGGATAATTTTTGGGTAGGAGGAAGAAGAAAAACTCGGGTCCCTTGGTCGGTTGCTTCAGTGCCAAAGAATCCACCTGGACTCCAATATTCAAGTGGCATTGTGGTGGATTTCAGCTCAATAAAAAAGCCTTCTTGAAAAAAATCAGCCACGCCATCTCGAGTCGAAAGCACGTCTCTTCCGAAATTGGGCAAGAGGTAGAACTGCTCTTTCCTTCGCGCCCATCCCTCCATCATGAGAAGCTCGGAGTACCTCCCAAAATAACCCCGTTGCATTCCTTTTGAGCCCTTCCCGGTTTTGCCGCCTTTTTCGGTACTGCGGACTATTTTTTCGGCGATCATGATCAGCTCTTCGCGAAGCAAATTCAGGGCATTGGATTTTCCGAGGGTAGCTTCTAGCCGATCAAAACGCTCTTCCAGGGTAAGCAATTCATCTGCGTGGTAGTCCGAGCCCCAAACGGATCGGCATGTCGAGTCTTGGCTATAGGCGTTATTGGTAAAAAAGAAAGGAATAACGGCGAAAAAAAAGGCTATCCCCGCTAGCGCTGCAGAAAATCCCTTGCCCGTAGGCCTTGGACGACTGACGAAGTCCCCCATTCAATTCCCCCAGAAACAAGCTAACACAGCTTGAAGTTCCTTCAAGCTTTTCTTCGAAACAAAACCTGCTGTGGTAGATGAAAAGAGGCATGTCGGAATCTTTTGTTCACCTGCAGGTTCATACCCAGTACAGCCTTTTAGAAGGCGCCATTCGGATGAAGCCCCTTTTTGAAAAAGTGAAGGCGTTGGGTATGTCCGCCATTGCGATTACCGATACGCACAATCTCTTTGGAGCCGTAGACTTTTATTTCGCGGCAAAAGCGGCGGGAGTGAAGCCCATCCTTGGTTGCGATTTGCTTTTTTCTTCTCAAGATCGAAAGACACTTTATCAACAAGCCACCGGTTTGGCCAAAGGTGGCCTGACTCCACCGCGGTATTTTCGATTGACGGTTCTGTGCAAGGACCTCAATGGTTATCGCAACCTTTCTAAGCTTCTTACCGCGGCTTACCTGGAAGCGCCCGAAGCGCGAAAGGGTGAAGCATCTGGACCGCGATCGATTGTGGATCGAGAGTTGTTGCGCGCCCATTCGGAAGGCCTTCTTGTTATGACGGGGGGACTTCGTAGTGAAGTCGCCTATCACCTTATTCATGATGATCAGGCATCAGCAGAAGAATGTGTGGATTGGCTTTCGAGGCATTTTCAATCAGACCTTGTTTTCTCGATTGAGGACAATGGTCTGCCTGAGCAAGATCAAGTCAATCGTGTTCTGTACGAGTGGGGGAAGACTCGCGGCATTCTTTGCGCAGCAAGCGCCAATTGTCACTACCTCGAGGTGGAGGATGCAGAAGCACAGGAAGTCCTTCAGTGCATCGGCGCTGGTCGGAATTTGGATTTTGACCGTCCGCAGAGTTTGGTTCCGCCAGAAGCCTACTTGAAGTCTGCGACAGTGATGCGTGAGCGGATGGCTGGGTTTCCTGGCGTCTGTGACGCCACAGTAGAAATCGCCAACCGCTGCAATGTCGAATTTAATTACTACGATGCTTCCGGGAAAATGACTTACTTGCTTCCGGATTTTCGCCCCGAAGGAGTTGGTAAGGAAGATGCTTTTGATGCGGTAGCGTTTTTTCGGTCCGAGGCTCAAAAAGGTCTGGAACGACGATTTCAGGAGCCAGGCTTTCGACTGAAAGTGGAAGCCTCGGATTGGCCAGAAAAACGCAAGCTCTATGACCAGCGCCTTCACGAAGAGCTAGAAATGATCTTGCGCACGGGATTTGCCGGATATTTTTTGGTAGTGGCAGACTTTATCAATTGGGCCAAGTCCAAAGAAATTCCTGTTGGGCCCGGTCGAGGATCGGGAGCGGGTTCGTTGGTGGCGTATGTATTACGTATCACGGACCTTGACCCTATTGAGTTCAATCTTCTCTTTGAGCGATTTATCAATCCTGAACGTGTGTCTATGCCCGACTTTGACGTGGACTTCTGTCAGGACCGTCGAGGTGAGGTGATTGACTATGTGACGCAGAAATATGGCGTCGATAATGTATCGCAAATCATTACCTTCGGAAAACTTCAGGCCCGCGCTGTATTGAAAGATGTTGGCCGGGTACTTGGTTTGACCTTTGCGGAATCCGATCGCATTACCAAACTTTTTCCTGAAGAGTTGAACATCACCATTCAGTCCGCATTGGATCGAGAGCCTCAGCTTCGAGAATTGGTAGAAAGCGATGCACGCGTCGCCAAAATCATGGACTACGCAAATAAGCTTGAGGGGCTCTACCGCAATGCGGGGGTACATGCTGCAGGCGTTATTATTACGGCTGACCCGATTGTTCAGTATTGTCCTCTTTATAAGGGCCCGGATGGCGCAGCAGTTACTCAATTGGACAAAGATTTTTCGGAGAAGATCGGCCTCGTCAAATTTGACTTCCTTGGACTAAAGACATTGACCGTCATCGACAATGCTGTGCGATTGATTCGCAAAGGAGCAGAAGAAGGTAGTACTGACAAAGCGTTTTCGATTGAAGCAATTTCTTATACGGATGTTGAGGTATTTAAACTCGTGGGGTCGGGTGATACGGACGGTGTCTTCCAGGTTGAAAGTTCTGGAATGAAGGACCTTTGTTCTCGTCTGCAACCCAATTCCATTGAGGATCTTACAGCGATCAATGCATTGTATCGACCAGGTCCACTCGGCTCGGGAATGGTCGATGACTTTATTGATCGCAAGCACGGCAGGATGCCAATCACTTATGATGTCGAGAGCCTCGCTTCCATCCTCAAGGACACCTATGGAGTGATCCTGTACCAAGAGCAAGTCATGCAAATTGCCAGAGAACTTGCAGGATATTCGCTCGGCCAAGCGGACATGCTCAGGCGAGCCATGGGTAAGAAGAAGGCCGATGAAATGGCGAAGAACCGCGAGCTCTTCGTCGCTGGCTCCGTGAAGAAAGGCCTCCCAGAAGCCAAAGCGCAGGGCATTTTTGATTTGATGGCGAAGTTTGCGGAGTATGGATTCAACAAATCGCACTCAGCTGCTTATGCCGTATTGACCTATCAAACCGCCTTTCTCAAAACTTACTATCCCGCAGAATTTATGGCGGCGCTCATGACCACAGAAATGAGCAATACCGATAAAATCACCAAATACATCAGTGATGCCAGAGCGCATGGCATCATGGTTCTGAGCCCCGATGTCAATAAGTCCGAGAGAAAATTTGGCGTAGAAGTTATTGGTGAAGGCGACAAGCGTGTTAGGGCAATCCGCTTTGGACTAGAGGCCATTAAAGGAGTGGGAGGCGCCGCTGTAGATTCCATTCTTGAGAATCGTGCAGAAAACCCCTATTTGAGTGTAGTTGATTTTTGTCGACGAGTTTCTACAAGGAAGGTTAACAAAAAGGTATTGGAAGCCTTGACCTTGGCAGGTGGATTTGATTCGATCGCTGAGGTCAATCGAGCGAGCATTTTTGCTTCCTTAGAAAAGCTGGTGGAATTCAGCGCGGATGAACAAGAAGAGCGAGAGTTGGGGCAATCCTCGCTTTTTGATTCTTTTGGTTCGGATGAAATTAAGCTTGTCACTCCAATCGATATGCTTTTTTCTAAACAAGAAGACTGGCCACTTTCCAAAAAGCTCCTACAAGAAAAGCAAGTCGTAGGGTTCTTTGTATCGGGTCATCCCATGGACCATTGGCAGAAAATTGGAGAGGACTGGTTGGGCTGGAACACCGAGGTGCTCAAGACCTACGGAGAATCCCAAGCTGGCAAACCCAAGGAGCAGGCGGGATTTGACCCTGGCACCGGACGTATGATGCGTCCCAAGAGAAAAGAACTTCAAATTCTGGGCCTCATCACGGAATCCAAGGAAGTCGTCACCAAAAAAGGCACTCGCATGGCCTTTGTGCAGTTGGAAGATCTCCGCGGCAAAGTCGAGGTCATCTTCTTCCCAGACGGCTTCACTGAAAACCAAGAGCGCATCAAGCAAGCACTGGCAGACGCTGAGCCCGTCGTGCTTAGCGGAGAGATCGAAGTGCGCGATGAACAAACCAAGATCCTCGCCAAGAGCATCGAGTGGGCGAAGGAGGCGCATCAAGGTCGCGCGAAAGAGGTCATTCTACATCTGCAGCCCAATGAGATTACGGTAGAACAGCTCCGGGATCTCAAGAAGATGTTGATTCAAAATCGAGGGAACTGTCCTATTACCTTTCGATTTAAGGGGAAGGGCTTTCAGACGGAACTGAAGCTGCCCAAGACCTTCAGCGTCAATGGCAATCCCAAGCTTGCAAGTTCTTTGCGTCAAGTTTTTGGCAGAGACCTCGTTGAATTTCGCTAGCCCTTAGGCGCGGATTTTCATGTTACAATTTTTGTAAGATGCGTGCAGTCAGCTTTTGGGGATGGGTTTGTTTATCACTTTCAATTGGAAGCGCAATGGCGGCCAAAGGGCCAGGGCCTCAGCGCTCTCCTGCGATTCTTCACGAACCGCAAGAAAAGCACGCACTCATCGTGGAGATCAGCGGCCATCGCGATTTTGATCAATACACTCGAGTCAAAGAAAAAGTTGCTGAAGTTTTAGGTAAAAATTCGCGATTAATACCGCACCGATTTTCGCGAGGGGGCTTTGCTTTTCAGCTCTACTCTCATTTAGCTCCCGAAGAGGTTGCACAGAAATTAACTGCCACTCCACTCGATCCCGGTTTTTTTCTTTTGAAGGGATTTAGCAATAGCAAAGTTTCGTTGGAGGTTCACTGATCTATGGGTTGCAGGATGCGCATTGTTTGGAGCCTTTCTCTTGTATTTGCTTTGAGTCTAGGGGCTTGTGCCCGTTCTCAAAAATTTGATCGCGCTCAGGAAGTCTATGAAGACTACCCCAAGAGTTATTACTACGGATCCGATAAAGAACCCACCGCACCCAGCAAGCGTGTCGAAATGCTCGGACAACCCAAGAAGCGCGTCGTCGTCTTTAATTTTCTCAATCACACGCCCGTGGTTTCTAAAGGCGTGGGAGAGTTTGCTGCAGACGAACTCCGAAGAGAGTTATTCAACACGCGTCGCTTGATTCTTCCTCCAGAGCTTCAATCCAAATTGGACAGTCAGGCCTTCGTAGATGGCGAGCAGATTCGCGTTGCTCAATTGATTCGTGAGGGTCGAAAGCTCGGCGTCGCGGTTGTTGTCCTCGGAAGGATTTCAAAAATCGTATTCCGCCAGCGCGGCGATGAAGTTGGTTTGCTAAGGCAGAAGCAATCGCTGGCAGCGGTCGATATCGAAATGAAGATGTTTGATATTCAGTCGGGCCGCGAGATTTTAGCAGTTGGGCGCTCCGGACAAGCTGCTAGCAATAACCTTGTAATGACAGAAGATCAAAGTCTCGAGAATGCTGAATACCGAGGGGAATTGGTTCGATTGGCGATTCGAGATGCCATGCGGCCTTTGGTTGGCGATATCATGAAGGGCATTGAGAAGCTCAGTTGGCAGGGCAAAGTAGCTAAGATTGTTGGCGGAAAAATTTATGTCAATTCGGGTCGTGGCTCGGGTCTCGTGGGTGGAGATATCCTTCGCGTATCGACTCCGGGTGAAGATGTCTATGACCCAGATACGGGAGCATTCTTAGGGCGCACGGATGGTCAGCTCAAGGGCACCCTCGAAGTGGTGGATTTTGTAGGACAAGATGCCGCAGTTGCCGTGGTGCATACGGGTGGCAACGTCAATCAAGGCGATACCGTCCAGCTCTATTAATCCGGCATTTTCAAATGCGCTTGCCTCGGGTAAGAACACCAGATGGCAATACTTAAAGAAGGCTCCAAAGCACCAGCATTTTCATTGGTCGATGATTCTGGGCAGAAGGTTCAGCTCAAGGATTTCAAGGGAAAAAAGGTCATTCTGTATTTTTATCCCAAGGACCTCACGCCGGGATGTACTCAGGAGGCTTGCGATTTCCAGAAGAACCTCAAATCTTTTCAGAAAAAGAAGGCCACCATCCTTGGTGTGAGTCGTGATTCCATGGAGCGGCACCAGAAGTTTAAAGAAAAAATGGACCTTACCTTTTCGCTCTTAGCGGATGAAGATGCAGAGGCTTGCAAAGCCTACGGCGTGTGGAAAAAGAAGAGCCTCTATGGTCGAGAATTTATGGGGATCGAACGCACGACCGTCGTGATCGATGAGGCCGGAAAAATTCAAAAGATTTATCCCAAGGTCAAAGTCAAAGGCCATGTAGAGCAAATCCTCGAAGACCTATGACAAATGCATGGAGCATTTCTATCTTTCGAAATCGTTTGG
Organism: Bdellovibrionota bacterium; assembly: GCA_963169695.1. GTDB lineage: Bacteria > Bdellovibrionota > UBA1018 > UBA1018 > CAUJDS01 > CAUJDS01. The sequence continues at coordinate 31,456 of CAUJDS010000075.1, forward strand.
ATAAGCCATGGAGCTATGGCGATTTAGATAGGCTCCAACGATCCATCGCCGATGAGATACTTCACACGGATAGAGAAGGCGCGCTGCTGTTTTCGGAGTTGGCTCCAGTGATCACCTTAGGTCGTCGCGGCAACTCAGAGCGCGCGGGACTCAAGGCGACCCCGGAGTTTTATCAACGAGAAGGGATCGCCATACTCGAAACAGCTCGAGGCGGATGGGCGACGTACCATGGGCCGGGCCAGTGGGTGGTTTTTTTGGTGGATCGTCTTGAGCGGTTGACTGGCGACCGTAGGGGCCTGCGATCTTATGTGGACGGACTAATGAGCGCGTGCCTGAGGGTCGCCAAAGTCTATGACTCGAGCGCCTATTTGGGCTGCGGGTCTCAATTGGGCGTCTGGGGAAGCCGTGGCAAGATCGCTTCAGTCGGAATCGAGATTCAAAGTGGAATCACCCTGCATGGGGTCGCATTCAATGCCCTTCAGACTCCGCAGAGTTTTTTGGGCCTCAATCCCTGTGGACTCGCAGAGCCCATTCAGTATGTTCTGGATAGCGCGACAACGCAGATGGAGGCTGAGCGCCGATTTCTAACTCTCCGCACCGAACTCGAAGAAGCCATTCAGTTAGAATTCTCTGTAGTCCCAGCCAAGATTCTCGATTGATCTCTACCCCTTCTCAGACTATAAAAAGCCCTTCTCATCATAATATTGGCTCGTAGCTCAGCGGGAGAGCACTACCTTGACATGGTAGGGGTCGCTGGTTCAATCCCAGTCGAGCCAACCATTTTGGCCGGATGGACAAAATCCGGAGCGCAACGTGGGTCCAGTGAACCCAGTCGAAAAAAGGTGCCTGGCACCTAAGGCACAATCACCAACATCCTCGGCTCACCCAAGCTGATAGCAACAGGAGAAATGATCCATCCCTGAACGCTCAATTGGTATCCAATGAGTCCCGGATTATTGGGAATCGTCTGGCGATAGGCGGGCCATGCACCTACGGATGGGAGGTAGGTTCCTCCACCAGCTTGGCCATGAACTGAGCCAAAGTCCCAGGACAAAAAGCCATTGGGTGAGGTCTGAAGCCAATTGATGAAAGGCGTTCCAAGTGCGACGCCATGGAGACCAACGCTCGAAGTGGCTAGCTCCTCAGCTTCGAGCGTGAACGTCGCTGTTGTCCCAATGCTGACTTGATTGGGGACTGATGAGTATACAATTCCTGCGTCACCGACACACCTTGCCAATACTGGGCTCCACTGCAGGCCCGGACTGCTTCCGGAGCCTCCTGGAAACCAGTACTCATGTCCGTGCTGAGCAAAAGAGGTTCCAGTCCCTCCTTGCAAAATCACTCGCGTCACAAGATCGCGTTCACAGCCCAGCGCTTGCGACGTGTTTCCATTTGTAAGAAATATTCCGTGCCCACCCGTCGCTCCATTGCCACCCGCAATTTGGGTAGAACCAAGAGCGATTGCTGTTGTCCACAGGCGCGATTGATCGAGTTCAATTCCATTTCCGCCACTTCCGCTGATGCTATCGAAAGCCGTGAAAGACGAAGACTGCACCAAAGCGCCGCTGTTTCGGAGTAAAAGGCCATGAACTCCATTCCCGCTAGCATTTACTCCAATTCGGTTGCCGTGAGCTACCACTTGAGAAAGCCATACACTCTGAGAATGATCGACCTCGATCATCGCGCTTGGACCTGTAGTAAGGTTGCTCGTTGGAAGGATCTGCACGTCTCGAAACCGCACTCCCCCTGGGCTCGCTTGGACTCGGATTGCGGGCGCGGTGCTATCGGGGTAGAGGATGTCCACTTCATAAATTGTTACAGATTCTCCTTGCTGAATGGAGGAGACATCAATTGCTGGCTGCTGCGCAGTTGCGGCAATGCTGTACCTTTGTCCTGGAATACTCGAGAGAATTGAAATCCCTTGGCCCTGAATCACAATCGAGGAATAAGGTGCCCCGCTGGGATCAACCTGAATGAGGTCGCCGGATTGCGCCACTGCGACTGCCGGAGGAAGGTCAGCAAACTGCTGTCCCGGGCCAACCGTTATCAAATTGCCTGCAATCGCCTCCCCAGAAAATAGGCCGAGCAATCCAAAAAAAAGACAAAACTTCAACTTACCGTTCATTTTTATACCCCCCAATGTAATGACCGTATAACTAGAGCTAAGATTGCTCAAAATATCAATTCTAAAATGAATCAACGACGGATGAGTGAAAGTAGGATTTAGGTGCGGACATTTTTATGGGACCGATCGCGTTAGATCTAGTTGCCTAAAAGAGATTCTCTACGGCCTTTGTCTCGTGGCTCTATTGCTGCAGTTGCACCGGTCATTCGTGGGATTTCTTGTTGTTCTCCTGGGCGGAAGTGTTCCTGGCCTCATATGTCATTCAATTGAAAAAGGGCATTACTCTTTTGGGTCCCAAGTTTCCGGAGTTAGGTTTCTGCTTCATTTCATTTTTTCAATTGGGCCGAGATTTTAGGGACGACTTATTATACACCCTCTTTATGCAGTGGGGCTTTGTCCTTTTGATTGCAACTCTTCTGGTTTCTGAAAATTCCTTGGGGGCTTGCCGAAAATCATTCTCTGGAAAACAATCGGAGTTCGATTCGACTCTGAGGTCGCTTTTTCTCAATCCTCCCAAGAAGGTCGCTCGAAAGGTTGAATCTCATCAATTACTTCGGCCACTTACTCCTTCTGAAGCAAGTTATCTGTCAGAAAACATATTCACCCAATCACACGCGCACTACTTGGTTGCCAATCCCAATAATCAATACCAATCGGATATTGCGTGGCTGAAGGTGGACCTTCCAGATGGCCCCGCTGTTTTCTATTGCGACGCTTATAATATCGAAACTACCAATGTTGCCGCTGTGAGACGAGTCGCTGACTCAAGCCTCGAGACGGCCATCAGTCAGAAAATTTTTTATTCAGTGGATCGAAAGGTGGGTAGTGATTTCACTACCGTCGAATTAAACGATAGCATGGAAATATCCAAGTCGGATCCCAAGGGCGGCCTCGTTCCTTACGATGGAGATTGGGGACATTGGTCACACTTGCTTGGGGCGTTTCAAAGATTTCCAAACGAAATGAAAGCTTTGGGCTTCAAGATTGAGAATCTCAAAGGCCGATTTGGAAAACGTCTTTGGATTCCTCGGGCTCACCTTTTGAATCCTATTTTGAAGAAGCTGGGGCTTGGTCATATGCGTATCGTCGAAGCCTCTGGTATTGCCGATGCTACCTATTACATAAAAAGTATTGCGCTGGGTGAAGTCCTTGTATCCATAGACCATAGTCAAGATCACGACATCGGCGTGCACTTGAGGGGATTTATGCGCCTACCTCGAAGTGCTTGGAACTGGTATCGGGAGGCTGCCACCCTTCTTTTCGAAATGAGGAAGAAGACCGAAGACCAGGCGACACTGGCTGATATTGACCGTCGACTAAGCATCCTAGTGAGCGATGTTGATACCCTAACGGCGACCATCTTCAAATCTGGGATTCGTGAAAATAGATCGATCGATTACCAAAATGACATTTTTGAATATTACATTTTCCACTATACGCCGGCACAGTATGCAACCGAGGAGATTGATATTCTAGAGAAGATCGAAGAAGGGCGATACCAGCCGTGGATTCCAAAGACCAAAGATATAGAAAATAGGAGAAGGCGGTTCTTCTTAGATCTTCAGGAAGGTATTCTAAGATTGAATTCATGAGATTTCATCGCAACGAAATCCCTGAGTAGCGCAGTGTGAAGGTGCCAATAACTTCAATCCATGCGTAAACTTGACAGAAGACGTTCATGAAAGATAATTTCAGCGACCTATGAATCCCCGCTATTTAAAGAAGTCTCTTTTCATTTTGCTATTCAATACTATCGTCTTTGTCCTGCCGCAGTGGTCCTGGTCCGCGTGCGATGAAGTCATGAAAGAGCCTGAGTCTAGAGACGTTGCAAGAGTAGAACTAGTTGGCGATTCAAACCTTGAATTTGGATTGCACATCAACGGCCTGGATATCGAATTCACGTTAGGTCCTCATAGCCTTGAGGGCGAAAATAGTCCTGAGAAAGGGTTGGGTTTATTTTATCTTAGCTATTTGCCAAATAAATTTAGAATCGGATCGCTCATTCGTAGGGCGCTGGGAGCCAAGAGGCTTCGTTATACCGTGAGAGATATAAGGAAAGCTAAGCAGGATTACCTAGGAGAGCATGGTGTTGCTTACTATTTTTTCCTCCGAGATCCATCCGATTTTAAGCGCGAAGAAGATAAGGGACCGCTTATGATTGTGACCCTCTCGGGGCGTGTGTTTTTTTACCCGGTTGGTATTAATGAAGTGAATTTTGGTTGGCCAAGCTTTGTGAGTGCCACGTGGTCAGGTATCCAACAGAGATTTAGTCGGCCGCTACAAGGAAATTGGTCGAATATCAAAGAAGGTGAGTTTCAGGCCGGGCAGTAACGTAGGAGTGGAAAATGAGCTTACCGTGCGGGAATCTGAATTGGATTCAAGTAGTGAAGGTGAATAGGTTGAATCTTAAATTGGCGACTTTCTCGCTTTTAATGGGCTTAGCCTTTTCTCCATCGGCCAGAAGTTGCGTTGAATACTTTGATGGATCTCAGGACGATTGGCTAATGACCCTCAGTGAAGAAGTGCAAAAGCTCTCCATGGGGGATTCGATTCCAATCCCGCTCATGACGAAGATTAAAAATGCCCTCAAGTCGACCCGTCTTGTTTTTGATGCGCCAGGGGATTGCCTGAGATTCGCGCTTCCTAGGCCTGAGGCATCCTACCAAGAGGAGGTGGCCACCGTAGCATTCACGGCTTCGGGCGTGACGATAAAGGCCTACCGAATTGCGTACCATGATTTTAAAGGCAGCCAGAAGTTCACCCAGTCCATCAAGGGCAGAAATCACGCCTACTTTATCAATCTCTTTGCAAAGGTATTTGGAAGCGCACGCATAGAAGCTGCGATGAAAACCGGTGATCTGGTGAAGGGTGCCTTCGTTGTAAAAGGGGTCGAGGGCGAAAGCCATCTGCGAATGTACCGAGAAGATCAAAGACGGGCGGATGATGTACTACTGTTGAGACCAGATAGTGCGGGAGAATTCACTGAAATCGAAACCATTGCACACTGAGAGAGAACCCACCGGCTTTTCGAACAAAGTAGGTATTTAGATAGTGAGAATGCAGAATCTGTGGAATGGCCGGGATTGCTGGATTGACTGCTCTTAAGACCTTTCTAGGCGTAGATAAAGTGGGCCCGGTACTTGCGGAAAAACTTCATTCTGTCAAAAGCTACTTGGATGTTCTAAAAATTGCAAAACGTGAGTTCGAAGCGCTAGGAAATACCTCATACAATTTCTTAAAAGTGCGTCTTGTTATGCCTCCCAGAATGGGAGGAGCGGGATTGAGCGAATTTTCGAATGAGCGATTAAATGAGATCATCCTGCAGTTTCATCAGTCACTCATAGCAGCACTTGAAAAGGACCAACCTATACCGCCCGAACCCATGGAAGATCTTTTTAAGTACGCAAGCTCCACTCTTGCCGCTAATCAAACCAGCGAACAGAGCAATAACTGACGGTATCCGTCCAAGCAGCGTTGAGCTTTACACGCCGTCGTTCCGTGGTATTCCTCAAGCCTCAATGATGTCGCCTAGTGGCTCGAAGCAAGTTTTGAATTTTGGAATAGTGACCTATGCGCTTCTTCTCGTTGCAGGGGTGTCTATGCTCCCCATATTTCCACTTTACTTGGGAGTACAGAAATCTCCGGATTGCCGAGTATTTGACTTAGTGATCAAGTTAGACAAATTGCTTCTGGGTTGTCTGGTCTTGCAGGCCTTGGGTTTCAAAAAATACCTCGGATTCAGAGGCGCCTTTGCCAGCGCTTCATGGCGATTGCCGGGACTTGTAGTGGGTTGCGCTGGATTTTTGATGGCGGCAGCATTGTCTGCACATTTGGTGAGATGGGATCCAGGGCTTCCCCCGTTTTGGTGGCAATGGGCCGCGATCAATTTAGTTTTGGTGTGTTTCGGGGAGGAGGCGTTCTTCCGCTTATTCCTCTTGGAGGGCTTTCAGTCACAGCGGTTCTTGCGGATGAGCCGCGGGACTGGATTAGCGTTGAGTGCGCTCCTCTTTGGATTGGCGCACTTTAGAGGAGGTCTTGCCTATGCTTTGCTGGCGGGCGTCGCCGGTATTTTCTATGGCCTGGCCTACAGGTGGTCCGGACTCTGGGGGTCTATTGGCGTACACTTTTTGGTGAATTTTATTCATTTTGCGGGATTTAGTTATCCTCTGCTGAAGTGAAGCAATCGCATTGGTAGGCAAAGCCCAAACCTTGAGAAGGTGGCTGGACTGTGTCATAGCTCGGGTGATGTTTAATCTAGGGTCTTGGCTTTCAATTATCATCAAAGTGATTCCTAGCTGGATTCTTATGGTGGGCTTTTCATGGGGGTCTTCCGGTCATCCCCATTGTCAGGAAGTCTTCCAAGATTGGCTGGATCAGTGGGATCGGTTGGCTCAACCCTACTTAGCTCCGGATGGAAACCTTGAAGAAGCTCGTCGAATTGCGAGTACGGTATTCCGCTCTAAGCGGGATCCGGCTTTTTTAGACGGTATCTACGGAGCAATGGCGACAGGAGCGCGCGTCGATGCGCGTTTGGCAGGGCGTGCGGAGACCTTAAGTCAGGAGCACGAATCACCGCTGCAAGAGGTACTTGCGCGCCGTCGATATCAGTACTCAGCTTATTTGGATGGTGATGGAGTTTTAGGCGATCCAAGCAGTCAGCGCACCCAATTGCAGACTTTTCCTGCTTTTTTTCGGTCGTTTCCAATTTCGTTTTTTAATAAGGGCGCACCGAGAATGGGTATCCCTGATGATGCGCAATTGTTTGGTATGTTTTTGGGCGACGCAGAGATTCGGCAGCATTTCCCAGAAGGGTACGAATTTCCGTTTCGACACCTTCATCAGGCGTTTGCCTATATTCGATACTACCTAAGAGGGACCGATCTTTTCATTACTGAGATTCAGAGTGAAGTTTTTGGAAAGCTTAAAAATCCAGATCAGAAGAAACGTTATCGCCAATGGGCAAAATTTCTTCTCATGGCGTTTGAAGAATTTGCGCAGACCCCGGGTGTTTTTGTTACTGCCCCTCAGCGCATCGTCATTGCCGGCAAGGATTATCAAGCAAGGCGTTGGGTTGGAGGTGAATTTTCTGAAAATCTCTTCCGAATGCTCTACCAGCAATTACCTGGGCAAACGGGATATCAAGCCGTATCGAATTTAAAGAATGCTTTTGAATGGGCTGAGCAGGTTGAAGAAACCGCTCTCATTCCGATTTCGGACGGATGGCAGAGAGTGCTTGATCCTAACAAGCGATCGCTACTTGAGGTGCAGTTTGCTGCTGCGCTGAAGCGTCAAGCGATGTCGAGTCTTGCAGTTGAAAAGGCTCATTGGGAATATTATCGCGATGGCTTCCTTGAATCCATCTCTCCTCCGTTGAATGAAGATGCCAAAGTAGGCTTAGACTTGTCACCCTTGATAAAAGTTCGTGCCCGGGAAGTCTCACCCTTGGAAAATACAGCCATGTCGCAGGGACTTTTGGCACTCTATGCCTATGCAAGAGCGGAGGTTCCAAGAGAATTTGATTCGCTACTAAATGGTTCCTTCACATGGATAGGCCCGGGAGAACAAAAACAAGCAAATGGACTTTTCTATCACAATGATTCTCTAGGGCGGCATCCCATGATTCGGTTGCCTGGACCTAGCTATTGGCTCGGCGTAAAGGGTGGAGGGTTGGCCAACCTTCGGGTGAATTCAGGCGGATCAGGAGTTTATACCGTTGTGACGCCAAATGTGGAATCCGAACGTCTGCCGGTCTATTTGTTACAGGAAGGTGAGAAAGCTACCCGAGTAACGTCGCATCGCTATTGGGGGGGCATGGAATTCAATGAAGGACAGCGCACATTTGAAAACATGGTTGGGTTACGCGCTTATCTTGCAGCCAATGATCCAGGACTTGCGGGAGTAGTCCCCATTCCTGTTCGATTGATGGATATCGCAGAGCTTCCTGTCTGGAGAAATGGCCAACTGACTTTATTGCCCATTAAAGACTATCAAGATCAGTACTTACAAGGCAGGCGTCCCCGCTTGGTCACGCTCCAAGCGATCCATCGGTCCCCATTTCGCTTGGATCAAACGGTGAAGGATTTGCTATTTCCAGATGGGCCACGAACCCTGGATTCTATAAAGGAACTTCTTCAAGAACGCTTCAGTCTTTTGTACGAAGCCTTTGGTTATTCTATGGTGGTTCCAGAAGGCTGGAACAACACCGAGGCCCCACAGCCTTTGGTAGATGAAGCGATTACGAGGGCGAGTCTGAAACTTATTCGTGAATTGGCTGCGGCCAATCCCCATGCCTCACAATCAATAGCGACACTCATTGAAGAGCGACTCCTCAAGACCCTCGCATGGGTTCATGGAAGTGGGGGCCACTTGGGCGGGACTTCTCTTTCTCTCGTGGATAGCGGTGTGGAAGGTGGCGACTTCTCAGTGACTTTCTTGGATCCACCCGTTGGAGCACCAGGAGGAGGCTCGATGGACATTCGAAACCTTAGTCTCGCGGGCGAGATCAATGACCTCGACGCCAATATTCACCTTCCTTGGCTTACGCCTTCTTTTGAGTACACAGAGGCGGAGAAGACATTTCTAC
>CAUJDS010000076.1 GCA_963169695.1 Bdellovibrionota bacterium
TTCTGCACATTCGTTTGATTCCGCACAAGGGCGTCGATGGAAAAACGTTTCCTCCCTTGCGCGTTATACCGACCGCCTCTTGAATCAGTCCCAACTCCCTCAAGAAGAAAGCGAAACGCTCACCCCATCCCAAAAAGAACTCGAGAAGTGGATGCTGGCATTAAGAATGTCCGATGGAATTCCGAAGGACTGGCTTGTAACCGCTCATCAGAAGTCCCTTGCAAAGTCTTTGATGGAGGCAGGTCTCCTTCAAAACGGGCGCCTCGATCAAAGTCGACTCAGCCTCACTGCCCGAGGATTTGCGCTGTCGGACCAAGTGATCTTGACCCTCTCGCCTTCTGCGGAAGCGCAATAACTTGGGTAAGTCCCATGAGTACAAAAGGCCGGTCTTCAATTTGATCGGGAGCAAGGATCCAGTGCTCAGAGCCCCGAATGGTCTTCTTATCGATGCACTCTCCGACTCCAGAAATTTTTCCATCGTCTAAAACGTGAACATCTCCACCCAGTCGGACTTGCCCTGATACTTGCGCCGCCCCCTCAATCCGGACGCGGTCAAAAAGAAACGCTTCTTCAAAAACTCTTGCCTCGCCACTAACTCGCGCGCTGCCCGAAACCCTAGCGCGGTCCAAAATCTGTGCATCGCCACTCACTCGGGCCTGTCCCCAAATCTGCGTGTCCACATGCGCCCAGGATCTCCCATCATGGCTTAGGTTCCACTCAGACTCGATGTAGCCACCCAACTTCCCGGTCACCAAATGGCGAATTCGATAAATTCTCTCCCCACCCTGAAGAGAAATAAAATCCGATCGCAGAAGTTCATACTTAGGTTTAGCCATGAACCTCGATTTAGCGGGAAACCGATGCTTCTGTCAAGACGGACTAAATTAGTTAAGTTTATTCAAAGTTTTTAAATTGACGAAGGCAAAACGAGCACCATAAATGACGGTAGACACCAAAAATTCTGAAAGCAAAGGACGCGAGATGACCGCAGGCGAAAGAGAAACTCCTAACGAACCCCAAACTGCCGAAGTGACCGAGTGGGAGGCCAAGCTCAAAGAGGCGGAACAGAAGTACCTTTATCTTTATGCGGACTTTGAGAATTACAAAAAACGCAGCGAGCGAGAGAAACAAGACCTTCGAAAATTTGGTTGGGAGTCTGTCGCCTATGACCTGCTTAATGTCCTGGATAATTTAGACCTAGCCTTAGCCCATGCCGCTAAGTCGCAGGATAAGGCGATTGGCGAAGGCGTGAAAATGGTTTTAAAGATGTTGGAAGAAACACTCAAGCGTTATGGCGTTGAGCCAATTGAACTTGACGGCAAAGCCTTTGATCCCACCTTACACGAAGCCGTAGGCGAGCAGCCAAGTGAAGGCCCGGAAGGGCAGATTTTGGAAGTTCGGGGCCGAGGGTACCTCTTTCATGGGCGACTTTTGCGGCCCGCGAGAGTAGTAGTAAGCACTCGGAATCACGAATCAATTTAACAGGTGTTTGACTTTTAAGTAATGCAACCCACTTTAATAGAAACGAGGTAGTAAATTATGGGAAAAATCATCGGAATCGATTTGGGAACCACCAATTCCTGCGTAGCGGTCATGGAAGGCGGGGAAGTTAAAGTCATCCCAAACGCCGAAGGTGCCAACACCACGCCATCCGTCGTAGCCTTCACTAAAACAGGCGAGCGATTGGTAGGCCAAGCTGCAAAACGCCAGTCTGTCACCAATCCAGAAAGAACTTTTTTTGAAGTAAAGCGTCTCATTGGAAGAAAATTTAAATCACCAGAAGTTTCTGAATTTATCAAAGTTGCCCCTTTTAAGGTTATCGAGCACGAAAACGGGGATACTTGGGTTTCTAGCGGCGACAAGAAGTACGCTCCGCAAGAAATTTCTGCCTTCGTCCTTCAGAAAATGAAGCAGACGGCAGAAGACTACTTGGGCGAAAAAGTCACTGAAGCCGTGGTCACCGTTCCAGCCTATTTCAATGATGCTCAACGACAAGCCACCAAGGATGCGGGAAAAATTGCGGGTCTCGAAATTAAGCGAATCATCAACGAACCAACCGCTGCTGCTCTCGCGTATGGTTTAGACAAAAAGACTAAAGACCTTAAGATTGCTGTGTTTGACTTGGGCGGCGGAACCTTCGACGTTTCTGTATTGGAACTCGGTGACGGCGTATTTGAAGTGAAGGCTACCAATGGAGATACTTTTCTAGGCGGCGGAAACTTCGACCAAAAAATCATCAACTGGATCGCCGATGAGTTCAAAAAAGAACAAGGCGTCGACCTACGCGGCGATAAGATGGCCCTCCAGCGCTTAAAAGAAGCAGCAGAGAAGGCAAAGCACGAACTCTCCAGCGCCACTGAGACCGAAATCAATCTTCCCTTTGTGACGGCTGACAGCTCTGGCCCTAAGCATTTGAATCTCAAGCTGACCCGATCCAAGTTAGAAGCCATCGTTTCTGATTTAATCGATAAGCTGGTTGGTCCTTGCGAAACCGCATTGAAAGATGCTGGAATTTCGAAATCAGAGATCGACGAGGTGGTTCTGGTAGGCGGGATGACCCGAATGCCACGCGTTCAACAGAAGGTGAAAGAAATTTTCGGAAAAGAACCCCATAAGGGCGTGAATCCTGATGAAGTGGTTGCTATTGGTGCAGCTGTACAGGGTGGCGTTCTCGTAGGGGAAGTGAAAGACGTCCTTCTCTTGGATGTCACACCACTTTCGCTCGGTCTCGAAACGTTGGGAGGAGTTTGTACGCGTCTCATCGAAAAGAACACGACGATTCCTACCAAGAAGTCTCAGATTTTCTCTACTGCGGCCGATAGTCAAAGTGCTGTGACGATTCATGTCCTTCAGGGCGAGCGCGAGTTTGCTAAGGATAATAAATCGCTAGGACGCTTTGACCTTGTTGGAATTCCTCCAGCTCCTCGTGGAGTGCCACAGATTGAAGTGTCTTTTGACATCGATGCCAACGGTATCGTGAACGTCAGCGCCAAAGACCTCGGAACAAATAAAGAACATTCCATTCGAATCACTGCTTCAGGTGGTTTGAGCGATGCTGAAGTGGATCGCATGAAGCGTGAAGCAGAAGAGCACAAAGCAGAAGACGAGAAGCTGAAAGCTGTCGTCGAAGCTCGTAACGGCCTAGATGGTTTGATCTACACGATTGAGAAGACCGTTAAGGATCATGGCGAGAAGGTCGACCCAGCAGAAAAAGCCAAGGTCGAAGAAGCTCTTGTGGAAGCTCGAAAGAAGCTAACAAGTGAAGATGTTGCCGAGCTCAAAAAAGCTACCGAAGACCTTACGCAAGCTTCCAATAAAATGGCGGAAGATATGTATAAGAACGCCGGTAACGCTGCTTCAAATGGTGCAGGACCGCAAGCTGGCGATGCAAAGGAAGAGGGCGCTTCTACTTCGGATGCCAAAAAGGGCAAAGACGACGTCATTGACGCCGACTACAAGGAAGTCTAAAAACGAGCGATGGCACAAAAGCGCGACTACTATGAAGCACTTGGCGTGGGGCGAAGTTCTACGCCAGAGGAACTGAAGAAGGCTTATCGAAAGTTGGCGTTAGAGTGCCACCCAGATCGCAATCCAGGTAATAAGGAAAAGGAAGAGCGATTTAAGGAACTTTCTGAAGCCTACGAGGTCCTTTCGGATCCTAAGAAAAAGCAAGCCTATGATCAGTTTGGTCACGCTGGGGTTAATCCTCAGGCCGGCGGATTCCGAGGCGGAGCGGACTTTGAAGGTTTTGGTTCGTCGTTTCAGGACATTTTTGGCGACATCTTTGGAGATATTTTTGGCGGCGCGCAAGGTGGCGGACGACGAAGGAGTGGACGTCGCACTTACGCAAGACCGGGATCTGACCTCAAAGTAGACTTGGATCTTAGCTTTGAAGAGGCCGCGTTCGGCGCTGAGAAAGTCATAACCATACCTAGAAGCGTACCTTGCACGGATTGCGACGCGACGGGTTGCGCCTCAGGAAGCTCTCCTCAAACCTGTCCCGAATGCCATGGTCATGGTGAGGTCCAGTACCAGCAAGGGTTTTTCGCGATCAGTCGGCCATGTCCTCGATGTGACGGACGGGGTCAAATCATTCAGACTCCTTGTCTAGCATGTCGGGGAACCGGTAAGACCCAAAAAAAATCTCAGATCGCAGTGAAGGTGCCAGGTGGAATTGACACTGGGCAACGTCTCAAACTCAATGGAGAAGGGGAAGCTGGCGAGAATGGCGGACCTGCTGGTGACCTTTATGTGGTCCTGCATGTTCTCAAACACGATTTCTTTGACCGTGAGGAGCAGGACGTTCTTTGTGAGATTCCTATTACCTTTACACAGGCCGCACTAGGTACCGAACTGGAAGTCCCCACGCTGGAAGGCAAAGTGACCATGAAAATTCCTGCTGGGACCCAAACCCATAAAACCTTTAGGATTCGTGGCAAGGGTCTGCCGCGTCTAGGTTCTTATGGCCGAGGTGACCAACTCGTGAAGGTTGTAGTAGAGACCCCTGCAAAGCTTTCTGCCGAGCAGCGTGAACTTTTCAAAAAATTAAGTGACTTAGAGGGAGAAAAGTCGCAACCTAACCACTACGGTTTTTTTGAAAAAGTTAAAAACATCTTTGGCTGACTAGTTTCTAAATGAAGATCCAAAACTACGTTCGTTGCCTCCTTGTTGGGGCACTGACACTCACCGCCTGCGCTACGACTCAAGTGTCTAGCGTGCCTCAGCCGCAAAACGCCGTCCCTGACAGGGAGTGGAGCAATGAGCCTCCTGTACCTTTCAAGGGGCGAGAAAAGACAAGTTTTAGAAAAATCCAAGACCTCTACCAATCCAGGCAGTACGAAGAAGCCTTGGGCGAGATGACCAAGGTGGAAGCCCGATCCAAACAGTGGAAAGTAACGCCACAGGTACAGAACCTCTATGGTCTTCTCCTTTTGGCTCAGAAGTCCCCCAAGGAGGCCATTCAACGCTTTCAGCTAGCGATACAGCTGAGCAAGAATCCATCCTTCAACACCTTCCTCAGGTACAACCTAGCTACCGCAGAATACGAAGCAGATTTGTACAAGAATGCGCAGACCACCTTGCAGACGGTTAAACCAAGCGAACTAGACCCCCTCACCCGTATTAAATATTTTTACCTTAAGGCACTCACTCTGAAGAAGTTGAGCGATCCCGCTGCTTCTTCGCAGGAACTTTTTGTCGGCACGTACCATTTTAAAGATACTTCCATCAAGGTTCGCCAGGACGAACACATGGACGATCTCTACACCCACCTCCTCGAATCTAATTTTTCCGAAATACCGCAAGCCAATGTTTTAGAGGCCTTCGCCAAAGACCACGCAGGAAGCCCCCTCTATCCTGTCATTCTCTTTGAAATCGGTAAGCGCGCGTCTGACTTGCGACAGCCCGGAATGGCGGAATCCTACTTGGGACGACTAGTAAGGGATTTTCCCCAAAGCAAATACGCAGCTGAAGCAGGTGAGCTGCTTAAGAATGTTCAGGGACAGTCCATTGCCAATGGACAATCCGTAGGAGTCTTGCTGCCATTGTCTGGTCGATTTGAGAAATTTGGGAAGCGTGCGCTACAAGGGATCCAGTTAGGATTTCGGGTATTCAATCAAGATGAACCAGACTCAAAAGTCACGCTGTACGTTGAAGACAGCGGAGAAACGGAAGAAAGCACCCTTCAGGCGCTCAATAAGCTTTATTACAACAACAACGTAAGCGCCGTCATTGGACCGCTTCTTAGTAAGGGAGTCGAGGCAGTTACCAAAAAGGCGCAAGAATTGGGATTGCCCATGCTCTCTCTCTCACAGCAGGCCGGCACGGAAGGGACCTACGTATTTCAGTTTTCTGTCACGGCAAGGGATCAAGCCCGAGCCGTAGCGCGCTATGCTTTTGAAAAGACCGATATGCGCAGATTTGCGATACTTTATCCTCAAGGAAAATTTGGAGAAGAGTACCTTAATCACTTTTGGGATGCGGTAGAAGAATTGGGCGGAAAAATCACCGGCGTCGAATCCTATTCGGAAAATGAAACGGACTTTCGCAGCGTCGCTGATCGACTACTTGGACTCTACTACAAAGATGATCGAATCAGAGAAACACGAGAACTAGAAAAATTTCGGCGTGAAAACAATATCAAAGACCGAAACCGTCGAACTGAGAAATACTTCAAACTTCCTCCTGTGGTAGATTTTCAGGGTCTTTTTATCCCAGACGAAGCCAAAATTGTTGGCCAGATACTTCCAACACTAGCATTTAGGGATGTTGAAGTAGACTCCTTCAAACCCCTTGGAATTTCTACATGGAATTCTGAAGAATTAATCAAGCGCGCGGATCGCTTCGCTGGCGGTTCGATTTTTGTGGACACATTTTTTCTCAATAGTGACTCAGATGAAGTGAAGCAATTCATCACTCGACACGAAAAGACCTTTGGCGTTCTACCAACGGCAATTGAAGCGCTTTCTTTTGATGCGGCAACGCTACTTGACCGTGCCTTGGGTGGCAATCGTGGCTCTATCAGCCGAAGCCAAGTACGAGAGAATCTCGTAAGCACCAAAGATTTTAAAGGTGTTACCGGCAAAGTATCCTACCGCGACGGAAAGCTCTCTCGCGATATGAGAGTACTTACTGTAGTTGGCAAACAAATCCTAGAGGCGCAAGAGCCTCACCTATCTCAATAGTTCTAACTGCGACATTGCGTAAGAAGCTGCCGTTTCAATGCTGAGCTTGGACTTTTCTTGACTCAACGACAGGCCGGGCGCGAGCTCAACCATATCAGCCCCAATGCACTGCCAGGGTCCCGCTTTTAACATCCTCAATACTTCATGGACCATATCGCGAGTCAATCCGCGAGGCTCAGGCGTGCCACAGGCTGCGGCATAGGCCTCATCAGTCCCATCGATATCGTTCGTAAGATAATAGCGTGTAACTTTTGATCGAATGAGGAGATCTGAAACTCTCTTGGCTAGACCCTTGGGTCCGAGCTGTAAAGCCTCATCGGCCCAAATCTGTGAAACTTTACGCTCCTTCTCCCAGTAAGCCTGATCCCTAGCGGAAGCGCGAATCCCGATCTGAATCAACCGCCCCTTGGACCCAATCCTACGATTGGCATCGTATGCCCAGGTAGCAAAACAAGTCTCTACCCCCAAACGTTGCTGATTCAAATCCGTATGCGCGTCAAAATGTACGATCGCGGTGTCCTTCATTTTTTTTGCAAACAAGCCCTCTATCGCAGCCGTCGTAACCGTGTGATCTCCGCCAAGCATCAGGATCTTTGCTTTGGGACAGATCTGTTTGAACAATTCATAAACTTTTTTTCCAATTGAAATGGGCGAAACAGGCAACTTAGAACGCTTCGTTGAAGAAACCGCTCCGTAGAGTTGTTTCTGACTCATTTTTATCTGGGATTTGGACAACATTTCATCTCGAATAAAGTGTGGCACCACAAATACGTCGCCCAACTCAAAAGCTGGCGCCTTTCCCCAATGTTTGCGAATGGCTTCAGGGCCCCGCGCTGCGCCCCGAACAATTCCTGCACCGCAATCACTTGGAATACCCAATATGGCTACAAAGGCTTGATCACGCATGCCCTTCAATTGCGCTAAGTGGGTGCGCCACTCCTGAGGAACCTCAGCAAGATTTAAGTAGCTCTTCGTAAAGGCTTCGAGTTCTTTCTTCCCGGTTGATACAGCGTAGACTCCTTGTCCAGGAGGTTTGAGGTACCAAGAGAGTTCATCTAGTAGCGCATCTAATTTTTTCACAATTCGCCCTTAGCCATTTCAATAAGTTCGCGAGCATTTTTGAGGTTATTGGTGGTGATGTTTCCTCCCCCCAACATCCGGGCCAGTTCTTCGTTTTTTCCAGATCGATCTAAGGAGCGAATCCGAGTAAAGGTCGCCTTACCGGTTCGTTTCTTTTCCACCAAAAGATGATGATCCGAATAAGCAGCAACCTGAGGAAGGTGGGTGATGCAAAGAACTTGACCACTCTTAGAAACATGACTCAATTTTTTTCCAACTAAGAAAGCCGTCTCTCCACCCATGCCGCTGTCTATCTCATCAAAGAGGTAGACACCAATTCCGCCACGATCCGCCACGACTTGGCGAAAGGCCAAAAGCACTCTTGACAATTCCCCACCGGATGCAATTTTTGAAAGAGGTTTTGAATCGTGGCCCGCATTGGTCGCAATCAAAAAATGGACGTCATCTCCACCACGTGCGGTCCATTCGGAATGTTCTGACAGAATTGCTGAATGCACCTTAAAGCTCACATCTTCCATCTTAAGTTCTGCCAATTCCTCAGTAACTCGCTTTGACAGCTTTTTCGCAGCCTTAGCTCGAGAAGCAGACAGTTCTTGCCCAATCTCACCAAGGACAGCTCTGGCTCGATCGCGAGCTACCCTTTGAGCTTCTAACCGTTCTTCCCAACGAGACATTTGCTCCATTTCAGTTTCAATGAGTGAGCGCTTAAGGAGAATCTCTGACACCGTGGCACCATGCTTTCTCTTAAGTGCCGCGATCAAAGCTAATCGCTCTTGCACGCCTCGAAGGTCCGCTTCATCAAAATCAATCCTTTGATGGTAATGGTCCAAATCACGAATGAGTTCACTAAGCTGAACTTCTATTTGAGCGAGCGCTTGAGAGTAAGGCAAGAGCGTATCGTCCAAACTCAATCCTTGGCGCAGGGACTCTTGGGCTCGGTGAATGCAACGAAAAGCACCTTGCTCCTGATCATCGCCACTCAGACTACCTAAGACCGTTTGAATCGAAGCAGATCGCCGATCTGCAGACTGCAAAAGTCCTTTTCTTTCTCTGAGCGACTCTTCTTCATTAGGCTGTAAGTTGGCTTGATCCAACTCTGCTAGCTGAAATTTTAGGAACTCTTCTCGATCGATGGAACCTTTTTGATGGAGCAGATGATTGTAGGCCTGTTCAGCACTTTCGAATTTATCCCAAGCCTCAGTGTATCGATCTAACAAGTCTGTATGATCGGCAAATCGATCGAGGAGATGCGTTTGATAGGCTGGCCGTAGAAGTGATTGATGTTCGTGCTGAGAACAAAGATCGACGAGGCCCTCTGCAACTTTCTGCAAAACGGCCAACGTCGAAAGACTGCCATTGATGAAGATGCGGTTCTTCCCTTGTCTATTGAATTGACGTCGAACGAGGAGTTCATGGCCAGGGGCTTCGATTCCTGCTTCAAGGAGCCGTTTGCTCACCCAAGGCAATTCCTCGATATCAAAAACTCCCTCCACCATGGCAGCTTCAAATCCGGTTTGAATCCAATCGCTACTTGCTCTCCCACCCAGAAGGAGTGAAATGGCCTGGATGATGATCGACTTACCGGCACCTGTTTCACCTGAGAGAACATTGAGGCCCTTAGTAAACGTGATTTTGGATTCATCAATCAAGGCAAAGTGCTGAATATGCAAATCAACTAGCATGCAAAGTCACTCCGCTAGTTCCTAGCACCGTAACTGAACTTTTCTCTGAGAATAGAAAAATAGTCACGATCGGGAGACCTGACCAACTTTAATCGATGTTTGTCATAGCGTTGAACATGCACGCGGTCGCCTTTTTCGAGTTCCTCTACATCCTGACCATCCAAGGTCAAATACACTGCCCCTGACAATTCACCCAACTCAAGCGTAATTTGGGCGTCAATGGGAAGAACCAAAGGTCGAAATGCCAAACTGTGAGGACAAATGGCAGCAATGACTGTTGCACCTAAGGTGGGCTCGATGATGGGCCCCCCCGCTGCCAACGAATACGCAGTGGAACCTGTAGGTGTGCTAACGATCAGTCCATCCGCTCGAACTTTATTGACCCATGTTCCATCGACATAAAGATCGAGAGAAATGATTCGAGCAATGGCTCCCTTTGCAATGACAGCGTCATTCACGATAATTCCACGATCCAAAACCTTTCCATTTCGCTCAAGTCGCACACTGAGAAAGGAGCGTTCGCTTACCTGGCACTCACCTCGATCCAGGATAGAAACAAGGACTTCTTCGATCTCTTCCTTTTTGATCTCCGTCAGAAATCCAAGTTGGCCCATATTGACACCAAGAACAGGAATGGACTTTTCTTTCATGAGCCGGGCTACACTGATGTAAGTTCCATCCCCTCCCAAAACAAGAACCAGATCACTCTTTTGAATGAGGGCAGCTTTCTTATCAAAAGCGGCGCCGTTGATTTTTTGCAGCAGATCACTCTGGCTTTCTTCGGAGAAAGCGACCTGACAACCGCGTTTGACGAGGAGCTCGGACAATTTCATTGCCAAATCAGCAGCTTCTTCATTGCGCTGTTTTACAACAATGCCAATTCGGGATACCTGAACCTTGGTTTTCATAGAAAAGAATCATAAAGGAAAAGGGCGGACCTTGTCACCGGATCTGTTTGATCAGCCAATGAAAAAGAGCTCGGAACGCGATGAAATCGCGACTGGGGAGTCTTCCTCATGGACTCCCCTTGCCCACCGAATGCGGCCTAGTGTTTTGGAAGAGTTTGTCGGTCAGGAACATATTTTGGGCAAGAACGCTCCCCTTAGGAATTGGATTGCTCAGGATCGCATTCCATCACTGATCCTCTGGGGACCCCCAGGAAGCGGCAAGACCACGCTGGCTCGTATCATCGCAAGAACCACCAAAGCCAAATTTAAGAGCATTAGTGCTGTGATGGGTGGCGTCAAGGATATCAAAGAAGTGGTACAAGAGGCCCGATTCCTGCGCGATACTCAAAACCGGAACACTCTGCTTTTTGTCGATGAAATTCACCGATTCAATCAGTCCCAACAGGATGCCCTTCTTCCCCATGTCGAAGAGGGGACCCTGATCTTGATTGGAGCCACCACTGAGAATCCGTCCTTCGAAATCAATTCTGCATTGCTATCCCGCTCCAAGGTGTTGCGGCTAAAGGAATTGAATTTTGAGCATCTCATCGAAATCCTCAAGCGAGCCCTAGCCTCCTCAGAAGGTTTGAAGGGTCGTTGGACCATCGATGAGGCGGGCCTCCAGCGTATTGCCGAGCTGGCAGATGGTGATGCTAGGCGTGCCCTAACCACCCTCGATCAAATCGAACGCAGCTTGATTCAACACCCCGATAAAAAATCGCTCTCGCGTGAAGACATCGACGCCTTGTTAGAAAAGTCTGGCACTGAACAAAATTTGCGGCATGACCGAGCAGGTGAGAACCATTTCAATGTGACTTCTGCACTCATCAAAAGCATGAGAGGCAGTGACCCAGATGGCGCCATTTATTACTTAGCGCGACTACTGGAAGGCGGCGAGCCGCCTGAATACATCGCTCGAAGATTGGTCATTTTTTCGTCAGAAGATGTTGGCAATGCTGACCCTAGAGCCTTGAGCGTAGCCGTTTCTGGTCAACAAGCCGTTGAAAGAATTGGAATGCCAGAATCTCGCATCATACTTGCTCAAGTAGTAACTTACTTAGCCTGTGCACCAAAATCGAATCGAAGCTATCGCGCGATAGAAGACGCGATCGCTGAGGTCCAAAAATCCGGTACCTTAGAAGTACCTTTTCACCTACGCAATGGAGTCACCTCTCTCATGAAAGGATTTGGATACGGAAAAGGATATCAATATGCGCATGAGCAGCCAGATGGTCGAGTGTCGCATCATCATTTACCCGATTCTCTGCAGGAAAAGCGGTTTTATCTCCCATCCGAAAAAGGATACGAAAAGCAAATCAAAGCCTATTTGGAATGGATTCGAGATGGCAGAGCAAAATTAGGTTCCTAAGTCGGATTCTTTTCTCTGAATTGCCTGAGGCCGAGCCAAATTCATAGTGAATACTACCCACTTTTGTAAGAGATCTGCCGCTTGGGCCAAGCGTGCGTAGGCCTGCGCGCTATTCCTGCTGACTTCGGCGAGGGAATTTCCTGGAAGATGGTGAAGAAAAATCTTGGCCATGGCCGACAATCCCATCAGTGTAGGGTGGAGCTTTCCAAGGCGTTCAATCAAGTGGTCCAACCGAGCGAGCTTTTTGCTAACCTTCAAAATACGATCACGATCGGCCAATTCCATGACTTGCTCGGATTTAAGTCCAATACAAAGGGTGGCGATGTCCTTCGAAAGCCGCTCTGCTTTAGAAGTCACCTTGATAAATACCTCGACGACTTCCTTGACCTTCCTTAGCTCTCGTACCAAATCGGGATTTAAGGACTGACGATCAATCTCTTGGCCGACGGGCGCTGTCCACCCACAATTCCATGCTCGAGCGATCTGGCCCATAATTAAGGCAGTCCAACTTTCAACGTCTAGGCCACTTTGTTGACGTTCGTAGACAACTCCTCCACCTTCCTGCACGGCTCGAATTCGAGATCGGTATACCTCGGTTTTGAGGTATTCTGCAGTCCATCCGAGTTGCTTGAAATGTGTCTCAACGGGATTGCGTCGATGATGCATCCACTCGGATGAGGCATAGGCCCAAACCGCGTAAACAGCTTCGGGCGTAATTTCGGAGCCCTTATGGGCTCGCAAGACATAGTGACCATTGCCATAAGGTCCTGCTTCTTCGAAAGACCTGGGTCCGATAGATAGCGCAATGACACGCGTTCCAAGCACGCTTGCAAGATGGATCGCCGCAGTTTCGGGAGAAATCAGCCACTGACATTGCCCAACAGATTCCATCCACAGAGAAAAGTCCGTCTTTCCCACCAAGGAAAGAACACGTTCTGATTCAAGACCCCACTCCTGAATGGATCGTGTGATCTCTCTTGCCATTGGCAAGTCACTCTCTAGCCCAAAAAGCACAATGTGGTAATCGGGATGGCGCTTAAGGATCATTGAAACCACGGATCGCCAGCCCTGCAAAGTCCAGCGCCGCTCCTTCGATCCCGCTCCCAATTGTATTCCTACCCACTTTCGAGATAGTCCCTTGGCAAAGGGTTGGGTGACGGCAGAAAGAGATCCTGGCTCTGCAGTAAAAAAACCCTTCGAAGTCACCGGCTCATTGCCTACGTCAGCCGGATCTCCGCAGTGGATCTGCAATGCCGTTAGAAGTTGGGTAGTGTAAATGTCCGTCAAATGGATATTTTGGCGAATGTTCTCTTGAATCACGCCGCGAATATAGAGACTCCAATCATCGGAGCAGTGGAGCGATTTATCTTTTTTTCTTAAATAACCCAGGCGAATTTCCGCCGGAATAAGGCTTGCGAGGTAGCTACTGGAACTCGAGTAGCTCCAGTTCGCAACGATTCTCCAACGTCGAGTGACAACAGTGGCTAACCACTTCGCCGCGCGCCGGATGGATTCTGAAGCTTCAAGTCCATTTCCAAGAAGCGGCTCTACAATAGACTGTGCTGGCAAAAAAATGACGGACTCTAGCCAAGGCAATCCACTTACGACGCTTCGATGCGTGTCCCGAACGACTAAGGCAATTGAAACTTGCGGGTAGAGTTGATGAATGGCCTTTAAGGCCATCAATGATTGCAGAACATCGCTTAAAACGCCTAGCTGTATCACTAAGCAATTCCAGTCGGATTTCCCGTTATCCCTGGCTAATGCATCCAACTGCCGATCCCCCAGAGATAGTATCTCCATAAACAGAAGGATCCACAACTCTTGAATCCCTATGACCTTCTTCTTTGGCCAGCTCTCGCACGAACTCTACCAAAAAATCTTGAACCATCGTTTCATCCATCTGTCCTCCTTGACAGCCTTGAATCTTTTTGAACTATTTCAACGGTGCCTTTTTGATTAAGTCCCCTAATCGCTTCAGACCTTCATGGTCTGGCTTTACGGCGCGCAATCTACCAAGAGACTTGGTTACTTCTGGATACTTTCCTAGATGGTACTGAAGAACCGCCAAGCAATAGAGGAGGGATGCACTAACCGGGGATTGATCTAGGTACTTCACCAAGAGCGTTTCAGTTTCTGAATATTTTTTCAGCTTAAACGCCATTTTTATCAGATAAAAAAGTGCTGTCGGATTGCTCAATTCTATTCTGAGACTGTCGAGGAAGCACTGGTAGGCAAGTTTGGTTTCATTCTTAACAACATAGGCACAGCCTAGCCCAAATATGGCTCTGCTGTTTCTGGCATCTTTATTTTCCACATCAGTGAAGACATCAATAGCTTGACTTATTGCGCCACTTCGCAAGTAGGCTGATCCAAGGCGCAATTTAGGTTCAACGCTTCCTAACTCCAGTGAGCCAGCCTGCTGGTAATGTTCAATAGCTCGCTGGACTTGCCCTGTGCTGAGCCAGCAATCACCTGCTACCAGATTCAAGCGTTCCTTGGATTCTGGCGGCAAATTCGGCAAGACTAGTGCCCGCATTGCTACTTCACCTGCACCTTGAAAGCGCTTTTGACTCATCAACGCACTCATCAGCTCCTCGTAAGAGAGCAAGCTGGTCTCATGGGCCACTGCCTCTTCGTAGAATCGAATCGCACGCACCCAATCACCCTCTTTTTCGAAACAGTGGGCCAAACCACGAAAGACCGCCGCTGATCGCTCGCCATTTGAATAAATGGATTCGTAGATGCGCTTCGCGAGACTTATATCACCCGCCGCCTCTAAGATTCTTGCCTGCTTAACTAGGAACTCTGGGGTTTGCTCCTCTTTGATTGGTGGAGCGGGGGGCGTTGCACCAAAAGGACGAGTAATAGGCTCGTTGGGAGCTACCGACACAAAATACCATTGCGCGCCCGCGGTCTGATCAGAATCAAACTCTTCCATCAGCTCCTCAAGATTTTTCATCCGTGATGACCGGCTACCTGCGCCATCTACTTCGATGACTTCAGCGCGATACCTTCCTTTTTTCTCTAAACTGTCTGCAATCATCCGGCGAATTTCTGAATTTTCTGACATTAGTACCTCCGGTCGAATTCGTGACCCGAGTGGTCTACATGACTCTTGAATCTTCCCAATTTCTCGCGTGTTTCGTGATCCCGATTGAGATCGATTTGAATCTGCTTGAGCTCCGTGCCTAAGACGTCAAATAGTCGCTGGTCGCTCTTACGAATTTTTGTGAGCAGATCCGTCCGATTCTTAAGGTAAGCGGTCCAAACCCATTGCTCAGAAAAGCGGATATCTCGCTGAGCTATCTGGCCTTTAATGTGCTGATCCAACGCATCAAGCGTCTTAAGGGTGCACTCTCTACGTTTCATCAAGCGTGCCATCGCTTCTTCATCTTGAAGTGCGGTTTCTTGTTTGAGATATTTTTCAGTCGTGTCTAAGAATTTTTCAAAACATTTTAATTGAAACTGAAGAAGTTCTTCCAAATTCATCGCTATTTCTTCCTCTCTTGTCCAATTTTCTCGACAGCTCCGCGCCAACCTTCAAGGAGGTTCTCAAGGATTTTCTGAACCTCTTTCAACTTCTTGTCTGAGTTTTGGATATTGGCATCAATGAGATGGCGAACGATAAAATTATAGAGTTGCTCCAAGTCTGCGGCGACCTTTCCACCTGCTTCGAAGTTCAATGAAGTGTGCAGTTCCACTATAATGTCGTGGACTTTTCCAATCGCAATTCCTTTTTCATTCAGGTTTTTTTCTTCTAACGCACTAATGGCTTTCTTGGTGTGTTTCACGGCAGCTTCATAGAGCATGATAAGGACCTGCTCACGCGAGGCAGTTGTAATGGAAGTTTTTTTGTACTGATTTGCTCCAAAACTCATTTAGCTTTTCCCTTCTTAGCCACCTGATGCCAATAGATTTTCGACCATGCTTCCGCCACCACCACCACCGCCTAGGGCCGCTAAGGATGCTTGCTGGCTTTGCATGGAACCAATGGTTCCTTGTAATCTTGAAAATTTATCTCGGAGTGACTTAGACTTCATGTCGATAAGACGTTCTTTGTTTTCAATATTCTTATCTATCGATTCGATACGGCTACGCAGGCCTTTTTCACGCATCGCTAGGAATCCGTCTCCTCCCCGCGTATAGGGAGTAATGACTGCCTTGAGCTGGGCGACGAATCCATTTTCCCCCGTGATGGCTTCGGATAGCCCTGAAAAGTCATCCTCGAGAGCCTTTTGAAATTTCTTCTCATCAATCTTCAACAATCCTTCACGATTGAACTCAATTCCGGCTTGATTGAGGTGAACCAGACGGTAGTCTTCGCCGTTATTAAAATAGACCGGAAATGCCTCGTGCATCAAATTTCGGAGACGGTATTCAACTGTTTGAATTCCCGTATCTCCGGTAAACATAACTCGTGTGTTGGAGGATTCATCTACGCTGTTCTGAGCTTTGATGAATTTGAGAACTTCATTGATACTATCGACGGTGCCTTTAAATTTTTGAGATACTTTTTCGTAGTCGACTGAAATATTGAGCATGAAAGGCTTATCAGGCCGTGCTTGTTTTATTTTGAAATTAACCCCGGTGAAGAAGTCTTTGACTTCGTTTCCCGGCGCATCAATCTCAAATCCATCAACTTTTAGGTAAGCATTTTGGGCGTCTTTTGAATCATCGACGTAGAAGTCAATCCCACCATCTAAGAAATAGAACTCTGGGAGATCGATATTATTTTGTTCTCCTTCGGCCTTCGATTTCACAATCAGGCGCCAAGGTTCGTCCGGAGTGTAGGCATCATAGACCACTTCAGCACTGATGGGGGAGTCCTTCTGCTTGTTAATCTCCTCAGCCACTCCGTGCAGGCTAGATCGATCGCTGTCGATAAAGACTTCGTACCGTTCTCCGTCGGGCTTGTATGAAACTAGGTACCCTGCGCCCAACGTGGCTTCATCGGCACTGCTAAAGCTATTAGAAATAAGAGAGGATCGATTGGCCAATTCATCGATTTGGATTTGATAGCTTCCAGGCTGGGCTTTGCTCTTGTCGATTGTAATATCTAACAAGTCCTTGGCATCACCTAAGTCGGCCTTAAGCTCGCGAAACTGCTCTAACGAAGACATGGAATCCAGGGCAGTAGCTAAGCCCGTAAATTTGGTCTTAAAAGCCTGAAAGGTCTTGAGCTTTTCATTCTGCTCTGCTTTGCGAGCTTCAAGTTGGCGTATGGGTTCACGCTCTGCTTGAATAAGCTGATCCACAACACGCTTAAACTGCCCCCCACCTACGGGGTCAAATCGTAAACCCATCCCTCACTCCATTATGAGAGAGGGGGCTCCTTTATCCAAGCGGCAGAAATTTCCGAGTGCAGTGGGGAATGAAGGGACTTTCTTGCAAGAACTCCTGTCGATTCGCTCCAAAGAAGGTAGGACCCATGAATAGGAGGATACCCCATATTCTTGTAATGACCTTCCCGGCTGCCAACTGCAAAACTCATCTCGTCAAGATCATGACAATGGCCCAGAATCACATAGTCAAATCCACGCGTAATTTTTTCCACGGCAAAGTTTCTATAAACTCGGCGTAACCTCGAAACATCCTTTGGCACCGGGCCTTGCCGAGAATCACTACTCTTAGTTTTGAGGCGGTCACCAATCCATTGAATCCACGATTTGGGTGCAGCTCTTGAAAAAATGCGCAGTGGCCAAGATCGAAGGATCCATCGCAATGCGAGATAACCATAATCAGTGCGATCTACTAGATCTCCGTGGGCTATGTAGAAATTCTTGCCGCCCATTCCTAATTCGACAGATTCCGTACGTACTCGAACCCCTGATCCATGAGGAAAGACGCGATTCATATAAAGGTCATGATTGCCTTCAATAAAATCAATCTGAATTCCTTTTTGAACCAAAGCACGGAGGTTCTGAAGAAACCCTTGATGCTCCACCCTAAACGGAGTGCGGTTTCCTATATAAAGGTCGAAGATGTCTCCCGCCAAGACCAACCGATCACCAGGTTGAAGGTAGGGAAGGAGGTTCAATTCCAACCGCTCCAGAAGAGGATCTCGCCTGGACTTTAAATGTAGGTCGGACAGAATGATCAACTTCATTTATTGAAGGAGTCTTATCGATTCTAAAGTTTTTGATCAAGAATTTTTCCGGTGCCGCTCTTGGTTGTCACCGCTTTGCGAAGTTCTAAGAACTCTTCTCCCGTCCATTGCCTTATAACCGCACCAGAGCCGTCTTTCAGAACGACACGCAGCCCCGGACCGGATCCTTTGGACTCAGCGACGAGCCCTTTGCGGTCTGCTTCAATCTCACGGCGAAACCCTTCCATTGCTGAAAGGACACCTTCGTCTGTAACCTGAATGGGCTCCTTGCGACCTTCTTTTTCGTCCTCACGCTTCTCATGATGATCAGGACTTTGACGAGAAAATCCCTCATCGCCAGCGTCGGCCTTTTCATTAACTTTTGGAAAGTAGGGCTCACTTGCCACAGACCGGATCTTCATGAATCACTCGGCTCCTACAAACCTATCGGAGAGAGCAATACTGCGCTTAAATGCCAAAGCGATTTATCACACCTAACTTCATTAACTATCTGGCTGGTCAAGAAATTGACTGAGGTCGAATCCAACTAGTTCGCAGGTGCAACCGCGACTGAAGCCGAGAGATTGGCCTCAATTGCAAAAAACTTAGCGCGTATTCTTCGAGCTCCGCCGAGCACCAAAAATTGATAATCCAACTCGTTGCCTTCCTGCAGACGATACTTAGATTCAAACTGAAGGGCTGCCCAATAGAGTGCCAAAATTTCTTCGCTAGGGCGCCAACCAGTCGGCCGGCCTGGCATGCGAAGTACGGGGTGGTTTCGAAGACCCTCCAATATTTGATCTGAATTCTCCAAGGTCTGACCGAGCACATGGGCCAAAGCTTCTCGAATTGGCTTTTCGAATTCGGCGGGCGGGTTGCCATACAGAAGCGCGGTTGCAAAAGACGCGATCTCTTTAGATGACGGCATAGTCGTAACTTGTGATTGCTGAGATTGATAACGCTTCAGCACTCTCAAAAGGAGCAAAAGACTTTGGTCCGTTTCTTTCTGCATTTCAGCAATCTGTGGACCTGCTGGATAGAGAGAAAATTGATACTGGGAAAAAGGTGCTGGAGCGTTGAAGATTCCACCGTTGTGGTCCATAGAGAATCTCAATTCGGTGGAAGTATTAATCACCCTGTTAAACAACATACCCTGAGCATTGAGATTCTTCTCTGAGTCCTCCACGATTTTCCAATCCTTGAGGGCTTCATCTTTACGAACGATTTGCTGAGTCTTTTGAATTTGCTCGAGCAACTGCCTAGCCTTCATGGACTGTGCTGCCATATCCGTAAGCGTAACAAGTTTACCTTTATCTCGACCCTTGCGTGATCGGTATTCGTAATAGCCGCCCTTTTTGGATTGAACGAGGTCATCGGCTTCATCAGCCAATCGCTCAAGTTGCTGGCTGGTTTCTTCAATCTGAGCAATCGAATCCGAACTCCACTTTTCTTCCAAATGACCTTCGTCCAAAACCGCGGGGCCATCTTTGACTTTTGCAGGTAGGAAGCGAATGCCCTTATCCTCAAGACTCTTTAGAACCGTCCGGTACTGACTAACTTCGTAATCTTCTTGTTTTGTATCGTAATTAAATTTATCGCAGGCCACGGCCGCCAAGAGCAGGCCCCCAAGAGCGATGGTAGGTTTAAATTTTAAAAGCATAATAAAATCCTTAACTTATATCCAAGCACCAGTATTCCCGACAAAAACAGTCTTATAACAAGATTCTCGCAGTGAGTCCAGAATTTTCTGGCTTCCTCGAAGTCCCGAATCCATTGAGTTTTATACCATACTAAAATTGACCGTTATTTACAGTTGTGCTAAGCAAAGCCGAGGTCCAAATGAGCCGCTACTTAAAAAACTGTCTCACCGCCCTCCTTCTCAGCTTGGTTTTGAACGCTGGCAATGCAACGTCAGCCCACGCAGTTCCTTTTGACGAAGGATTCTACTCTTTTTGGGAAGAAGCACTTCCTCTGGATAAGATTCAATCCAAATACGGCATTGCTATATCTCGAGAAGCACTCGCCAAAGCCGGCTCCTCGATAGTCAAATTTCAGATCCCTTCACTACCGGGATACTCAACCGGTAGCTTTGTTTCTTCCCAAGGATTGATCATCACCCATTCTGCAATGGCTGAGCTTTGCCTGCAGGGGTATCAAGAAAAGCACGCGAACTTTAAAATTTCAGAAGAAGGTTTTTTTGCCAAGCACCTCACAGAAGAAGTTCCTTGCCCTGGCATGGTAGTGACTCGCGTGCACGCTGAATCCGATGTGACCAACGAGATCGAATCAACTTTCGAAATCTTTCGCAGCCTTATTTCTCGACCCATGTATGGTCCTCCCAATCCACATCCCACCTCTCCTTGGGATGACGATGTGGACTGGCAGGCTTTTCAATTCGACGAGCCGCAACTTCCACTGGACTCAGCTCAAAGTAATCCTGTCATTGGACCTCTGCTGCCCAAGGATGCCCCGAAAAAGGTATCCCCGCTCAGTGTGATGGTTTCTCACATCGGCATGGAGGACTATATTGACGTCCTTCTCTCGGATGAATACTCTGCCCTTCCAGAATCTGGATTGGATCCAGCGATGGCCGAAGACGTAAAAATACTCAAAGAAATGTCGGGTGCTTTGAAAAGTGGCCAATTTGATGTTGATCTCGAAGCTGAAGGAGCCTATCAGGCAGCTCTGTATAAGGACCAGGTAAAGAAGACACTGCTCGGCCAACCCAGCGCAGTAACTGCAATTCACAAGGCCTTTGAGTTAATTCTGAACTGCGAAGGAATCGAACCTTCCAAATGGAATCCCACTCAGTATTGGGATGAATTCACGGCACAGACTGAGCACTGCCAGCTGAAACGATACAAAGACAGCATGGGAAATCGCAACTTTGCGATCGTTAAGTACGACACGCTTCGTGATATCCGACTGGTCGCAGTACCGTCACCCGGAGCATTAGCATTGAGCAAAAAAGTACCACCAGGAACCGTGCCGGCTATTCGAATGGATTTCTCTATTTTTCGAGCCTACGGAATGGAGAATGGCCTTCTACCGAACGTTCGAATGGGAGAAAGCCTTGGCACACTCAAAGAGGTGGCAACCCTTGGGTCCATCAACAGCGTCCTGACTCCAAATGAATCCAATCGACCCTTGAATTCCTCAGAGTTCTTTCTCCCTCCGCAGTTTGATTCCAAAATGGAGGAAGGAAATTTTTCGATGACCCTAGGGCATCCTATGGAATTTGATCGTCAAAAAAATTACTTTCAATTTAAAATTCTGGTGGAATCCAAAATTCCGGCCGCGCTAGGAAACGTAGAAGCCATGATTCCAAGCTTACGAGCCAAAGTCTATGAACTTGCAAGTGACCCGAGTCCTAAAGGTAAAAAGCTCTACCAGGAAGCGCTCGCTGCCTATCAAAGCAATTTGAAATTTCGCGATGCCTACCAAGCACTTGCCAAAGAACTCGTTCAACCGAATTATCTCGAACGCAGGAATGAACTCATTCAAGAAATTAAGTTAGCAGCTGAAAAGAACCCAGAAGATGCTCAGGCGAAGACTACCTTGGAACAAGTAAAAAAGGCTCAGGACCTCACCGAAGAGTATCAAAAGATTTATCCCTTCTACTTTCTTGTTTTTGAGTGGCTAAATAGCGGCGTGGTCCAACCCATCAATACCTTATTGGACGTTCAGGAACAAATTGCGGCTATTTCCAACAAACTCAAATCTGACGAAGATCGAGATGAACTTCTGAGGACCATTCTCCCAAAATTTTCCAAAATAAAATCTGCCCTCTTGGGCATTCCCCTTGCGTCTTACAAACAGGTCATCAGTCAGAAACTTCTTAGCTCCATCCTCGTGATGGCCAGAAAGAAAGAAGTCCCCGTCTTTACCGAACACTTCAAGCCACAGGAGGGTATTGAGGTAGTGGCTATTGCTCATGACTTGTTGAATGTGTACCCAATATTACAAATCGACACCTACCCCGATATAGAATTGATGTCTGAGAAATGGCAGCCAATTTCTCCAAAAGCCAAAGAGCTCGTTTCCTTGATCCGCCAGATCAGGAGAATTTTTACAGCTATTGACACTAAAATGAAGAAAATCGCAAAGGAGCTCGGGAGTCTCAGCGAGGAACTGCGAGTAGTTGATAGGTATGGAATTATTGAGACGTCGGTACCTAATCGATTGCCACGATTTAGTTATGGAACGATTCGTGGGACGGAATCCACCCCAGCAGTAATGAAGGCATCTTACCTCAAGGAGAATGCGATTGCCTTTGCTCCCCTCAAATCTGCAGAGAGGTCTCTCGCTAGAGACCTCATTGAAAAATTGGGAGAAACTCCTTACTTGTTTCAATCGGATGCCGATACGCTGACCGGTTTTGATTTTCCGGATCTTGGAATTGAGCACGAGTACTACTACCCTGGAGGTATGGCACTTGTGGATGAGCACTTCCGGTGGCATGGACTTCAAGTAGATACGAACAGTGAAGCAAGGGCCAATGTGTTTGAATATAGCGGTGATCAATCTGCGAGGGCTATTGTATTGAGTGCAAATGCAATCATGGGGTATTTGGACCTCAATGCAGACGCAAAAAGATTGAAGGAAGAACTAACTTATTCCACCAAGGGAAGAGGTTACTTTGAGTCTACAGAGAGTGGAAAATCTGAATGGTGCCTTTTGGAAACTCCTAAGATAACAGGTCAAGAGAATAAGAAAAATCAGAACTCCTCAGGGAAGAGCTCTGACTGCAGTACCGATTTAATCAAAATAAAGTAGGTAAAATAAGTTCCCCCTCCAAGGCCTCGGCAACCTTGAAGGGGGTGGGCTTAAGGCATCACACAGGCACAATTGCCTATGAGATTTGAGCGCAACTTATTTAGAGCAATTGCAACGCTTTATTAGGCGCTGAATTTGCTTGAGCTAGAACGGAGATTCCTGCGTGGCTCAGAATGTTCTCACGAGTGAGTTCTGAGGTTGCAAGAGCGATGTCCGTGTCTGCAATTCGGCTGCGAGCTTGAGACTGCATTTCTTGAGAAATTCTCAAGTTATTGACCGATGATTGCAGCTTATTCTGCATGGCTCCAAGGTTAGCTCGACCGGCATTGAGCCTGTCGAACGCCTTGTCCACTGATTCGAGCATCTCTCTAGCTGAATCCTTAGATTCGGTAGAGGCACCATTGATTCCCAATGTATCCGTGCTGAGATCGTTCTCGCTGACTTTGAATACGACGCGAGACTCTTCACCCGATCGGATACCAACTTGGAACTCAAGGTCCTTGCCGCCACTGCTAAGCAGAGGAGTACCGTTGAATTCTGTAACTTTTGCTATGCGATCTACTTCATCCTTCAAAGACTGAACTTCTTTGTCGATGAAACCTCGCTCGGTGTCGCCAATGGTGTCCGAAGCAGCTTGAATCGCAAGTTCGCGCATACGAACGAGGATGTTGCTAGCTTCAAACATTCCACCTTCTGCTACTTGCACGAGAGAAATGCCGTCATTCGCATTTCTTTCTGCTTGAGCAGTGGATCGCAACTGAGCACGCATGTTTTCACTAATGGACAAGCCTGCGGCATCGTCACCAGCATTGATGATTCGATTTCCTGAGGCAATTCTTTGATATTGCTTCGATTGCTTTTCACCCGTAGACGCCAATTGTCTTTGAGTTGCCAGCGAAGCGGTATTGGTCGCTATTCTTAAGCCCATGATGGCTACTCCTTAATTAAGCGCGGGTAGTCCTTGAGTCCATGCTCACCAGGAACTGGCGAAGCTGCACGCAGAGCCGCCCGAGCTGTTTAAAGTAATCCGTCTGTGTTGGGGTTCAAATGAGCTGCGCAGGATGGCGCCTTGGTGGGTGCCGACTTTCCGACCCCTTCCAACAAAAGGGGTCGAACGCGAGGAGCAGACGATTTTTTCATCTCCCGAAGGACAATCCCTCTTGAGACAATACACTGATCGGCTGCGTTACTGAATACTTGAGTATTATGGTATTATTTAACAATTGACCCAAGGTCCTGAAATAAAAAGGTTTCCTGGAGCGAAGTTCCTTGGGGAAGCTCCGCTCCAGGATCCCAGTACTCTGATGGCTTAGATTAGCTTGAGAGCTAACTGACTATTGGCGTTCGCTTGACCGAGGACCGACGTACCAGCGTTAGCAAGAATGTTATTCTTGGTAAGCTCAGATACTTCAGACGCGATGTCGGCATCATAGATGCGACTTCGGGCAGCGGACAAGTTTTCGTCATAGATCTTCAAGTTGTTGATGCTCGACTCTAATCGATTCTGAAGTGCACCCAGGTGAGCGCGGTTTTCAGAAAGTTTAGAGATCGACTTGTCGATCATGTCTAGGTTGTTTTGAGCAGACTCTTTCGTTAGTGCCGAGACATCGGAGAGTCCCAGTGACTCAAGTCCGGTCTGTGTCTCAGTCGTATTGTAGACGAAGCGGTCATGCTCTGGGTTGTTATGTGTACCCACTTGGATTTCAACAATACCACCTTCACCCGAAAGCAAGGCACGGCCGTTGAATTCCGTCGTCTTAGAGATACGATCCACTTCATTCTTCAACTGCTGAACCTCCTTGTCGACAAAGCCTCGCTCGGTGTCGCCAATCGTGTCAGAAGCAGCCTGAATAGAAAGCTCTCTGAAACGAATCAGAATATTTCCAACTTCGTTGAGGCCCCCTTCAGCTACTTGAACCATCGATACGCCGTCTTGGGCGTTTCGAACGTCCTGACGAATCGAACGAACTTGCGCTCGCATTGTTTCAGAAATCGCCAAGCCAGCGGCATCGTCAGCAGCTCGAGTAATTCGAGCACCTGATGCCAATCGCTCTTGAGTACGACCAACTTGATTGTTGGTGTTACCAAGATGACGCTGCGCAGCAATTGACTGCGTATTTGTCGCAATTCTCATTCCCATACACACTCCTATAAAGAAGTATACATACCAAATTACTTTGGTATATTTACTATTTGTTTCGATAATTTACTGGATATGCTGTACCCAGAAAAACCATCTTGTTGACTATTTCGGTATGTTACTAAGAAACTTTAGACTATTTTAGTATGGTATTAGGATCGGACTAGAGATCAGAGAACTCGGGGTCAATTTCTAAGCCTGCTTCGACATCCCAGTTGGTATCGAATTCATCGACCGGATCCTGGGCCATTGCCGAGCCGGAAGTAGGACTAGGCGCTGCAACCCTAGCTGGAGCCACAGGGGTCGGCTCTGCCATTACTGGAACACGAAGCCCGTACTTCTCAAGCACTGACCCGGTCTGTTCAGCTGGCCGTCTCCAAATCGAAGAAGGATCTGGGCCCGTCTCAACTAGAAGCGCGGTCATATCAGGCGAAAGCGTTAGTGACTGGTAGAAAACTTGTTCACTCAATTTGCGATACTCGTGGATCGCCCAACGAAGGTAACGAGTGTCTTGAAATTCCTTCTGAAATGCTCGAGCAGTAGGAATCAAGGTGCTAAACGCCGACAAAACCTGTTTCTGCTTTTCGAGTATAGATTCCGTTTTTTCTAGCGAGGTGTGCAACTGCCTAAGGCCATCATAAAAGCACCAGTGCGCCTTGACGGGTTCATCAGCCACCCACTCCAGGGCACCTCGATCTCTTTCGTCCCGACTGACGGTTTTCTCATTGAGTGTCTGGAGCACTTTCTCACACCCCTTCCAGACGTCCGGACTAGGGACGTCTGGGCCTAGGAATACCGCTTCCAGATCAGCCCACTCATACCCAGAAGGATGACGCACTCCGGCAATTTCCGGGACCACCGGAAGTGGCTCTAATGGCGGAACTTCCTTCGTAGTCGAGCAAGACGCTATGGTAAATCCAATGCTCATCATCAGGAACAATCTAGCAATTTCAGATAGATACATTGTTCGTACCATTTCAGTCAACTTATCGGCAAAACCTTGACGCAGATTGAGCTTAACTAGGTTGCGGGACTCAAGCCCCCGGCCAAAAAGCCGAAAAGTCTAATGAGGACAAAAGGATAATGAAGGTGCCTCGATGATGTTTTTCAAAATGAACGTCGCAAGCGGTGCGAAAATTTCTCTCTTTTTTGGGATGGCGGTATTCCTTTTGCACCTCTTTGCCTACGCTGGCGACGACACAAGCCCCGCAATTAATCCTCCAGCGGAAGAACAACAACTTCCAAAATCCGAGGGAGCAAAATCGCAACTGAAAGCTCCAGCAACCAGTACTCACAGCAGAAATTTCTATCAAGTCCTGGAAGATGTACTTGGGGATTTTGAGTACGACCTCAACAATGGGCAAGTCCAAGGCCTAAAGGGGCTCGCGATACGCTCTATTGCCACCAGTGAAAACGTACCACCTTCATTCAAAGACCACATTGACCTCTTGATCAAAGAACGCGTTTTGAGTTCAACCAAGAACAAGATCATTAATTGCATTCAGTGTCGTTCTCAAAATGCCGTACTCAACGGAGACCAAGTTACCATCTCATCTCCGCAATCCAATCCTGCAGAGCTCAATCGGATTGCCAAACAAATGGGCATCGATCACTTCATGGACGTCGCATTTGCCTACCAACCGAATGGCCTCATTTTATCGCTCAGTATTTCTGAAACGGACGGCAGTGATTCCGTGATTTGGTCACGAAGTTACAACTCTGAAACCTCGCGAGCGTCAGCATTTCGAAGAGGGGTTGACTACAACCAACTCGACGAAGCCAGAAAGAGCGTTGAGTACCAGCCGACCGTAGTGTATCGCCCAACGCTTTACTACCTCTTTGAGAACGATACGACGGGTTACGTGGGCACACTGGGCTTCGCTTTCCGAATGGTGGAACGCTATGACAACCGCAAAAAAGAAGTGGGATTTGAACTGAACTACCTCATGGACAGCGGATCTCTTGTCGGAAGCACGAGCACTTCTGACTCTGTTTTTCGCAGCTTCAATATTACGCTCTTATTTGTTCATTCCTGGAATTTGATCGGTGACGTTGAATCTTACAATCAGGTGAGAGGCAGCGTCTTCACTGCAGTAGGAGGCACTTACGGATCAGGTTTCCTTGGAGCAGTTGTTCGTGGTGGATATGAGTGGCGCCTAGGCAAGCATTGGGCAGTGCAGGGTCTTTTGGGGTACCGTCCACAGGCTTCAAAATTTCTAAACGGGGTAGCATCTGGGTCCGTTTCTGGCTTTGAATTCGGAGTGGGGATCAGTGCACTGTACTAAGAAGATCATACTCGCACTCAAGCTCTTCGGACTTTACGCACTTGGCGCCACAGCATGCTCGTCTATCCTAAGTTCATCCGATGATGGACAAGCTGGCGCACCGATAGACAATCCTTTTGGAAATTTTTATGAGGAATCCAATAAATCCAATCAGGGCGTCATTTTGCGCTCCCGCAAAGGGGCTCAGACCGTCGAAGTAGAACTCCCAAAAGAAGGCCACGACCGTACAAACTTTGTCATACCTATGACTGCCGGATCTTTTCAACCACCGGCCAACCAAACGGCTAGTGCCCAAAACTATTCTCATTACCGCTCCGGCCTATCCGACCGAGAAATTGCCGGGACTTTTCCAAAAGGAAGCCCCGAGCAAGTCCAAAAACGTTCTGAAATGGAACGAGATTTGGGTCTTATTCCTTCTCAGAATGATTCTCCAACCAACGATCAAAGCTATTTGGGATCCATCGATCAAGTGAAGATTCTGTATCGTCAGGGCCGGTACGAGGCTGGCCTTATTGAAATTGACCAGATACTGCGCCGCTATCCAACGGATCCGAGACTGCACGAAATGCGTGGCACTCTTTTGGATCGAATGGGCCAAAAGGAACTGGCCCGACAAGCTTGGAATCAGTCCTTAGAACTTGAACCCAATAACGAAGGACTCAAGAGATTTCTCACTCGTAGAATTGCGAGCAAACCATGAAGATAAGAAATCTAGTTTCGCTTCTTGTGGCGTCCATGCTAATTTCTTCCACTTCATTCGCAACACCAGAAGCATCGCTTGAAGCACTCAATCTCAAGACCAATGACGAGGTTTTGAAAATCATAAAACCTCTCATGGATAAGTACTGCAAGGACAGCTGCCAGGTACTCAGCGCAAAGCCTGAAATTAAACTTCAAGACACCGAAGAAACCGCACCCGGATTTGATGAAATCGCGCCACAGGAAGCCCTCAATTACAAGCCAGCCCTGGTGACTGTAGATGTTCTGGTAGATGAAATTGTAGGTCAAGTCACCCTTTCGCATCTTTTTGGTATCATACAAGAACACCTGAGCATACTTCCGTACCCTGTTATCTTGAATGAAAGGCGCAAGAAATTCCCGCAACCCTTGACGTCTGTTCAAAAAATGGCGGAACTGCGCAATAAAGTGGCCACGGACTTTCGGCAGAAAATTGAAGAGCTTTTTCGTGAATTCTGTCCGAAACAATGTATTCTGGCAGACCTAGATGTTTCATTGCAACAGCGCAATTTAGAAGAAGCCCAATACAACGCTAGCGGAGAATACATTACGGACGGAGATACCTCTGCCAAGATCAATAAAATTTCCGGCCAAATTCTCTTCGATACGACCCTTACTCCGGATGAACAAACCGCCATCTTCGAAATGGCTCAACTCAAAACTAATTCCTACAAAAGCGTCAATCTTCAAGCAAAGAGCCGCTCTTTTCCCCATCCCGAACCCTATTCGGAAGATGGTTCGAATTTGGCATATGGTCGCATGGGCGGCAAGTACAGAGGATTGAGTTCGCAAGAGAGCAAGACTCAGAAGTCTGACTCAAAGAATTCTCAGCAGACGGATCGCAGGCTTTCTTCTTCGAGCAATAACTCTCAGACGAATCAATCCAACAGTAAGACATCACAAGAATCCCAATTCAATAAAACTCAAAACGAAAGTGCCGAGAAATCCGAAAGTTATCAACGTACTGAGCGAATTGAGCGAGTTGAAAGTGGCGACGCGGTTCAGGCCGAATTGAAGCGGCTTTCTGTATGGGGAGTCATCTTTGCGTGTTCAGTGCTTTCTCTTCTCATCTTTATAGCATTGGCCACCTATGCACCACGATCCAAGAAATCGAGCGAAAATTCACTTCTGCAGTGGATCCAAAAGTCGCCTAAAGGATCAAAAGAGCAGCTACCAGCCAAGACTGGGCCTAAGTCATCCAATGATTCCATTGCGCGTCGCTACGAAATTGACAACCTCATAGATGAATTGACTAGGATCTTTGCAGAACATCCCAAGGTTGCCAAGCACGCCTTCACTAGAGTTCTCACGGAAGAAGGAGTCGAAATCACAGCCGCCTATATATCAATCTTGGGCGAAAGCATCGTACTTGATCTCCTCAAGGATCCCAGCCTGCAGAATGACGTCAATGAACTCACCGAATACTACGCTAAGAACACGCTGGAATTGAAAGACGAAGATAAACTCGAGCTGCTCAAGAAGCTTCACAATCGTGCAATTGCATCTAAGCTTCAAGTGATTGGCAATCGCTCTTCTAACGCATTTGATTTCTTAGTGGAGATGGACGGCCTTCAAATTCTTGAAATGATTCAGAATGAATCCCTTACAGTAAAGGCAATCGTACTAACTCAATGTGATACGCAAAAGCGAGCTATTATCTACTCACACTGGGACGACGACGCTCGCGCCAAGATTCTAAAAGAATTATCTCGAATTGATCACCTTCCTCGAAATTATATTTATAACGTTTCTAATGCTCTACGTCGAAAGCGGCAAGACAATCCTCGCCTCAATACCGAGGCCCTTCCTGGTTCCGAAGTACTGGTGGGCCTATTAGAAAAGTCTTCCTTTGGGCAGCAACAACAAGTCGTGATGGACCTAGAACAGAACAATCCTGAGAGTGCACGCGTACTCAAGAGCAAACTTGTTAGCATCGACACGCTACGCTACCTCCGCGACTCCCAGTTGCTCGAAGTCGTGCTCAGTCTCAAACACGAGGAGCTGCTTGCATTCCTCAAGGGCGCACCAGACCATATTCGCAAAACCATATTTGACAAGTCACCCAAAGATTTGGCCGAGGAAATTCAGGATGAGTTGACCATGGTCAGTCCGCTCAACCGCGACACCTACCAGGTAGTGGAACGTAAGATTCTCAATCGGGTACGCCTCATGGCAAACGACGGACTCATCAATCTCATTGAAACCAACGAACGCATGTTTGCCGAAAGTCCCGCCAACCATGCCGGAGCTAGGAGGGCCGCAGGATGGTAGGCACTTCAGAAGGAAAACCAACCTTAGAGATCCTGAAAAATATTCAGCTCTTTAAGGTTTTTACTGATTCGGAACTTCAACAGCTCCTTGCCATGGGACAATCTGAATCGCACCAATCGTATTCTAATATTGTGATCGAGGGAGAGCTATCCTGGAGCCTCTATCTCATTCTCCAAGGCACCGTCGGCATCTTCAAGACTAATCCGCTTAGCGAGAACTCTTATGATATTGGCCAACTCAAAGAGGGAAGCTTCTTTGGCGAAATGTCTCTGGTCGATGAGAATGGCCGCTCAGCGACTGTAAGAGCACTAACCGATTGCGTTGTGTTTGTCATATCCAAGGAAGCATTTTCTACTTTTCTCAATAGCTCCACTGAACGACGTACTCGATTTTACGAAAAATGCATCAAGACTCTGGTCGATCGACTCCGAGAACTGAACGATGGATATGTGATCAGTCAGTATCAACTCTGGAAATCGGCGCTAAAAAAAGATTCCGAGGAGGCCGCCTAAATGAACCTTTCATCATTCTTCGGTGTTTTGCTAGGAATTGGAATTGTCGTTGCAGCGATTCATGAAAGTGGAATGCAGGCTGCATTCTTTCTAAATTTTCATGGTGTGGTGATTGTCGTAGGTGGAACACTTGCAGCGGCAAGTATTAGTTTTCCACTCTCAAAAGTTCTATCTCTTCTAAGGGTATTTTTTCAACGGGTTCTAGGAAGGAATAAAATCGACTACCAATCGATCATTACCCAACTACTTGAGGCGAATCGAAAGTTCAACCTCGGTCAAGGGTCGGTAGCTGAGTTGACTGCTGGAATACAACACAGCTTCCTTAAGGAAGCGATTGAGCTTGCAGCAACAGGTGTCCTGACTCAAAAAGAAGTGAGGCAAGTCCTTGAGCAGCGTGTAAAAACTATGGAAAATCGCTATATGTACGAAGCCAATATGTTTCGTATCCTAGGGCGATTTCCTCCAGCGTTTGGACTGCTCGCCACAACCCTAGGAATGATAGCGCTACTACAAAATCTTGGTCAGCCTGGCGCAGAAAAGCTCATCGGACCAGCCATGTCTATAGGACTCGTCGGTACCCTCTATGGAATAGCACTAGCCAACCTCGTTTTTCTGCCCATCGCAGAGAATCTCACTGTGAGAACCAAGGAAGAAATGGAATTGCGTCGGATGATCATAGAGGGAGCTGTCTTACTTAAGGCGCAAGTGAACCCGATGTCTATGCGAGAGAGCCTCAATTCCTTCCTTGCACCAGGAGAGCGCGTACTGAGAAGGGCTGCGTAGGAACACCTATGGCACTTTCATTCTTAAAAAAGAAGAATCCGGAATCGGATTCGTCGGAGAAACTGCCTGACCAGCCTCATGATTCTTATCAATCAGAAGGAGATGAATCCAATTGGCTGGTGTCCTACGCGGATATGATGACGCTACTCTGTGCTTTTTTCATCATGATGTTTAGTATGTCGACCCTGCAGACGCCAAAGTTCGAGAAGGCCAGGGAAGAGGTTTCAAAGCACTTTGGAGGCGGCTATGACAAGCCCAACGCCCAACTTTCTAAGGTGGTGCAAGATTCAATTGCTTCGGCCCAATTGGGTAAGGAAGTCACAGTAAGATCGAATCCGGCAGGTGTTTCTATAAGCTTTGAATCCACGCTCTTCTTTGACAGCCTAGGCGCGGCTGTCAAATCAGATGGCCAGAAAGTTCTCACAGAACTTGCTCGATCAGTCTTGAGATACGCCAAAGACCATCAAATGAAATACAAAATTGTAGTGGAAGGGCATACAGACGCTCAGCCCATCTTAAGCGGCACCTTTCTATCAAATTGGGAACTATCTGGCGCTCGAGCCTCTCGAGTGGTCGACATTTTCTTGGCCCAAGGATTTCAACCCGCTGACTTCATGCCAGTAGGGTACGGATCGACCCGACCTCGTGAGCCAAGCCGAGATTCAAACGGAAACTGGATTCCAGAAAATCTTGCCAAAAATAGGCGTGTGGTCCTGCGCATCCTAGATTCACAAGAAAACTCCATCCCTTGGAATATGGACTTGGACCTAGCTATTGATCCGCCACCCGAATCGGCAAAGTCTGCCGCCATTGCGCTTCCACCCCCTTCTCACTGATCCTAGTGAGAAGAGGTCCTGCCGGATGCGATGGAGTTGTCCGCATTGTAAAGTAAGTCAAAGTATTCCTGACGAACGAGTAGAGGGGGGCTGGTCTTTTGCTCGATGCTACAAGTGCAACGGATATTCTCTCGTGCGCAAGTCTGACGTCAAAACATTTAAAGTTGCACAACCACCCGAACAAGCCACCGTTCTCAATTCCCATCCCAGCGAAGTACCTCTCATGAGCCGAGAGGCTACTAACCATTTGCAATTGACACTGAAGAATGCGGCCATTCGATCCGAAAATTTTCAAGAACTGGCAAAGTCTCTTCAGAACCAAGAAGTGAATCAGACTAATGAGGGGCCAAAAAAAGCTATAAGCGAACGTATGCTTCCCTATGCCATTGGTCTTGCTGGAGCCCTCGCGCTCTTTTCCGGCGCCTACCTATTTATGGAGGGACAGTCTCTTTGGAATAAAGCACACCATGCAAGCCGAGAAGCCGATCCCATTCCAGTAGAACCTAGCATTGCAGCACCGATCAAAGATGAACTGAAAGAAGCAGCAATGGCCCCTGTTCGAGAGCCCGTACAGGAATCGGCTCAAGTACCGGAGACCGTCTTCAAACCGGAAGTCATTTATCGCTCTATCGTCATTAAGCCTCTTGCGGACCGCGTAAATCTGCGGACTGAGCCAAACGTGCAGGCGGGTATATCCGGTACGGCGACACGTTCGGATCGCTTTACGGTACATCAATGGAAGAGCGACTGGTTTGAGGTTTCAAACGTGAAATTTCCGGATAAAAAATACTGGATCCGAAACGACTTCGTATCTGTAGCCGAAAATGAATAAACAGCTACCGAGGATTCTGAGGCTTACAAAGCCAAACTGAGATTGCCTTGCCAGGTACACCCATTCGTTCTTGAATCGGCACAAGTTGATCTTCACAAAAGGAATTTCTGAAGCCAGGCCCTTGGGCATAACGTTGGTCCGTAACGTAAATGACTGGTTCGATTAGTGCTGGCCAATCTGTACGGCGCTCTTCACTTAGACCAAGGTCTCTCCAATCCGAAGCTTCTCTAGCGTCTACTGGCAAGCGCGTTGCAGCGAATTCAGGACCAAGCGCCATAGCTGCTT
The DNA here is from genome assembly GCA_963169695.1 of Bdellovibrionota bacterium. Taxonomy (GTDB): domain Bacteria; phylum Bdellovibrionota; class UBA1018; order UBA1018; family CAUJDS01; genus CAUJDS01. Next base: position 33,308 of record CAUJDS010000076.1, read on the forward strand.
GTGACAAAGTTTGGTAACGAGATCCGATGACAGGAAGTTGCGAGGAAAGCCCTTTTGACTTCAAAAATGAGGGAAGAAAGCCCCACCCTCTCAGGTCATTGGATGGATCATGGAGGGGATTAGGTATTTGATTCAAGACGTACTTCTCAGTCCATCCAACCAAGGGAAGGTGACAACCTAGAAAAACCAATGCGGTTAGAGCAATACTCACTTTCCAAAATCCCTTAAACAATCTATGGAGTGAAAGTCTTGACCAGTGAGTTGAAAAGAAAAGCATTAGCGGAAACCAAAAGGTCAAACTCCAATGAATTTTATAGTCCGAAAAAAAAGGTTGAAGCCCAAAAACAAGAAATGCAGGGAAGAACCAAACCAGTAAATACCTCTGCTCTCTAGGAAGGGGCCACTTTCGACCTGTTCTCATTCGCTCCCAAAGTAACCGAGCCGAAAAAAGCATGAGAACGGGCCCAGCTACTAAAAATTGCAGAAGCCAAAATCGGAGACCCTGTTGAAGACGAAAGTGCCCCCCCGAGTGCCGCTCCGAAAGCTGGTAAGCAATAGGGCGCCAATCTTCCTGCCAATTCCAATAGAGCGTAGGCAGCAGTGATAAGCCGATTGATAAAATAGAGAGAAAAAGAAGCCGCTTCCACCGACCATGCTGAATAAGATTTTTTCTCCAGAGGATCAACGAACCAAAGGCACTGGCAGCTGGCAAGATTCCCGAAAATTTGGACAATAGGACCAAAGCATAGCCAGCAACGAGGAGAACTTCATTTTGCTTAGTGGGCTCACCCACGATTTCTGCCCAAACGGCGTAGATCAATAAACTCATTCCGAAAAACATCGGAAGGTCAGGAACACTCATCCACAGCCCCAATACAAATCCAGAGAAAGCAAATACACCTGCGAGCAATCCCCTGAAGGCTTCTCTTTCATCCCGCAAAACCAGACAGAGCCAGCGGTGGGCAAAAACCAAAATCCCAAAACTGCAAATAGCTGCCCCGAGGCGCATCAATCCGGGAGAAGTGGCAGACCACCCCAGGATGGCCCCAACCTTTTGAATGAAGTATTGAATCCAAAGTATCATTGGCGGGTGGTACGCAAATCCCCAGCGCCACTCACGAGAAAGCACCCAGTAATAGGCCTCATCATCGGAGGGTCCAAGCATTGCCCCATGTAGCCACAGCAGCGTACACAGCCCAAAAAGTAAGTAGGTAGGTTTTTTAATGAAATGCGTCATCGAAATACGAAATTTCCGGCCTCAGCTCCTATAGCTGGATTGTAATCCGGAACTCGAAATTCAACCACTGCATGCATCCCTTTTTTAAAGGCTTCCCAATAGGAGTTGGCTTTATCGGGATTGGCAGTAGGCAACTCAAGTGTCAACGTAGGAATACCCCGCTCCTGTCCTGCGTAATTGCCGAGAGAACCTACAAAGTAGCCACCAGAAACGGCATGGACCTTCGATCGAAGTCGCAAACACTCCCGAACATAATCGTTTGGAAATCGCTTTAACGTCAAAACATTGGGGCCATCATAATCCATAAAATTCAAAGGCGCGTGAATGGAAAGGATCTTGTTAGGGCGAAAACGGTAAATCAAATTTCTCTGAAAAATGGTTTCCGGCTCTGAATTGGGCGATGCCCCTGGATTTCGTCGCGGATCAGATCGAAATCGCTGCTTCCATAAAGCCAATGCACTCTTCTTCCAGTCTCGCGTATGAAAATTGCGATTCAAATCCACGCCTCTCGCATTATATCTCGTTCTCTTATCAAGATAGAAGCCATCTGGATTTACCAATGGTGCAATGATGACTCTCGCTCCCGGTGAATCCTGTGGATGAAGATGAAGCCACTCAATGAGCTTGAGGCCCAGGTACAATGGCGTATTTTCATCCGGATGCACCATGGTCAGAACCAGTGTCGTATTATCCGAATCCTCAGGGCCAAACTCAAAATAGACAAGTGGCCTGCCTAGAATGGATTGGCCACCGACACGAAAAAGGTCCTTGCGAACGCAAACTGGAACCTTCCACCCAAAATCCTGAACAGCTTTCTCTAAATTCTTGCACCAGACTTCTCTCTGAGCTTCGAGCTGAGCAGCTTCCTCTCGAGCCCAATTAGGCGAATGGTTACTGCCACCAAAGGCTAGGTAAGGAATAAAATTTCCAAAAAGGATTCCTAATAGCGCGGCACGACCAAAAGTCCGTCTCATTTTACAATATTCCGACGATTGGCAAGCCACTTTGACACGAAGAAAACTCCAACTAGTAAAATGGTGATCCAGATACCATACTGTGCTTTGCGAATGATTCGAATGACTTTGTCGACGTGCTCACCGAAGTAATAGAGCGCATAGACAATCAATGGAACACTGATCAAGGCTGCAATTCCATCGTAAAAAATAAAAACACGAAAGCGCATATGCATCAGACCCGAGGTAAAATAAATGGGCGCGCGTAGTCCGGGCATAAAGCGAGCAGTGAAAATGAATTTATTTCCGTGAGTCCGAATCCGCTCTTTGATGACTCTTTCGCGACTAGGAGTCAGAAGGTTCTTAAATGGCCATCGCTTCAGTACTTTTTTTCCATAGGCCGCACCCAGCCAAAAAACAAAGCTATCGCCAATCAAAACTCCAAAAAGCGACACCAAGACCATGAGGTGATGATTCGCCTTGCCGTAGTAGGCAGAAAGACCCGCCGCAAAGAGCGTCACGTCCTCAGGAATAGGTAGACCCAGCCCGCACGCAAGTAGGATGGCAAATACAATGAGGTAAGGAACAGGACCCTCGAGGCCCAATAGAAAGGTAACTAACTTATCCATGAGTTGATTCTCTGTTCTACTGGGCTATCGCCCTCTTTTCAAACTCAAAGGATGAGCTTCCGCATACTCCTTGGCAATGCCTTCATAGTCCAAGTGAGTATAGCGCTCCGTGGTAGCCAACTGAGCGTGTCCCAGAAGCTCCTGAATCGACCGTAAGTCCGCGCCATGATTCAATAAATGTGTTGCAAAGCTGTGGCGCAAAGCATGAGGCGAGAATCCTTTTTCACTATAATTCAATGCTGTGTCATCAAGCTGTATCCAATAGCGGCCAAAGATCCGAGCCACACTCCTCGTGCTTAGGCGGTCACCACGGTAGTTGGTAAAGACGGGCGCGCCTGATAAAGCGCCAACACGCGCTGCTAAGTGTCCCCTCAGGGCCCCAACTGCGGGCGCGCCAAGCGGTACCCTTCTGGATTTGCCACCCTTGCCCAACCGAACCAAGAGCCAACCCCCCTCCAGGTCTAAATCTCCCAAGTCCAAACCCACCAGCTCGGACACCCTCAGTCCCGCCCCATAGAGCACCTCCAGAAGAGCGCGATCGCGCCTTCCCAGTACCTTCTCCACATTAGGCAGGAGCATCAGATCAAGAGCCTGTTGGACCTTCAAGTAGCGAGGTAGGGCTCGCTCGGATTGAATTTTGGGCACCCTCGCGAGAAGGACCTGAGAAATCTCTTTTTTGCCTCTCAAAAATCGTAGAAAGGAGCGAAGCGCAGAAATCTTTCGCACCATCGAAGCCCGTGACCACGGCGGCTGATGTCCATGGAGGTAACTTCGGATAAAATTTTCGGTTAAGCCGGCCCAGGGATCACTGGAACCGAGGCTTTGTCTGCTTAGCGCCTCCGTCCACCCCGCCAGATCCGATCGATAGGCACGCAATGTGTGGGCCGAAACCCCACGGTTTTTTTCAATAAAAAGAAGAAATAGGTCCTTTTGTTCTTCCAAGCTCACTGTGATAAATGCTAGCTCCTTAATACGAAAAATGGAAACTAGGCAACCTGTTCACATCATCGGCGCTGGTCTCGCAGGTAGCGAAGCGGCCCTTCAACTTGCCGCACGTGGCGTCCCCGTGGTGCTTCATGAAATGCGCCCGGTAAAAATGACCGAAGCTCACCAAACCTCACGGTGTGCGGAGCTTGTTTGCAGCAACTCCTTTAAGTCGCGCACGGAACCTTCGGCTCCAAGCATCCTGAAGCAAGAACTCAAGGCCATGGGCTCTTTTCTTCTCGACCTGGCCTACCAAAACGAAGTGCCGGGTGGAGAGGCACTCAGTGTTGATCGTGATCGCTTTTCAGCGAGCGTGGATGCGAAGATTCGATCCAACCCACTCATTGAGTTGAGTATTGGAGAAGTTCGAGAACCTTTTCCCGACGCGATCAACCTCATTGCCACCGGACCACTCACCGGTGAGAACCTTACGCAATGGATACAGAAGCAGACAGAATCCAAGCAGCTGTATTTTTACGATGCCATTGCCCCGATTGTTGATGCCGCAACGATCGACTTCGATGTCGTATACGGAGCCAATCGATACGACAAAGGCGAAGTCACGGCCTACCTCAATTGTCCCTTCACAGAAACTCAATACCAAGCCTTCCTTGAAGCACTCCTTATGGGTGAGCAGGTTCCTTCCAAGAACTTTGAAAAAGAAAACTTTTACCAAGGTTGCCAGCCGATCGAGGCCATAGCCGCTTCGGGCTCTGAAAGCCTTCGCTTTGGACCCATGAAGCCCGTGGGGTTGATTGATCCCAAGACCGGCAGAATTCCCCATGCAGTTGTTCAGTTAAGGCCGGAGAATCTATCAAAATCCGCTTACAACTTGGTGGGATTTCAAACCAAATTAAAATACGGCGAACAACTCAAGGTCCTTAGAAAAATCCCTGGACTCGAGAAGGCCGAATTTTTTCGATATGGATCGGTTCATCGCAACACCTATCTGTGCGGTCCGCGGGCACTTCGCCCTGATCTTTCACTTAAGAGAAATCCAAAAATTTATTTTGCCGGTCAGATTACAGGAGTGGAAGGATACCTTGAATCTGTCGCTACGGGCCTGCTCGCGTCTCATTTTATTTGGAATAGGCTAACCCAGAATGCGGTTGTTCCGCCTCCAGCTAATTCAGCACTCGGATCATTGCTGAGGCATGTGCTGAGATCGGATCCTGATCGCTTTCAGCCATCAGGAATTCATTTTGGGCTTTTTGAAACACTGCTCTTTGACGATGTTACTGGCCTCAAACGAGACCAAGCAAGGCAGCGCATCTCTACACAATCGCTAGAAAATATTTTGACTTGGTCAAAAGAAGCTGGAGAGCCGAAATCGGCCCCCCAGCCCACTTCTGTTCAAACCTTAGTTTGAAAAGTGTACTTTCGCACGCTTGCTATTGAGCTTCATGAGATAAGCATTGATCTTATCTTCTTTGCTTTTCGATGGCTTCACTGCCCGAACCTTAACTTGGTTCGGCACTTCCGTCACACGCGTCAACGCTGAAGCTTCTGCGGATGGCATTCTTGCAAATGCAAGAACTTGCGGAGTGGTGTTGCCCTTGAGAACATCACCAAAATCAGCAAATACGCCTAATCCACTTTGGCCTGCGCCCGTTCCAGTGAAAACACCGGCTACGCCGCGAACTTTGCCCATGGTGAATTGTGGAAAAAGATCAACTCCACCAATCGCTTGTCCCAAGCCTTCTAATTCCTTGATTGCGAGTGCAGAACCAATGACCGCCACTCCAGGTGCTACCGCCAAATAGACCTTTGACTTTGAGCTACCAACGTCAAAGCTGAATACTTCCGCACTTCCTGTTCCAATTGGAATCAAATTGCCGTTAGGCAAACGCGCATCACCTACTACTCGATCATTGATCGCTTGAGTAAGATTGACATCAACCGACAGCTGACCGCCGCCGCCAGCATTGGGCCGCAGAGCAACGGTACCGTATTGTTTGCCAGGATGGCTTGCATTCATGATTGGCAGTTCAATCGCAAAAAGAACAATGCTCTTGGTGTCCAAGTCTGCATCAAGGCGAACATGTGCCTCGCTGTTCACGGTTGAAGCCACCACATTGGCATTGCGAACAATACTGAACCCTTTTTTTCCGCAACCACTTATCCATGCACTGCACACTACAAGCGTGACAAGAGCCACACTGACTCGATTTCGAAACATTCCTAAGACCTCCAGATTTGCAGTCGCGACATTGCGAAAGCTAACTATTACTCGGAATATTAACTAATTTTAATTATATTAATTCATCGCGTCAATCTATGTTTTTTTCGAGCATACTTAATTAAATCGATTTATTTTTTTAGCGAGATGGCAAGCCCCTGTTCTTAAGGGTTTTCTCATTGAGAATTGAATACCCCTGAGATACTCCCTTGGTCGTGCGACAACGAGACTGGATCATTTTATCGGGTAATTCCAACCATCCCTTAGCGGAGAAGATCTCCGAAAAGCTTGGCAAGACGCTGGCAAAGGCAGACGTCAAACGATTCTCAGACGGCGAAGTCTTTGTAGAGATTGGTGAAAACGTCCGCGGCAAGGATGCTTACGTCATTCAAAGTACCTGTCCCCCAGTCAATGACAACCTGATGGAATTGCTGGTCCTTATTGATGCCCTCAAGCGAGCAAGCGCTAAGGAGATTTCCGCAATCATTCCTTACTTTGGTTACGCACGCCAAGACCGAAAGGTGGGACCCCGAACTCCCATTAGTGCCAAACTTGTAGCAGACCTCATCACAGCGGCGGGAGCTACGAGAGTAGTTGCCATGGACCTCCATGCCGGTCAGATTCAGGGATTTTTCAATATTCCGTCAGATAATATCTTCGCCTTACCAGTCATTCTCAATTATTTGCGCCGGGAACTGGTGAGCCAAGGTGAGAATACGGTTATTGTTAGCCCAGACGCGGGCGGTGTGGAACGTGCGCGGGCCTACGGCAAGCGACTCCAGGCCTCAGTTGCAATGATCGACAAGCGACGAACCGGGCCCAATGTTGCCAAGGCGATGAATATCGTTGGAGACGTTAAAGGCAAGGTAGCCATCATCATGGACGACATGATCGACACTGCTGGTACATTGACCGAAGCAGCCCATGCAGTACTGGAGAATGGGGCTACGGATGTCATCGCAGTCGCAACACACGGAATTTTTTCGGGTCCAGCGATTGAGCGCATCAGTCAGTCTCCCATTCGACAAGTTATTATTACCGACACCCTTCCACTCAGCCCTGGCGCCTCCAATTGCCCAAAGATTATTCAGCTCTCCGTTGCGGACATCATAGCGGAAGCCATTCACCGCATTCACAATTACGATAGCCTGAGCAGCCTCTTTATCTAATGAAACTCATCGTAGGACTTGGCAATCCTGGCAATCGCTACCTCAAGACTCGCCACAACGCGGGATTTATGGCTGCTGATTTCCTCATTTCAGCCTGGAATGCTCATCGCGAGAAGTCTTCGCTCCCATTGGAACTCTATCGATCAAAGGTTTTGGGAGAAGACGTACTGATCGCCAAACCTCAGACCTTTATGAACTTATCCGGCCAAGCCGCTGCGCCACTCCTTCGATTTTACAAACTCTCAGCTCAAGACCTCCTGGTCATTCATGATGAATTGGACCTTGATCCAATGGTTTTTCGTATCAAAAAAGGTGGCGGAACTGGCGGCCACAACGGATTACTCTCGCTCGATGAATCCCTAGGAAAAGAAAGTACTGGCTATATTCGCTTTCGAATCGGCATTGGCAAGCCCTCCACCGTTCAAAGCAGACTCCCCACCGAAGATTACGTTTTGGCGCCATTTTCTACGGATGAAGGCATCCTTTTTCAGGAGATCCTTCCTCATATACAATCCGCAGCAGAACTTTGGCTTCAGGGATCACTCACTCAAGCAATGAATCAATTCAACCAGAAAAAAAAGAACTCATCAGAAGAGGACGGAACTCATGGGATTTAAATGCGGCATCGTTGGACTACCCAACGTCGGAAAATCGACAATATTCAATGCTCTCACTTCAGCTAAAGCAGAGGCAGCCAATTTTCCTTTCTGCACAATTGAACCCAATACGGGCATTGTACGAGTACCAGATCCTCGACTAGACAAACTTACGGAGTATTTCAAACCCAAAATCACTGTGCCGACCAGCATGACCTTCGTAGACATTGCTGGACTCGTCCGAGGTGCATCCAAAGGCGAAGGTCTCGGCAATCAATTTCTTGCTCATATCCGTGAGACTCAGGCCATTGCCCATGTGGTTCGTTGCTTTGGCGATCCCAACGTGGTGCACGTAGAAGGATCGGTCGACCCCCTTCGCGATATCGAAACCATCGATATTGAACTCATCCTCGCAGACCTCGAAACGGTGACGAAAAAATACTCCCAGGTCGAAAAATCTGCCAAAACAGGCAATAAAGAAGCGGCCGCGCTCTATGGCGTATTGTCCCGCATCAAGCCTGCACTCGAAGCTGGATCCAGCGTTCGCTCTCTTGGCCTGACGGCTGAGGAAGAACTCATTGTCAGAGATTTCCACCTCATTACACTTAAGAAGGTTCTTTTCGTTGCCAACGTTGATGAAGAAGACATGGCTTCACCCGAAAAAAATTCCAATTACCAAAAGCTAGCTGCCCATGCTGCCAAGGAACGAGCACCAGTCGTAGCTATTTGCGGAAAGATCGAATCAGAAATATCAGAACTGGCCAACGAAGATCGCAAGCAATTTCTGCAGGAAATGGGTATGGAAGAACCTGGCCTCAACAAAGTCATTCGAGCTGGTTACGAAATTCTGGGATTACAAACCTATTTTACGGCAGGCGAAAAAGAAGTCCGGGCCTGGACGATTGGCAAAGTTTGTACTGCACCACAAGCTGCAGGCGTCATTCACTCTGATTTTGAAAGAGGTTTCATTAAAGCGGAAGTTTTTCATTTTGATGACGTGATTAAACACAAATCCGAACAAGGAATCAAAAACGCAGGACTCCTTCGACTCGAAGGAAAAGACTACCTCGTCAAAGACGGCGACGTCATGCACTTTCGATTCAATGTGTAGTAGCTTCTGGCGCAATCCAAAGCGTGCCAAAATCCTTGAGCGCGTGACCATTGAGGGATAGCTGGTACCAAAAATAATTCTTTACGATGCTACGCACATAATTTCTGGTTTCGGAATAAGGAATTCTCTCAATAAACTCATCTAAAGTAAGTTTTTCAAGCTTGATATTTTTTAGCCATGACTTAAGTTTATTGGGACCCGCATTGTATGCCGCTAGCGCAAAAGGGACATTGCCATTGAATTGTTTCAAAAGCTTGGCCAGATATTCCGCTCCCAATTCAAGATTGAGCTCAGGATCATAGGCCTGACGCAAATAGAGATTGGCCCGAATATCGAGTGCCGTATAGGGCATGAGTTGGGCGAGGCCCATGGCTCCCGAACTTGATCGGATTTCTGGGTCAAATGAACTCTCTTGCTTCACTAGGCTTAGGAGCAAAATGGAATCCACTCCAGCCTTGGCCGCTGCTGACTTAATCTCGTCCAAATAGGGCGTGGAAAAGGTAATCCCCACCTGATGAGTTGAATATCCAAAGGGGCTATTTCTGAGAATAAGCTCGGTCAGAAAATCGTATGTCAAAAGGTGATTTCCTACGACATCTTGAAGCGTAGCAAGGTACATACAGAAGCCCGAAGAATAAAAAGACTTCACCTTCAGTTGATCAAGCTCTTTCTTCGCCAAGTCGAGCTGCTTTTGTCCAATCAGTTCTTCTGCACGACTTAAGTTTAAGAGATCTCTCGGACTTAAATTGGGGTCCGAAGTTTCAACCATTGGAAGATTAGCAGACATAACCATTTGAGGATTTCTCCCCAATAGAAATGCGGAACTTAGGCCATAAAACGAAAGCGGGGATTCTTTTAACGTCAGCTTGAAGAAAAATTCTGCCGCCTTAGCATCCCCAATTTTTTGAAGGGTTTTACCAAACCAATAGCGTGCACGGGCCATTTCACTCGATTTTGGATAGGTTTTCAAGAACGCATCAAATCTTTCTGCTGCCTTCCAATAGGATTCCGAGAAGTAGAGAGAGAAAATTTCGTCCAAATCTTTCTTGTCACTATCGCCAACCGAATATTTTTTTGTAATTCTCTCATAAATAGGCAGCGAAGCTTTGTAATTTCTGGCTGTCGGATCAATCTCTAAAATTTCCTTTCTCTCCATTGAGTTTTCCGGATATTGCGCCATGATTTTCTTCATCCATGCCTCGCATCGAGCCGATCGAGATTGCTTACACAATCCGACATAGAAAGAAAGCGTGGATTCTTTGAGCTTGTAGACAAGTCTTCCACTACTGAGTCTTTCAAAGGCCGTCTCGAGTTGGAATTGCGCTTTTTCTTTTTGTCTCAGGCTAGAATAAGCCTCTGCAATGCCCACTTCCCAATCGAAGGCACGTTCTGCTTGATCCTCTAAAAGAGGTGACTCAGGTCTGTCTTTTCCAATCTCAAAAAGAAAACTCTTAGCGTGATTGAGTTCTTCGATGGCTTTGGCCCAATTCTTATGAGCAAGGGAGTAACTTCCCATCGAACCATATACTTCAGCCTCAAAATAAAGTGCATAATCTCGATAGCGCAAATCGCGCTTAAGCTTTTCACAGAAGACCAGCGCCTCGCTGTATTTTCGTTTTTTAATTCGGTCTCGGATCTTATCAATTATTTTGACTGGTTCACTTTTCTTGGCATAAACAGCATCGAGTGCGTCCTGAATGGAAACAGAAAAAGCGGTCCGTACTTCGGGTGCCTTCTTTTTTAGAAATACGTCCAGGCGCAGCTTTTCTTTAAACGCAGTAGTGCCAGCCGTTGCTGAAGCAAGCCAAAGAAAGGCCGTAGCCATGAGCAGAAATTTAGATTTTCTCCCTGGCAAGCTTAAGGTCGGTGATTGCACGCTGTAGCTCATCCTTTTCGGTAGCAGAGGTCCCGGGCAAAACCTTTTCTAGTCTTGCAATAGCCGCCGAGACTGCCTGCACTGAGCCTGCAGGATCCCGCTTGGAATGACTAAAAAGCAAATCCACAGCCTCATTGTAAGACGTGGCCAAGTCCTGAAAATTATCATGTTTTCTAAAAGTAATGCGCTCCAACCGCCCCTTGCGTGCACCATCGAGAGATTTTTTTAATTTATAGAGAGGACCAGCAATTTTGTGCGAAACAAAAAGACTTATCAAAAGCGTCAAAAGAATAAACACGCTGTGGATTGCGCTAAGCAACCAGAGGAACTCTGAGCGAAATGTCTCGAGGACAACGCTGCTTTCTTGACCAGCACTGTCAGCGACATAGCGCATAAAATATTCAAAAAGGTCGTAAATAATGAGAGGGTAAGCAAGGCTTAGCGCCAAAATCCAAGACACCACAAAGAACGTGAACTTCAGCTGAAATTTGCGATCGACCAGGAGCGAACTTCGACGTTTCGCGTTAGTATTACCATCCATGCGTTCAGATTCTATCTCAGGAAACTCTCAAAAGCTATTTTCCGGAAACGCGAAGGCGATCGGGCACTTGATTTTCTTTGCCCGTAGCCAAGTCTAGGACACACGCTGCGTCTTCGGGACGAAGCTTTCCTAGCCAAATTCCCTGTGGATAGATGACTGCGGCAGCCCCATCCTCACAGATGTCTAAGCAGCCCGACTTTTGAGCCCGAACATCCTTACGTAAACCTCGCTTTATTACTTCGGCCTTTATTGCATCAAGCAAAGCCTCTGATCCTCGCGCAGAGCAGCACCCCCGGGGATTGCCTGATTCTCTCTGATTGGTACATATAAAGATATGAGCTTTCAGTTTTCGATCTGCCATGAAAAAGTCCTTAGTAAGATGAAATCGTTTCTCCTAGGGCTTATGGCTTTTGTCTTTTTTGCGCAATCCCCAGCTTATGCTGAGCCACCTTTTCTTCAGGTCTCAGTAGAGACGGAGCCGGCGACGCTTGACTGGCATCGCTACCGTTCTTCTAGTGACCGATTCATCGTGTCTTTTTTGATGCGAGGATTGATGAAGTATTCTGCAACAGGACAGGCTGAATGCGATCTCTGCCTGTCCTACCAAGTTGACGCCACCGGAAAGAACTATGAATTTCGAATCGCTCCCATGGAAAGGTGGTCGGACGGAGTACCTCTTGAAGCTAAGCATTTTGTCGACTCCTTTCAACGTCTTCTCGATTCCCAAAAGCATTTCCCAGCTGCAGGTCCTTTTGCCATCATTAGCAAGGTCAAAGCAACCGGCTCTCACACCGTTCAGATTCAACTCAAATCTTCCAAAAAGGAATTTCTGGATCTCCTCACATTGACTCCTTCGTTTCCCATTCGGAAGGATCTTATTTCGAATGCCAAGAATGATCGCGGTGAGAAAATGGCACAAACAGCGACCCTTGGACCCTATTTCTTAGCGGAATGGGATTACGGAAAGCGAATCGTATTAGAGGGTAATCCATTTTATATGGGCGACCGCCCCGTGTTTCGTGTGGATCTCCTCTTTGGAAGTCACCAAGAAAGCGTCGCACGATTCAAAGAAGGCAAGTTGGATGTGCTTTCCAATCCAACGACTGAAGAAATTATGAGCCTTTCCGGATCCAAGCTCGAAACTCGCCCGCTCTGGTCCACGCGATTTCTCTCTCTCAATACCAAGAGCGGTCCCCTCCAGGATGCGAGCATGCGCAAAGCTGTTTCCTACAGCCTTGAGCGTGCCAACCTTAGCGCCTTGTTAAAAAACGGCGAGAGGCCGCCACTCGGACTTCTTCCACCAGGAATTCCGGGCTACCCACTTCTCACTTCCGCCCCGCCGTTTGACCTCACCAAGGCCCAAGCCGAACGTCACCGCGCCGTAGCGTGGCCGAAGGAAGTAGAAGTCACGCTCCTCCATTCGGACCAAGACACCGACCAGAAAGTTGCATTGTGGCTCATTGAGGCACTGAAGAAGGTTCACATCAAGGTTTCTCCAAAGAAGGTTGCGACTCGCGATTTCTTCGAAGCCCTCGCCAAACAAAACCACGACCTCGCACTGGTAACTTGGATCTTTCAGACGGCCACCTCAGAGGACCTTTCTCAGTTGCTTGGACAGAAGGATGGAACCGCTTCTTCCCAAATGGCCAAAACAGCTGAGGTTGACAAAAATGCCGTGATCACCCTGGGGTATCCGTCGCAGTCCTATTTATTGGGGCGAAGGGTACAGAGTTTTGAAGTGACGCCCTATGGTGAACCAGATTTGGTCAAGATTTCGCTTCCTCAAAACTAGGCGCCACCGACCATCTTCAAAATGGACAAGCCGAGGATTTTCAGTTATTTCAAGAAGTTCATTCAGTCCAATAGACCTTTTTTATCAGGTTCAGGAGTAGCTCAGTGGTAGAGCAATCGGCTGTTAACCGATCGGTCGGGGGTTCGAATCCCTCCTCCTGAGCCAATTTATCCTGTCCAAACTCCCGCCAAGTCACCGACATAATTGAAATTTCTTGGATCAAAGAAAGTGAAGATCCGGGTGAATTGAGGCGTTTGTACGCCGAGTGCAAAGGGTCACTCCATGCACTTGCGCGAAAGACGGGGCGTCCACGTTCCACTCTCCGGGACATTCTTCGAAAATTTGGAATTCTAAATTCGTACAACAACTCTGAGTCGAGTGCTGCCGATCTTCGCGCAGTTTCGAAACAGAAATCGAAAAGGGGGAAAAAGATGGATCCCCCAGAATAAAAAAAGCCCGAGGTTCTCTCGGGCTTTTTAAACTTTTTAGGCTGTCAGCTTTCAGTCTTGGCGGATCGGAAGCTGACGAAAAATGAATTTTGAACCTGAACAGCTAAACGCTGTTCGCGGCCTGTACTTCTCCATTCTCTGAGAAGCGCAGGTCCCAGTCAACCGGAATGGAGACAAAAATGAAAACTGAAACTTCTCCGATCATTGCCATCGCAAATCAAAAAGGTGGCGTCGGAAAAACGACAACGGCAATCAACCTTGCGCAAGCTCTTGCGCTGCAAGGGCGGCAAGTTCTTCTTATCGACCTCGATCCCCAAGGCAATGCCACCCAAGGAATGGGGATCGATCTTGAGACCATTACGAATTCTGTCGCAGATCTCATTCGATCCCGTGACATTCCGATCGAAAACGTTGTCTACAAAGGTGAAGGGATTGACGTAATCCCTTCCACTCCCCTTCTGGCACGAATCGAACGTGAGCTTGTTGGTCTAACCAACGGCGAGCTTCGATTTGCGCAAAGGGCACGGGAATTACGCACAAAGTACGATCTAATTCTTATCGACACTCCCCCGACATTTGGGCCGCTGATGAACTCGGCGCTGAACGCGGCGGATAGTCTGATTGTACCTGTGGACGCTAGCTATTTTGCTTTGATGGGAATCAAAGAACTGCTCGCAGAGATCCTTGAAATTCGCTCAGGCACAAACCCGAGAATTTCTATCCTAGGATATCTTTTGACCCTAGGTGATCACACCAGAGTCTCCGAAGAGTGTTTTGAAACTCTTGTCGAGAGTTTCGGCAAAGAAGTGTTTCAGACGAAAATCAGGCGCTCGGTAAAACTCAAAGAGGCGCCAGCGGTTCACCGGACGATCTTCCACCATGCTCCCGAGAGCACAGGGGCCGAGGACTATATGAACCTCGCCAAGGAGATGCTCTCTCGCTTACCTGCCTCTGAAACGCGTTCTATTGGTCCTGCAGTACGCCCTGTGGAGGTGTCCCATGTCTAAACCCAGAGACATCAAGAAGGGGCTGATGGACCTGCGACTCAACCAAGCGATGAAACTGAAAGGAGGCGCACTTTCGCTTTCACCCCCGGCGACTTTTGTCGCCGGGGATTCAAAAGAATCCTTGGTTTCGAATACATCCAGGGAAACAAATCTATCCCCGTTTGAAAACCAACCCCAGGATCGACGTCCATCCCTGGATCATTTGCACACCCAGGATGCCGACTCATTCAAGGATGAAAAAGTAACCTGGGATACAAAATCATCCTCGGTTCGAAACACATCCCGGGATTTGGCTCAAACCACGGTTTCGATTCGATCCGTGGATACGATCTCAACCATGGATTCTGGCGAATCCACGGTTCCTTTCGAGTCCAAGGATAGGCAGATATCCGAGGATCAGAATGTATCGGAGGATAAAATTCGATCCTCGGTGCGGATTGAATCCTCGGATTCGGTTGAACCCAGGATTGAAAGGAAGAGAATCAGCTCCCGAAAGGCGACCGAACAAGACAGTTCCGTTGTTTTCGCGAACAAGGAAAGTTCAGGGTTGCGATCTGGATTCACTCGAATTTCAAACCAGCTCCTCATGGACATTCTGGAAGGGGACCTTTCGAAAGCTGAGATAAAAATCCTGCTTTTGATCGCCAGGTTTACGACTTCGTTCCAAAAGGAATTTGCGCCCATTTCCAAGACCGTGGTGGAGCGTTACACGCACCTCCAGGGCAAATCCGTTTTGGATGCCATGACTTCACTCGAGCAGCACCAGCGGATTCAAAAACTGCAGGGCGATGCACGTTCGCCCAATCAGCTTGGTCTTGCGAAGCGCTACGCGGTCGGAGAATTCGTGAAAACACCCCCGGATAAAAATCCACCCAGGGATAAAAAGGCATCCGCGGGTGAAAGTTCCGTCCCGGATCGTTTTGCATCCGACATTAAAGATATTAAAAATATAAATAAATACTCTCTCTCTCAAAACTCAGAAGAACTCCGAGAGTATTTTGAAAATCTCAAGCCGAGGGCAAAACGAGACGAGGAACTTAGAATTTTTGGGGAACTGAAACAGGACTTCCCAGAAGAACAAATCGCAGAATGTTATAGGCACCTACGAAAACATGGCTCCTTGAAAACGGGAGACGAGTGCCACTCGCCGATGGCTTATCTGGCGAAGGCGTTTACCCAGGTGCTTGCTGAGGCCACAAAGGCGCAGGAAAAAGCTCACAACGATGCACGCCTGCGGCAACAAGCGCAGCAGCTCGAAGCCGACCAACGGAGGCAGCAAGAACACGACGAGCTTCAAGCAAAGAAAGTGGCCGAGCTTTTTAAGGCCGCTTTTCCAGACGAAGCATCGCAGCAGGCTAAGATTCAAGAATTGGTTTCAAGGCACTTCGACAAGTCTCCGATGCCCAGATCAATTCTCGAAAGAATCGCAGTTTTCCGCTGGTTCGAAACAGAAGCGCAAAATGGGGGGATGAGCCATGCCTAAACGCACAGACAAGGGGGCATTCTACCCAAGAATTCGGGCCCAGTGTTTCCAGCTGAAGGGGATCACGTACTTGATTAAAAATCAGCGTCTCGATGCAGCTCCTCCGCTGGACGCAGAGGACATTTCGTATGGGATTGGAGAAATCCTCGAACAGATCAACGAGGAAATCATTCAGATCACCAACGAAATGGAAGAAACCGAACTGGAACCGCACAAACAGACAAAGAGGAAATAACAATGCCGTCATTCAAAGAAGCAATCGGGGTAATCACAACGTTAATTATTTTGGCCACAGCGTCGGGACACGGGGATAAAGTCTGGCCGACTCTCATCAAATTTCGATTTTATGTCTTGAAGGAGTCGAAGAAGGATTGGGGGTGTCCGAGCATTTTCAATAAATCGGCGTGTCGCCAATCCAGCTATGATTCCCCTTGAGAGGTTGAGGTCACAATCCCAGCCACGGCCTTTAAAGTCTTTTTTACGTACATCTCAAGAGTTGTTTGTGAAATTGGTTCAGCGTCGGCGTTTTGATTTTGTGTGTGATGATAGCGTTTTGAAAAGCTATTGATGTCGTCAAGATCGTTGTATTGAGGCTTCAGAGCGAATGCGGGGTTACCGACTTTGGCTTTATCAATCGTATCCAGGTAGTTTCCGAGCCATTCGCCATTATTGGTAAACTCGGCTGGGCATCTCACCTGAAGATTATATTCCAGCACCGGCCTAATCGCCCGAGCTATGTCGCGCATTTCACTTTCGGAGTTGCATCCCTTTTCGAGGCAGGCATAGAGCTTTGAACAGTCCTTAAAATAACTAGACTGTGTCGCCGACTCTATATCCCATTCTGAGATTGTACTTCCCATAGCAGTTCGGTGAATCCATAGCGGTTTAGAAGAAGCCTTCGCATCTTCCCAGATCAGCATGATAAAATGCTGATCGTGTGAGAGCACAATCACTTGCTTGGCTCGCTGGGATAGTCGTTTGATTTCTTGTTTTGTCAAATCCCTCCTATAGCTATCGAAGCTAGACAGAGGGTCATCAAGTACGACGATTTTGTCAGCAATGTTTTGATCTAGCGCTAGCCTTGCCAAGAAATAACAGAACGCCAGTGTGCTTTTTTCACCTTCGCTCAAAGTGTTACTAAAACTTGGTACATGTTCAGGCGTAGAACTATCTCCAACATCGAACGAGGTCTCATTAATAACTAGCTTGTAGGACGTTCCAGGTTTTCCCCCAAGGTGAGTGCTGGCTTTGTCCGTAATAGAGAAAGTGCTACCGAATTTGGCTAAAAATTCATTGATCAAAGTCTGATATTTCGGGAATACTTCCTTGGTGTAATCATCGAGCTGCTTCCGTTTAGCGCCTTTAA
This sequence comes from Bdellovibrionota bacterium, assembly GCA_963169695.1. Lineage (GTDB taxonomy): Bacteria > Bdellovibrionota > UBA1018 > UBA1018 > CAUJDS01 > CAUJDS01. Next base: position 50,680 of record CAUJDS010000076.1, read on the forward strand.
CACCCTCGGCTTTTTCTTTCTTTTGACGGAGCTCAATTATTTTATTACAGAGCGTGTCGGTGTCTTGGCTGAATCGAGTCTTGGTGTCATTTAAGACTAAGAGTCGGCGTTCGATGTCCACCGACTTTGTTTCGATAAGTTGTTTTTTATAGGCTTCGATGACTTGATTCGAACTGACTATCGTTTTGTTGTATTCAATGCTGGCTTTCGTGAGTTGTGCGACTAATTCGTCTATCTGTTTGAATTTATCATTGCCGGCAACATCGGCCTCAAGATTTCGTTCTCTGTCTTCAATAAGCGAAAGCACCAGTTCAGAAATGGACTTTAGTGAATTTTCAATTGTAAGGAACTGAGCGGGAGGGATTTGTTCAATCTGAACGAACTGCTTCCAATATTCAGCCAAGAGATGGTTTGATTGATGATTGTTTTCAATCTGTCTCGACTGATCCGCAGCGAACTGTTGTCTTAGTCTGGTAAGGTCGCCCTGGAGTCGCTGATACTTCTGACTGAAAATGGTCCTATATGCATGGACTAGATTAATACCTTCAATATCTTGTTCGCAGAATGGGCAGGCAGAGGTGTTCAAATACTTTGAACCCTGTGCCAACCAACTTTGTGAATTGTCACCGAGCTTAGACACTTTGTCTTTGATGGTATTTACAGCTTCCTCTGACAGATTCTCCATTTTTTGACCTAATACAGACTCAATGGATTGAAGGTCGGGCAAAGAAAATGTCACGGACCTCAAAAGAGGCTTTGATCGAATTTCATCCGACTTTTTGGATGCTCTGAGATCAGATTCCTTCTGAGTAATTTCCTGATCTAGTGTTTGGTTATTGGCTGAAGATAAGGTGAGAAAATCATCAATCGTCAAAGAACTTTTAATGGTCCTTCTTAGTTCGCGCTCGATCGCATTGATTTCAGAGGTGGTATTCTTGATTGCATCATCAATTGCGTCGAGATCACGTGCTAAACCTACGCCAGTGGTTCCAACAACAAATTTGTACAGTGCTCTTTTATTCTCGATCCCAATTTGGCTTCCAACATAGATGTTCTCTTGAATAAAGCGGGTATCAAAGACCTCGAAACGGGGGACATGCCGCGACCATGTGTCATTTTGAAAGGTGACAGTATCATTTTCAAAGCGAAGATGGACACTCACGGGGTCATTTTGACCAAGCGTTCGCCTTCCCTGAAGAATTGAAGGGTTATTCTCTGAAAGCGATCTAAAGATTGCTCCAAGAGTTGTCTTACCTTGACCATTATCCGCATAAATAACGTTGATTTTGCGTAATTCGACATCGCCACCGGCCTGATAATTTTTGAATTTTCCTAGATTTGATACGGCCACTATTTTTTTAAGCATTCTCTACGTATGACCAGCCTTTTTGAGATTAGAAATAAAATCTACGAGCACCTTCTTTGCATTTGATGTTGAATCATATTCCCTGATTGAGGCATTTTCTGGAGCAATACCGCTTACCATCACCGACAATCCATGACTCCAAAAGTCCTTCTGATAAAGACACAATATTGGAACTTGCTTCATTCCCATCTTCGGTCGCAAATACGCATGCGCGAGCTCGATTCCGACTCCTAGGCTCGGCATCGAGACTTCGAAAATCGCGGCGTCTGCAATCGTCTCTATGGCCTCAATGTTTCGATTTCGAATGAATGCTCCGCGCTCGGGGCCCGCGGGAGGAAGAGGTCCGAATTGTTTTTCAAGGACCTTCCACACTTCTTCTTTGGTGTTGGTCGCAGTGTGTTCGAAAAGAACTTCATGCCCGAGTTCCTGAATATGTGTAATCAACTCGCGGTAAACGGCGGCTCTCTCCGCTCTTACTTCTTTGTTCGGACTTCCTTGAATTCCGGCACCAAAATAAATCTTCATATCATCCTACCGTCTTCATCAGCTGAACCCGATCAAGCAAGGGCTTTGGAATTACCTTGAGACCAAGACGTTCGGCTTCCCTCTGTATCTCGGGATCGTCGTAAGCAGTTGTGCAAAGGTACCCTTTGACTCCCGGGGTTCCGTTCTTGAACCATTCCAGACCTCGCTCTGCTCCATCTCGAAAGAAATGATCCAGCACGACAGTCCCAGTGCTGATTTCCGAGCGGACAACCTGTTTAAGGCTCGACTTCACAAAGGACAAGTCGGGAGCCAGACCGTCTCGCGCTATGCGACTCTTCCAAAACTGTTGGATGGATGGGTCATCATCCACAAAATAGACCGGCGACTTGGCATCGTATTCAATATTCTCAGCGATAAAGGCGGGCGTTCGCTCTGTCGGAATTGAAATAGTGACCCGCGTGCCTGATCCAACAGTCGAGCGAATCTCAATTTTTCCTTCGATTCTTTCCAGCGTTTCCTTCACTTGGTAGAGACCAAGCCCAGTTCCCTGATCTTTGCCAGAGGTGAACCCTCTTTCAAAAATACGCTCCAAATTCTCGGAAGGAATGCCACAGCCATTGTCCTCGACGAAAAGCTTGAACCAGCCGGACTCAACTGCAACGGTGACCTTAATCAGACGCTCTTTCTTTGAGATCTTTTTCTTCTCGAACGACTCGGTGGCGTTGCGAATAACGTTTGAAACTGCGGCCTGTAAATCCACAGGATCAAAGACAGCCCAAACTGGCGGCAGACTGTCGAGGCCCTCAATTGCAAATTGCGCGATTTTCTCGTCGGTCCACCGATGCTCCGTCAACACATCTCGTATCGACCGATCGAGCAAGGACAAGCGCACGCCTGACATTCCGGAACCTTCTGCTTCAGCAGGTCCTCTGAACTCGCTGATAAGCTTGCTAAGGATAGAGTTGATGCGTGCCAATCCAAGTTGAAGAATATTCACCGGGTTTGCACTGGACTCATCGTTGTTTAGTTGGGCCACTGGATAGCTTTTCAAATCTTTCGCAGCAAAAACCATGCTCTGAAGTGGGCTTCGAATGTCGTGAGCCACTTGTCGTGCCAGATCCAAGAATTTTTCACTCCAAAGCATTTCTGCGCGCCGTTCGGCGAATTCAAAAAAGCCCTTCTTGTACGCCACGATCTGCGTGGTCATAAAGGTCACCAGCAGGACGGAAAATCCTAAGTCCAGGACAATCATTGTCTGAAAATATCGAAGAGAATGCAGAACATCGTTTGTCGTTACGAGGGTTAGAAAGACCATCGACGCTTTGACTAGCCCGCACTTGCCTGCCCCTTTGATGAGCGTGTAGGTAGTCACAAAAATTGAAAGTGGGAGCGAGAAAGCAATCCACCATTTGGTCACAAGGCTCGCGGTCAAGAAATCGGGAGAGAAAATAAGAAAAGTTGGGATGAGTACAAGGCTACCGATCTATAGCGTGTTAATCCATTTCGAACGAACATTGCAGGTTCGAAGACCGAATAGGTGAGCAAATATCCAACCGGTCACCGCGGATATCACAAGGGTCTTGTAGGCGGACAGCTCGCTCGTTAGGTGAAACAGCACGCGGCTATTACCGAGCGCGTAGAAGAACGCGGCGATCCCGATAACCGGAATAATTGCATTCTGCGGACGCTCCGTCTTTGACGAAAACCACGGCATGAACAGCAACGAAAGGAAAAGGCAAAGGGCCGGAACACCGAGCCTCACCAAGATCCATGCTGTATTCTTCCAGTACTGGCGTTTTTGAAGAGAAAAATGATCGCCGACTTCTACGACATCTGGTTTCATTCCCTTGAGACCGACATAGCGAGAGTAAGTAACAACTAAAAGCTCATTGACCTCGGAGTCCAAAATCGATGTCGGGACGGAATACTCGCGGAAAACATCTGAAAAGTTTTCATAAGCTGGAGGGAATCCCCCAGTCTGACCAATAGATTTCCCGTTTACAAAAACTCGATCAGCTTCTCCGATTTGGCCTAGATAAATGCCAACCGAAGGGGTCTGAGGCGGAGTCGAAAACGTTGCTCGGTATTCAATTGTGCCCTGAAATTCGCGCTCAACTTTTGCGGCCTGCGGACTTTCCGAAAGCTTGGTCCATTTTCCTGCGTGAACAGTGCCCGGCGTTACCCGAACCTCCCACCCCGCAGGAGTGCTGTTTTGGGCGAGCGTCGGCCCTTGCTCTGCGGTCATATGCAGACCAATGAAGAGCGCGGCTACGAAGCCCAAAATTAAAACGCCTGTTTTCAAAAGGGTCCTCCGAAAGGTCGCATAGACTTATCAGGTATTGGGTTTCTTATCAATTTCACAGTGTTGAGCTGACCCCATACGCGCCAGATTTTTCGAAGAAATCCAGTTACATATGAATAGTGTAAATATTACTACTACTTAGTTGCGCGTCATGATATACGACCGGATTGGTAGACCTCTGTCTGCCGCCATGACGTATGAGAATTTTGATAGTCGAAGATGAACGAATGCTCCGGGTTCAGCTCAAAACTGAGTTGGAGCGGACCTCTGTTCACGGCCCCAAGTATCAAATTGTTCCGGCTGCAAACCTCAAAGAGGCGCAGGATCTCCTTCAAGCCCAGGCCTTCGACATCGCTTTCGTGGACCTGAATTTAGGTGAAGGCGGAGACAAGGCAGGAATTCAATTACTCAAGCAGATTAGGGGTAACTACCCGGACATCGTCACGATCGTCATGACCGGTAACGAAGACAGTGCGGTCGTCGAAGAATGCCTTCGCTTAGGGGCAGCCGATTACATCTTCAAGCCTTTTGAACCTCGAATTGTTCACCACCTGATGATCAAGGCAAAAGTCCATCACCGACTGTTTCGAAGCAATCAGGTTCTACGCGCTCAAGGCGGAGATTCCAATACAGACACGATAGAGCTGACGACCAAATCTCGTATTTTTCAGGCTGTCCTCGATAAGGCCAAAAAACTTTGCGGAAAAAATCTACGTGTATTGATCACTGGAGAATCAGGAACCGGCAAGGAAGTGCTCGCCAGGTACATTTCGTCTCTGGAAGGAGACACCGATCGACCTTTTGTACCAGTGCATTGTGGCGCGATATCAGAACATTTGGTTGAATCGACACTTTTTGGACACGTCAAAGGTGCATTTACAGGAGCACTCGATGAAAAAGCAGGCTTCTTTGAAATCGCTGATGGAGGAGACATTTTTCTCGACGAAATTGGAACAATGCCACTCGAGGTTCAGGTAAAACTTCTTAGAACGCTTAACTCTGGCGAGGTTGTGCGAGTTGGCGCTACCAAGGGAAGAAAATTCGAGTTCCGAGTCATTGCGGCGACGAACGAAGATTTACAAGAAATGGTGGCAAGGAAATTTTTTCGTGATGACCTCTACTATCGGCTCAATGAAGTAGAACTCAGGCTTCCTCCGTTACGCGAGCGAAGCGAAGATATTTCCGATTTAATTCAGGGAATTCTAATTCGTCTCGGCAAGAGCGACAAACGCTTCTCGCAAGAGGCTCTCGATTTTGCGATCAAGTATCCGTGGCCGGGTAATATTCGGCAGCTTGAAAAGGTAGTGAAGGTTCTTGCTGAATTTTCTGAAGCCGAAGAAATTTCAAAGGGAGATTTAGAGCACCAATTGCAACTTCATCACAAAACCGAAAGACACCTTCATTCAGTCACCGCCGACTCCCCCATGTTTTCCCTCCCTGTCGAGCAGGTTGCTGGACGATTTCAGGCTAATTTGGAAGAACTGGAGCACGCGATGGTACGGTTTGCTCTCAGACAAACTCAAAATGACACTCAAGCTGCCAAGTTTTTAGGAATCCCTCGAAATAGTTTCATTCGAAGAATGCAAGAATGGGGATGGAGAAGGGTCGACAAGTAAGCGGCAACTAAAACGTAATCACTTTTTCCGCCCATTGAGTCCATAATGTAAGTTCGTCGAGAGTACTGCGTTTCGCGCCCTCTGCGAGTTCCGCCTCTGTTATTCCGCGAGCATCCATACAAGTTCCGCAGACTCCGATCTCAGCATTTTGGCGACCAATATTTTTTAACATCACCTCTACGCTGTAATAACCTTGAGGAACCTTTTGACCTCTTTTGGCACATGAGGCTGCGTCACCCATTAGAAAAATTTTTATTATTTCTCCTTCTTTTTTCGATAGGGCACCCGCGAGTCGGAGTCCATTGTAGCTGTGTTCAGTTCCATAAGGTTGGCCGTTCAAGATAAAAAGTGTTTTCATATGATCTCCCGATGCTACTAATAAAAGCTGCTTCTCAAAGTAAATAGCACAAGCATGCCCGCATATTTCAGAGGAAGAATTTGGCAATACGCGTCACCGACAGGTGTTGGGTTTTTTAGCAGTTAAGGCCCATTACCTGTAAGCCACCGGAAATAATTGCCAATTTTGGGCGTCTGTGCGATCTTAGTAAATATGTTTCGGGGGATTTCAACTTTAATTATTGTCACTTTCTTGGCGGGAATTTCGAATATAGCGAGTTCCAGCGCTGAACAGCACAAGGCTGAAGGCCCCGCCATGTCTCTGGGCACCACCGATTCGACTCAAATCTCTGGCACTATTTCTTCTTTGGAAGAAAAAAATATTCCTGATTCACAAGCGGGTTGCCAGCATCCGTGTACTTCAGGCTGCCAAACTCATTGTCATTTCGGCCATTGTCAATTTCTTGTTTCCGACGAAACCTTGGGTACGTGGAATCTTTTTCCTTCGGGACGGATGTATCTCGGTACTCTTTTTCTTTCCTCTGTCTATCTTGCTTCAGACACCAAGCCTCCTCGAGCCTGATCGCCTGAACGAATAGGCACGTTTCGACCTATTTCATATTCGGGTCTGTGCGCCATTTTGCGCCGATTCATCTCGAAACAAGAAACTAGAAAACAAAACTACTTAAGGAGAATTGTATGCGTAAGTCATTTATTTGGATGTTCCTCATCTTGTTTACCCAGGTACCTCAAGCGTTCAGCAACGAGGGTAGTCTAGATCGAATGCGTCAAGCCGAGCCTGCTTCGGTCGCGCAAGAGATTCAAAAGCTAACAGGTGTCGTTCGGTGTCAGGAATACTCGCATGGCTCGACCCACGATTGTGACCTGGAGATCGTTGAAGACAGCACTGGGAATCAAATGGATATTGTCGAAAGTCCCGACTTGTTGAAACGTCATTGCCAAAACGATCGAGAGCTTCGTGTCAGCCTGACTGCGGAGAAGACTCCTCGATTCTTGTTTTGGGGCGGAAATCTTAAAGTGAAGAACTTTGAGATTTTAGAAGAACTTCGGCCAATGCGAAAATCCGCATTGCTTTCGGAGAGACCGCGAGTCAGGATCCGAGGCGGGAACTAGAACGTTTCAAGACAGGGCGAGGGTTCAAACCTCGCCCTGTCTTTTTTGGAGAAAATCGGCATGACTATGCGACATAAGACCTACCTACTTCTTCTAGTGATTGGACTGCAGGCAAAAATAGCGAAGGCAGATCCGGCCTGCCCACAAATTGAAACACCACGGGATGTCCTCTCATGTGCCCTAACGCATCATCCAAAGGTCGTTCGCGCAAGATCTGGCGTTGATCAAACCAGAGATCAAATTGAAGTCGCTAAGCAATGGAAAAACCCTGAACTAGACTCGAAAGCTGTCAGAGGCACCTCTCTAGGCGACCTGATGATTGAAGGAGAGATCTCACTTACTCAGCCGATTGAACTTGGGGGAAAACAAGGCTCGCGTGTTGAGAGAGCAGAAGCGGAAATCGAATCTGCAGGTGCATCTCTTGCGCTTGCCAACCAAGAGGTGACTCACGAGATCATTTTGTCTTTAAGTCGTTTGCGACAACTTTCTTCAGAGCTCGAAATTGTCAACGAAGCGTTGCACACCTTCAACACAATCGGAACTCAGTTCCGACAAAGACCTCGCCTTACACCCGAACAGCAAGTTTCGTTTGGAATCTTTTTGCTGGCCGAAGGTGATTACAAACTAAAGAGGGCTACGCTCCTTGCAGAACAAGAGGCCCTTAGGCGCCGCATTCAGCTCGCTATCCGGAAGCCATTTGAACTTGATTCAAAACTCCTGCTTCCTCCTAAGACCAAGTGGCCGGAGCTCTCGCCAGTAGCTTCAGATTCACAGTTTCAGGACGGTGAAACGCTACAAGGTGTTGCGGGCCTAAAGCTCTCCAATGCTGAATATTCGCTCGCAAAGAGCGAGTCTTGGCCTGACATCAAAATTGGACCCGTCTTTCAGTACGCCGCTCAAGGGGGAATCAACTATCCATCCTATGGACTAGCACTCAGTTTTCCGCTCCCGGTTTTCAGTCAAAACGGTGGGTCCAGGAGTTTTGCATACAAAGGAGTACTTAAAGCTGAAACCTCCCTCGATCTTATTCGACTAGAAAAACGAGCCGAGTTTGAAACGTTGAGCCTTCGTTACAGCAGTGCAGTGAAGGTTTTATCGGAGGCTTTGAGCGTTGCAGAAGTAGAGCGAAAGCATAAGAATATAGAATCCCTTTTCGCTAAAGGGCTCATCGGTGGGCCTTCTGTCATCGAAACTCATCGACAAATTCTGGATTTCACAAAGGGCAAGCACGAGCAGGAGCAGGTCGCTCGTGAAGCCCTCATTAAACTAAACTTCCTTAAGGGTTTGCCGCCAGAGGAGGCGCTATGAACTTCAGTCGAACCATCATTTTTTTGGCTTATCTTAACTATGTACCCTTCGGCCTTGCGGGACCAAACGCCAAACCAGAAAAGGCATCTCAGGATGCTCATGCAACGGGCGACCATGATCACGGCGCCGAGGAACACCACGACGAGGTCAAAAAGGATCATACATCCGGCGGGCACGATGAGCATGAAGAAGAAGGGGCAGGGGCAAATGTTGGTCCTGATAAAGGCATCACGTCCTTTGACGAGCATTCCGGTTTTACATTGACCAAAGAGGCCACGAAAAACTTTGAGATACAAACGGCACGCTTGGGTAGCGCCTCGCCATGGACACTTCCGCACACCGCACTTGTGGTCACCGGCGAAGACAAGAGCGTGTTTCGGATGCGCAAAGAGCGCTTCCTACGCGTCGATGTAGAAGTCCTCAAGAAGGATAAAAATCAAATCACTTTGCGCTCGAAGAATCTTTCACTTGGCGACGAGATTGTCGTCAAAGGAGCTGGATTCTTGCGCGTCGCCGAAATTGATGCGACCAGCGGCGAGTCAGGACACCACCACTAAAGGAATCCAACTATGATGAATCGTATTATTCACTTTTCTGTCTATCACCGCGGTTTGGTTCTATTGTTCACAGCCCTTCTCGCCGGTGCAGGAATGTATGCGTTCAATCACCTTCCGATCGACGCCGTACCTGACATCACAAATAATCAGGTCCAGATCAATACCGTTGTCGAAGGGCTTGCTCCCGAGGAAATCGAAAGAACAATTACTTTTCCGGTTGAATCGTCAATGCGCGGGATTGCTGGCGTTACACAGGTGCGATCGATCACTCGGTTCGGACTTTCTCAGGTAACGGTTGTCTTTAAAGACCAAGTCGATATTTACCGGGCTCGACAATCCGTATCTGAGCGCCTTCAAGGCGTCAGTGGCAATCTACCCAAGAATGCGAAACCCGAACTGGGTCCGATATCAAGTGGACTGGGTGAGATCTATCAGTACGTTTTGGATTTCGAAAAAATCGAACCTGAACCTACCGCCCGCCTTAAACAACTTATGGACCTCAGGGCCGTACAGGATTGGTTTATCAAACCACGGTTGCTCACTGTCGAGGGAGTTGCGGAAGTCAACTCCTCGGGAGGTTACGAAAGACAATACCATGTCATGCCTGATCCCGAGAAAATGGCCCGCTTTGGCCTTCACTTTAGTGACATCGCAGGGGCGCTTGAAGAGGCCAATAAAAATGTCGGCGGCGGGTACGTCGAGCAAACTGCAGAACAGTTCCTGATTCAGGCCGTAGGTATTTTTGAGAACGAGGAGGACATTAAGAGCGTCCCCGTCAAATCGTTAGAGACATTCAAGACCGTAACGGTGGGAGATATTGCTAAAGTGGGTCTCGGGCGCGAGCTCAGGACTGGAGCTGCAACCTACAACGGGAATGAATCTGTTCTTGGCACGGTCATGATGCTCCTGGGTGAAAACAGCAGAACCGTTGCGCTGAGAGCTCGCGACAAAATTAAAGAGATCCAGGGAACACTGCCGAAAGGGGTCACGCTCATTCCGGTTTATGACCGATCGGAATTAGTTAATGCGACGCTTGGAACGGTCGAACACAACTTGCTCACTGGCGCATGTTTGGTCGTGATTGTCCTTTTGCTCCTTGTCGGAAACGTAAGAGCCGCTTTGATCACGGGGATTACGATTCCGCTTTCGCTTTTGGCTACCTTCCTCATCATGAAACCGTTTGGAATCTCCGGAAACCTCATGAGTTTAGGCGCGCTCGACTTTGGAATCATCGTCGATGGCGTCGTGATCGTCATCGATAATTGTGTGAGAAGAATTCAAGAGAAGGCACAAGAACTCAAGCGGACATTAAGTAAAGACGAGACCAAGGCTGTGATCGCAGATGCCTCAATCGAGATTAGACAGGCAGCTGGGTTCGGGCAGCTCATCATTGTCGTTGTGTTTTTACCGCTCTTCGGCCTTGTCGGAATTGAAGGGAAAATGTTCCAGCCGATGGCCGCAACATTTGCGATCGCAGTTTTTGCTGCACTGATCCTCTCCTTCACCACGGCACCTGCTCTGGCGAGCCTTCTTCTTACGGGCAACTTGAAGGAACAAGAGCCTAGGATCATGCGATGGATCAGGTCCTTCTATGAACCAGGCCTCACTAAGGCGATCCGAAATCGAAAAGTAACTCTTGGAATTGCTGGAGGCTCCGTTGCACTTGGCCTAGTGCTTTTTTCGTTTCTCGGTGGAGAGTTTCTCCCGCAACTGAGTGAAGGATCTTACGCATTCCACATGATCAGGCCCGCCAATATCGGAATTGACAAATCCGTAGAGTTTCAGAAAAAGGCAGATTCGATTGTGACTTCGTTTCCGGAAGTTGCGCACACGTTTTCTCGCATTGGGACAAGCGAAGTCGCAACCGATCCCATGGGTGTCAACGTGGCCGATGCGTACATCATGCTCAAAGACAAGAAGGACTGGCCCAAGCATGGGGGAAGCCTCCGAACAAGCGAGCAACTGATCGCCGACATCATCGCTAAACTCGAAAAGGAACTCCCGGGAATGCGGTATCTCGCGTCGCAGCCCATTCAGATGCGCTTCAACGAGCTTCTCGAAGGAACAAGAGCCGACGTAACAGTCAAGATCTTTGGGCCGGAGCTCAAGACTCTCGTCAGCTTGGGACAGCAGATCCAAGGAGCGGTTTCAAAAGTATCGGGAGCCGGCGATGTTGAAGTCGATATTGCCGGGACGTCTCCGGTTCTCAAAATAGAACCCAAGACGGCGCTTCTGAACCGTTACGGCGTGCGAAAAAGCGAGATCTTGGAGACGGTTTCCGTGGCTTTGGGAGGCGAAGAAGTTGGGATGCTCTACGAGGGTGACAAGCGCTTCCCCATTATCATTCGCCTTGATGAGGAAAAGAGATCGGATCTCGATGTCATTCGAAACCTCCCGGTCGGAATTGCTGGAAATGCCACCGCACCGCTGTCTGAGCTTGCCGATCTTCGGTTTACAGAAACGTATGGATCAATCAATCGCGAGGATTCTAATCGCAGATCAGCCGTCATGATCAATCTGAGAGGCCGAGACACAGAAAGCTTCGTCAACGAAGCAAGAGCGGTCGTCGAAAAGGAAGTGAAGCTCCCGCAGGGTTACTACATTACGTGGGGCGGAAACTTCAAAAACCTTCAGGAAGCTCGGTCGAGACTTTTGGTCTTAGCGCCGTTGGCTTTGACATTGGTTCTCATGATGATCTACGCCGCATTCCAAAGCATCCCGCAGACCCTACTCGTTTTCTCGTGCGTGCCATTGGCACTCTTTGGCGGTGTGCTCGGTCTCGTGGTTTACGGCCTCCCATTTAGCATATCCGCGGGAGTTGGGTTCATCGCCCTCTCCGGTATTGCCGTGCTCAACGGTGTTGTGCTCCTCAATTACTTCAATCAGCTCCGCTCTCAGGGCCTTTCGGGTACAAACCTTGTCACCGCCGGAGCACGAATTAGACTCCGGCCGGTTCTTATGACGGCGCTCGTCGACGTATTTGGATTTCTTCCCATGGTATTGTCCACGGGAGTTGGGGCTGAGGTACAACGTCCGCTGGCGGCAGTTGTGATTGGCGGGGTTATTTCTTCTACGGTCCTGACCTTGATCGTTCTTCCTGTTTTGTATTTGGTTTTTGAAAGGCACATGCAGGTGGTTGGGAAGGGAATGGGACACTAACTTTTAAATGGGGGACTCAATGCAAACGCAATCTTTTCGAGTTGTAGTAGGTGTTTTGTTGATGGGCGGGACGCTCTTAGGGTGTCAACAAGGGGACGAACGGCTCAAGGACAAAGCAAAACTTGAGGGCGAAACCAACGCCGCTGAACAAATCAAGGCTGAGAAGAAATACTTGGAAGATCGCTCAAAAGAAATGGAGACGGATCTTGCCAGGAGGCAACGGTTCTATACGGCGGTGTCAGGAACCTACGTGGGTACGATGAAAGGACGAGGCGATGACTTTTTTAAGGTTCGCCTCATCTTTACAGCGAGCCTCCCCCCTTATAAGTCGGGGAGTATTCGCGCTTTAGATGAGATCGTGTCTGATCTCAACAATCTGTATTTCAATGTGCAAGTTCTCCAGTGGGACGACGTTCCGGGGACGCCTGGTGGCGTAGCATTTGGCTGCACTTTTCAAAATGTCAGGCCTGATCTCGTGACTGGACAGATGAACCTTGTCGGCCAAGACTGCGCCAGTCTCTATGCTGTCACTTTGGCAGACACCTCTCAGATTCCGACGGCTGAGGGCTCTCATTTCGATCGAGATGTCAGCGCTAAATTGGCCAATGCTATTTTGGAGAATCAAGAAGGTCCGATTCGGTCATTAAAGGGCGTTCGTCACGTCACAAAAGGGGCGACTATCTTCCCCTTTGGAGTCGATCGAGTAGATTAGTAAGGGGTTAAATCATGAGCGAGAGCTGTTGTCCAAGCGACGAAGCAATTCGGAAGCTTTCCCATAAACACCGTAATGTGCTGTGGGCCGTATTACTTATCAATCTAGGAATGTTTTTTGTGGAAGCGATCGCAGGCTTCCTTTCTGGTTCCACTTCTGTTCTTGCAGACTCGCTGGATATGTTGGGCGATGCGTCTATCTATGGTGGAAGCATTTACATTCTCAATCGAAGTGCGCGAGCAAAGAATTCAATGGCTCTCGCAAAGGGCATTCTTATGGGGGTTTTGGGCCTCGGGGTGATCATTGATGCGATTCGACGATTTTTTGAGGTTGAGCTTCCCCATTCGGATGTCATGACTGTGGTTGGTGCAATGGCGCTTGCAGCAAATCTCACCTGCGCGTTGCTCCTCCTCAAACATCGGGGGGACGACATGAACATGCGCTCCACTTGGCTTTGCTCCAGAAATGACGTCCTCGCTAGCACGGGGGTCATTGTTGCGGGCCTCGCGGTGTCGTATTGGAATTCTCGGTGGCCTGACCTCGTGATTGGAGGAGCAATTGCCTTGTTGGTATTGCACTCGTCCTGGTCGATCTTGAGGGATGCTGCCCGAGAGATGAGGCAAAAACCGTAGTGTCTTGGAAGCAGAATGGGATGTGATTTTACTTACGCTTTGTGCGCAATAAAAAGGGCAAAAACGCCAGAGACGATCACAAGTCCCGCACTAATGACCGGGGCTTGGCGCGTGACCCAAGACAATTTCCCAGTGCTTGAGAGTTTACTTAACCCGCTCACCACTGCGATTCCAATTCCAACAAGAGTAATTGCAAGTCCAAGGCTAAAACCCATAACTGTAAATAAACCAAGGCCAGTTTTTCCCGCAGAAAGCGCAAGAAGCATCACGGTGATTGAGGCTGGACAGGGGATCATTCCACCTGCCGCACCAAAAGCAACCAATTGCCAAAAAGTGGGGCGTTCCCCTTTCTTCACATATTCAGGCAGGGTTTCGGCATGCGCTTTTGCGTGTGCCACGTCGTCAAGATGATCATGTTCGTGGCGATGTCCCTCAGGCTCAGTCATTTCAAACTGAAATGTTTCTTGCTCTGATCCTTGGCCCTTCCAGATTAATCGGGCCGAAAACTCATGAGGTTCGTTTGGGACGGCTGTGCTTAAAAAGATACTTTCACTATCTGGACTTCTCAGAAGACTAAGAACTTCCAAGTCCAAGCCTTCGCGATCTATTTCAACTCTTAGTTCATTCTGAGAAAGTCTCTGATCAGTACTAAGTCGCATTCTTTCCCCTAGAGGGGTTTCGACAATTTCTAAGATTCCATTTAAATTTTTTCCTTTAACAACGACTGGATCAGGGGCGTGGTGGTGTAAATCTTGATGTAGGACATTGTTTCGCAGAAACAGCCTTCGCCACAACATCCAACTTCCAATGGCGATAGCGACAAGACCACTGCCTTTTTCAAGCCACTCGGTGGCCTTTCCTGCAAAAGCTTCATTTCCAAGCCAAAGACCTAGCACTGAAATAGCAATGACCACAATTGAGTGGGTCGCTGCGACAGACAGACCAAGTACAATTGAGTCTTTTTTCGTACCACTGATACCAATCAGATACGATGCCGTGAGAGCCTTCGCGTGACCAGGCTCCAGGGCGTGTAATGCGCCAAGAGCAAGCGCTGCTGGAAAATAAACTGCACTCAACGGATCACTCATAATAGGAGTCCCTCTCAAAGATATTTCGTAATCTCCTTGAAATCTTTCAAGCTTAGCTCGTTAGCGCTGAGCGCTTTTTCGTCAAGACAGTGCTCGATGTGGTCTTGAATGAAAATGCGTTTGGACTCGATAAGAGCGTTTGCAACGGCATGCATTTGCCTAGAGACTTCGAGGCAAGATTTTTCGTTTTCGATCATCTCAATCACAGTTTCCAAATGTCCCCTGGCTCGCTTCAGGCGAAGTAAGATGCCTTCGTGAGTTTCGTGCCCTTTTTTGCCTGTCTTATGCATAAATGGTGTATCCCATCCCTGGGGATGGGATGTCAAGCCCAGGTAAATGTATACTAAACCGATCACTGAAAGGTTCTGCCTAGTCTCTATTGAACCGGTTGCAAAAATTTCAGAATGAGAGCTCGACCGAGCACGACGGCCCCGACACCTAGAATGGTGTTTGCTCCAACATTCGTAATGGCGAGTACAAGCTGGTTTGTACGAATAAGCTGAAGAGTTTCGACGCTGAATGTTGAAAATGTGGTGAATGATCCGATGAGGCCCATGGAACCAAGAAGAATAAGATACCGATGGACCGGTAAAGCTTGCTCAACTACAGCGAGCAGAATACCTGCTAACAAACAGCCCACGAGGTTGATAAATAGAGTGCCCGATGGAAATGAGTGTGTCCCCAACGAACGTTCAGCCAGATAGACAAGATAACGAGCAATTGCTCCACAAAAGCCGCCAAAGCCAACTACAATAAATTCCATAGAGACGCTCCTACACACGCTTGAGGTTAAGTAGAAGTCATCAGCCGATCGGCGGTTACAAGGCAGACTCCATTGCCTGCCGATCAAGATAGCATACCGATTTTTTCCGAAAAACTTTTCTTCAGGTGATTCACATCACCATGAAGCTTCCCCTGGTCGGGGTAGAAGAACCATGGACTCCGCAGGTGAAGGGGAACGTGCCACTTCGGGCGGGCGTGATCGTCTTATGTGCAGTTCCTCCAGACATGGCCATGAGCTCAAGTCCCAGATCCGGAGCCTCCAACAGGAACATCGCGGTACTGGAAGCCTTCAAAATAATTTCGACCGGCTTATCCTTTTCAAGATGGACCATCGTGGGAGTACAGCTCCCATCGCCTCTACCCTCAAGAATAGCCGAAGCCTCGACAGGCTTCAGTAGCTCAAAGAGTTCCTCGTATCCCTTAAGTTCAGCGATGTCGTAAGCGGTTTGGCCCAGTTTGTTTTTTAGCCGTAAGTCGGGTTTTCCGTGCAGCAAAGTTCGAAGGAGGAGGTCATTCCTACGGAAAGCAGCATTCATGACGGAAGTATTTCCAGCACGATCTTGGGCATTCATATTCGGCTTAGCCTCCATCAACAAATCGAGCGCTGAAATCTGGCCATACTTTGTTAACTTTAAGAGCGTAGTTTCATCGTTTGTGGGATCTTTAGTTTCCAAGGCTGCTCCATATTCGACCAGAGTCTGAACGAGATCATTCAGGATCAAAGCGCTGCGGCTTGAAAGCCTGGGTGCTTCGGCACTGCGTGGATCGGCTGGATGACCCTCGGGCTGCGACCAGTATCCGCAGGCTAAATCGCTAACATACAGAAGCGCAGTACAACCGCTGGAATCCCTAAAGTTCACATCGGCCCCGCACTCCAAGAGTGCCTCGAGATGCTCCACGGAGCCATATTTTGCAGCATTAATGAACGCAGCATTAGGCTCGTCGGGACATGCAACTAGAGGAGGAAATGGCTCACCTGTGATTGAGCATTCAAGATCTGGAAAATTACTCTGGAAGGCCGTTCCCCGATCAAGAGTCAGTTCGGCCAACAGGTTAGATCCAGAAACGGTTTCTGAAGCGATCTTGAGTTCAAAAGTTTTCCGATAAAGATGATCTTGATAGAAAATGTTTTTGCTTTTTTTCCGACGCTTTACTGTAAACTCGTAACTCCCGCGAATCGACGACGCTTTCAGGGTGGCAACGAGCATTGGGGCGGAATACGATCCGGAATAACCCTTCTTAACGATCGTAAGCGTTGTTGTTTTTTCCGGGTTCGAGCATTGAACAGTCTCTGAAAACGCGATCGATTCGAAAGCGACAAATCCTAAGCCCAGAGCAATAAAATATTTTATTTTGTGCACAATCCCCCCTTTGCAACAGAAGTAGGAATATTAGGGCGAATTCTTCAATTTGTCACTTCTCTCTTTTTTCGCCATTGCCCAAAACTTCAAGACTTTGTGCGATCCAGCCCAACATTATTTTCTTCTCCTCCGATGTTGGCAGAGACTCCCAGTGCATCAAACGGTAGGACAATGGCGGC
This sequence comes from Bdellovibrionota bacterium, assembly GCA_963169695.1. Lineage (GTDB taxonomy): Bacteria > Bdellovibrionota > UBA1018 > UBA1018 > CAUJDS01 > CAUJDS01. The sequence continues at coordinate 67,699 of CAUJDS010000076.1, forward strand.
ATGGTTTCTTTTTGCAATGTCTCTCCTATCGCCTGCAGATCATCTTCGGGGGACCCGTGCCCTTGGAAAGGGAAGTCTTTTGTCATGTCTAAGTGTTTTTTACCTTCGGCTATATCCGCATCAATGAGATGGGATACGCCGGGAATTGAGTGATACCAGGGGAACTGGGTTTGGCTGCTGTGACAATCAAAACACTTTTTCAGGAAAATCGGTTTCACTTGTTTTAAGTAAACTGAATTTATTTCTGTAAGGGCTGCTTCGCGCTTGGCCTGTTGTTTCGGTTTGGATGCGTGTACAGAGTCATGATGATTCCCATGTGCAAAGGCATTTGCAGACAATAAGGCGAGGATAACTAGCAGGCCCAATTTCCTGTATCTCGTTATGATCATCTAACCTTCTTGGAATCTGTTTTTGTACCGATCCAAAGCGTTTTCCACTCAAAGAAAAGGACCGGATAAATCAAAAGCTCAAGCGCAAACGAAGTAAACAAGCCACCGATCATGGGAGCAGCAATGCGTTTCATCACGTCTGCTCCCGCGCCCACAGACCACATGATGGGTAAAAGGCCCATGAAGGCGGCCGCGACGGTCATGAGCTTGGGTCTGACACGGTGGACGGCGCCTTCCACAATTCCGTCAATTAGGTCTTGCCGTGAATTCATGCGGCCCGATTTTTCACGCTCTTCGTGGGCTAGATCCAAATACAGAAGCATAAAAACCCCGGTCTCTGCATCTAGACCCATCAGTGCGATCATCCCAACCCAAGTCGCAATAGAGCTGTTGTAGCCAAGCGCCACCATGAACCACACAGCTCCGATCAAAGAGAACGGAACCGCCAGCATCACAATTGAAGTCTTAGTCCAAGAACCCGTGTTGAAATAAAGAAGAAAAACAATGAGCAGTAGGGTGATCGGAATGACGATCTTAAGACGCTCTTTCACGCGTTCCATATTCTCGTACTGTCCGCTCCAGGCGAGGGCATAGCCCTCGGGTATTTTTACTTTTTGAGCAACGAGTTCCTTAGCTTCTTTAACGAATCCGCCAATGTCACGTTCCCCAAGATTCACGTCGACAAACACGTAGCCAACGGGCATCGCGTTTTCGTTTCGTACCATGCTGGGGCCTTCTTTGATCTGAACTTGAGCGATCGCTGAAAGGTGAATCTGAGAACCTGTGGGCGTGGTGATGAGTAATCTTTTGATACTCTCAGAGTCTTCGCGATACCCACGGCCGTAGCGCACTTGAATCGGATAGCGCTCTCGACCAGAAAGCGAAGTCGAAACGTTCTCTCCCCCAATTGCAGCCATGGCCAAATTCTGGGCTTCTGCTAAGGAAAGTCCGTAAGTGGCAAGTGCCCGGCGGTTGAAATCCACATCGAGAAAAAATCCGCTTGCCGCTCTTTCGGCAACCACGGTGCGCGCGCCGCGCATTCCTCGAAGCGCTCTTTCAATGTCCTGTCCCACTTTTTCGATTTCTTTGAGATCGGGACCAAAAACTTTGATACCCAACGTGCTTCGAATGCCA
>CAUJDS010000077.1 GCA_963169695.1 Bdellovibrionota bacterium
AAGGTTTTTCACCCAATCCTAGTGAGTTCTGATAAAAAGACCGCATTGCTTGGAGGCCCCATGGATGCTCAGTCCCAAAACCTAGAACCTGTCTATTTATCACTCGAATTTACTCCAAACCCTAACACGTTGAAGTACGCGATCAATCGCGTGCTTTCGCCCGTAGCGGCAATCAATATGACAAGCCCACAAGAGGCTGCGCTCAAATCACCATTGGGTGCAAAACTTTTCGCAATTCCAGGAATCGCCGCCGTCATGATCGGCAAAGACTTTGTTACCGTAAGCAAATCCGATGAGGGCGACTGGGACTTGGTGCACAAAAATGCTTCCGCCATTATTCAGGCATTCTTAGAAGCTGGCGAGCAAGTGCTTGCAGATGGAGCTCTCCCTTCCGGCAATTCTGCCCAAGGTGAAGTCGCGCTCAAAATACAAGCATTCTTGAACAATGAAATCCGGCCAGCGGTCGCGCAAGATGGAGGCGACATCGCCTTCGATCGCTATGAAGATGGCGTGGTTTATCTTTTTCTCCAGGGTTCTTGCAGTGGATGTCCAAGTGCTCGAGCTACCCTCAAGCAAGGGATTGAAGCTCGCCTTAAACAAATGATTCCGGAGATTAAGGAAGTTGTATCAGTTAATTAGGTCTTTGTTTATTGGTCTACTCCTCTTCGCTTGTGCAACATCTCCGACGGGACGAAGCCAAATGCTTCTGCTTTCAGACGGCCAGATGAATTCAATGGGCGTTAGCTCCTTTGATGCGATGAAGAAGCAAACACCTCAAGACACTAATCCTAAAACGCATGCCTATGTTCAGTGCATTGCAGACGCCATCACTCGGGAGGCCCACGATTCAACGGGGGTGGATCATTGGGAAGTCGTGGTATTCAAAGATGACTCTGCCAATGCCTTTGCCCTTCCAGGTGGTAAGATTGGCGTACACACGGGCATACTCAAGGTTGCCAAAAACCAAGATCAACTCGCCACGGTGCTGGGACACGAAGTTGGTCACGTGATTGCTCGTCACGGCAATGAACGCGTTTCTACCAACCTCGCTGCGCAGCTAGGACTGGTAGGTGTGGGTGTTGCGCTCCAGGACAATAAGAACCAAAACCTCATCATGGCGGGGCTTGGATTGGGTGCAACGGTTGGACTTCTCCTTCCTCATAGTCGCAGTCACGAATCCGAAGCGGATAGTATAGGACTTGATCTCATGGCGCGCGCTGGATTTAATCCCAAGGAAAGTGTGCCGTTGTGGCAGAATATGAAAGCAGCGGGCGGCGGAAAACAACCGGAGTTTCTGTCAACGCATCCCAGCAATGAAAATCGAATATCCAACCTGCAGGCGCGCATTCCCGCCGCATCGAGTCTTGCCGATGCAGCACATGCCGCTGGAAAGAACCCCAGTTGCGGAAGTCCTTTTTGAGAATCGACTTCCTGAAATTTAAAGAGTTCGACTTACCATCCGTCTTTATTTCAATGACAAATGCATAACCTTTATGCGGCTTGTTTCTTTTGAATTTACCCCTGCTTTTTTTGCAAACGATGGCCACGCCTTTATTGCATCTCGAACGCTACTAATAATGTCTGGAGCTTCACCGATTCCGAATCGATCCGCTATTTCGTACAAGTCATCAATAGCGAAATCTCTGAACTTCCCATTTACGGACATGAGATGTTGACTCGTCCATTCGCCCTTAGGATTGTGGGCAAAGGTAACGTCGTAGGCTGGTGCGAGCTCCCAAGACCCTCCTTCGCGTAGGAGAAAGGAGAAATTTTTGGAGTGATCGTCACAGTTGCGTCCCATGACATTGAAGACCATGCGTCGGTATGCTTCAACACTTGCCTCATAGTTAAGCCCTAACTGCTTCATTGTCACGAAAAGCTGCTCATAACTATTGGTTGATTTTTTTTTATAGTCGATATGATTGATCGCACACAAGGTCTGCACATGATGCTTGAGTTGACCCTTTTCACGATCGAAGCGCTTGGTCATAAAATGAGCGCGTCCATTTTCCTCAAAAAGTCGACATTCCATCATATGAATACCGGCTTTCTGAGCCATCAAATAGTAAGCGTATTCAATACGACCATAATCCTGAGTAGATCCAAGCTCCAGGTCCAATCCCACACCATCAAATTTAAGCAGCCAATGTTCAAAGTCCGGCGGTGTATCGACTTGACCAGAGCGTATTTCTCTAGTCTTTCGATTCCAAGCAATGACAGCCTTTGCACGAGCTCCGCCAGCAGAAGTACCAACTTCGATAATGCTCTGAAGCGCAGCTTTCGCATGATCGTCGTCGCCAATCGTTCCTTTAACAGCATTTCGCGCCTCTGCAACGAGACCGTTCAGCTCTAGGGCCGTTGGCTTTTGTTTTTTTGGTCCACGCGTTGGTTTAAACTCTAGCGCGCCCATGGACCGCTTTCCCATATAGGCCAAACGGTCGAGCGCTGTGATTTGTGATTTTGGAATACCTTTGTCCGACATATATCGGTCTATCAGGGCATTGCCAAAATCATCTGGCAAAGCATCGGCAAGCATCGCCGGTAACCTCTTATAAGTTATTTCTGGTAAATCAGTAAAAACATACGGAAGCTCCGCATCGTTCAGTGGCATATGAAGGGGCGACAGCTCGAAACCACTCTTCCCAAAATTCCTATCGTAAGCGAAAACATAAAATCCCAACGTTGGATCAAGAGCTACCGCGCCTACAAACTTACCCCAAATAGATACTTCGATTCGTTTGACCATTTTGTAGGGTTCACTACTGTTACGGCGTACTCTGCTAGGTTTTTTCTTTTTTTCCATAAGCTCCTGTTCGCCTACTCGCGCGCTGTCGAGTGGAATGATTCCTAACCATATGCAGAGGATTGATACTTACTTTTGGACTGACTCCCTTGAACCAGTCTTGTCGGCCTAATGCTCGGACGATTCGGATGAGGGTTTTCACCGTTGCACCTTGTCCGGCTTCAAGATGCCGAAGGGCATTCATACTAACCCCCGCTCTTTCACAAAGGGTTTTTCTGTCGAGATTTTTTTGCAAACGAAGCTCTTTTAGACTGTCCCCGAGCTGCGCCGCCAATTCATCTGGAGTAGAAGCACTTTCCATAAAAGTTTCCTTTAAGGGCTTTAAAACAGGTAAGGACCGACTAATGTCTTCCTTGAGACTATTATAGCGGCCTTGTCTTAGTTATCAAAGTCAATTAATGGTCCTTTTGGGACCTTTTATAGCAATATTATATGGTTTAATGTCCTAAAAAGGACGCTAACGCCAAGTAAGTAAAAGTTCCACAAAAAGACATGGCGATACCATTTTGATCCTATGCAGCCTTAAGAATTCCCGCCGCATGGAGTCTTGCGGATGCAGCCCATGCCGCTGGAAAGAACTCCAGTTGCGGAAGTCCTTTTTGATAATCGACTTCCTTATGATATTCCGGCCCAATGAATCCCATACGCATCAAAGAAGTTTTCGGACGTGAAGTCCTTGATTCTCGTGGCTATCCAACCGTAGAAGCCGAAATTGCAGTCGAAGGTCCGCACGGCCTTTTGAGAGAAAGAGCCATCGTGCCATCTGGCGCATCGACGGGCGAAGGCGAGGCCCTCGAACTTCGAGACGGCGACCCCAAACGCTACAACGGCAAAGGCGTATTGAAGGCCGTCAAAAATATTCGTGAGAAAATAGCTCCGGCTCTGCTTGGGAAAGAATTTGCGCGCCAAGCCCTGCTAGATGACCTCCTCTGCGAATTGGACGGCACCCCCACCAAGAGCAAACTAGGCGCGAATGCGATCTTGTCTGTCAGTATGGCTTTTTGTCGAGCCCATGCCAGAGCGTCACACCTTTCTCTTTCGGAATACCTGGCTGATGCGTACGGATCCAAGGGCGTAACTCTGCCCGTGCCGTTGATGAATATTTTGAACGGCGGAAAGCACGCGGACAATGGCCTGAATATTCAAGAATTCATGATTGTTCCCGTGGGCTTTGATCGGTTCAGCGAAGCCCTTCGCGCAGGTGCCGAGATTTTTCATGCATTAAAAAAGGCGCTGCATTCCAAACACCTCTCTACCGGAATCGGAGACGAAGGTGGATTTGCACCAGTGCTCAATGGATCCAAGCCGCATGAGCAAGCCATTGGATTGATCCTTCAAGCGATCTCAGATGCGGGCTATCGCGAAGGAAAAGAAATTTTCTTGGCGCTTGATTGTGCCTCCAGTGAATTTGCTCAGAAGGACAGCATGGGCAAGACCTACTATCAATTTGAAGGACAGAGAAAAACGGCGCAAGACATGATTCAACTCTATGAATCCTGGGCTGAAACCTATCCCATACTGTCAATCGAAGACGGACTCGCTGAAAACGATTGGGCCGGCTGGATCGAGTTGACAACGCGTTTAGGAACTCATTGTCAACTCGTTGGAGATGATCTTTTTGTTACGAATGTCTCCTACCTCAAGAAGGGAATTGAGCAGAAAGTCGCAAACTCTATTCTGATTAAGCTCAATCAAATTGGCACCGTCACCGAAACCCTTCAGACCATGAAGCTTGCCAAAGCTTCGGGCTATACTTCCATCGCTTCCCACCGAAGTGGAGAATCCGAAGATACCTTTATTGCAGACCTGGCCGTCGCAACGGACTGCGGGCAAATAAAAACAGGATCCCTCTGCCGAACCGACCGCACGGCAAAGTACAATCAGCTCTTACGACTTGAAGAAACCCTAGGCAATAGAGCCAAGTTTGCGGGACCTAGCACGTTTCAAACAGAATAATAAATTCGACTACGGAATCACCACGTATCGACGGGCAGTGGCAGTTCGCCACTGGCAAAGGCTCCTCGGCAGTCGAAGAAGCGATTTACTGCCGAAGCGCTGATCCTTCCTTTGCCACGAATGGCCGCTTCAAGAATGGCTAGACTTGAGCGACCTTGGGCTGGGTCCACTACGTATTCAAACCCAGCAAATTCATGTCCGTCTCCGCCCCCTTTTTCGCCCAATTCTTTTTGAAGGGTGTAGTTGTCTACCGAGACTGTGTAAATTTTTTCTGCCTCCATTAAGGGGTAGGCAATACGTCCGGTTGAATCAGAATTTTCTCTTCGTACCCGAACCTCCACCACCCTCTGGCCCGAGGGCCTCGAGGAATCATAGATCACCTGTAGCCCCGAAGTCTGAAAATACCTTCCATCCGCACTAGGGAGTCGTGACAGTGCATGCTCAAGGGCACGGCGGATAACATCACCTCGAACTTGGATAAGGACTTGAGTTCCGTATTCCCATGGCAAGACTTCATGAAGCATTTGGGAAGTGATCGGCCCTTTTGGAACTCCAGCACGTGCAATTCCAGACTGAAATAGCGCTATTTCCGCTCCATAGGCCTGGCGAAACGTATCCGCCAAAAATGCTCCCAAGGGAGATTGCTTGGTGCGCAACGTTTCTCGATCCCCCAGAAAATCCATCTCTGCTTCGCCTAGGACATTGGATAAGGAGGATCCGTGCTTTTCGCTTTGGAGCGCCTTCCAGTGCTGAACTACGTTCAGCATCTCAGGGTCGCGATCTTCTATGGACAGAAGTGGAACGGTATCAGTAGCAATGCCATCAAGTCGAGACTCCCCTCTCGCATCCGCGCGGCCACGGACTCGGAGTCGAATACGGGTGTAGAACTGCATATTGGTTCCCGTTTTGAGAATGCGGACAGTCCCAATAGTCTCGTCTAAAGTAACGTGATCGTGGCCACCAAGGATCAGGTCAAGTTCGGGTACGGCTCGCGCCAAGTCTCGGTCTTCATCGTTGCGAAGGTGGGTAATGGCAACCACAACATCCGCACCTTGAGACTTCAAGCTCGCGTAGCCGGTGCGGGCGACCTCGATAGGATCTTGGATGTCCACGGAAGAATCCAGTACTTTCATTTCTTTGGTCGAAGGGGTCAGCAATGAAATAAAGCCGACGCGCAAATCTCCTAGGTTGAATAGCTGCGCCATCAAAGCGCCGTGAATCGGGGCTCCCGTGCGATGATCCCGAATATTGGTGGCAAGGTAAGGAAAGGTGGACCGCTCCATCAACACCCTTAGGCCGTCGCTACCGAAGTCAAAATCATGATTTCCTATTGCAGTCACATCAGGACGAAGCGCATTCAAGACCTCCACCATAGAAGCACCCCGGGTCTGCTCAGATAATCGGGAGGGCGAAAAATAATCTCCACCCAGCGTGAAGATCAGGCGATTTCCAAATTGAGCCCGGTCCCGTCGGAGCAGTGATGCGAACCTGGCAGGGTCAGCATAGGGCGCGTCTTGAGTGGGTGCTATTTCGTAGAAATCACTGGCATGAACTAAAATGACATCCTGACTTGGAGCGGGGTCTTGGGCGAGGGCGACTGGAGCCATTCCGAGCAATTGTAAGCAAAAAAAAAGCGGGCCCATGGATTATTGGATCCAACAACTCGTCGCATTTTTCGCTTAAGCACTCCCTCTTATTCAGGGGGTATCACGCCCAATTGTGATCTTCCATCCCAATTATTTATTTAGGGCGACTATGGATCAAACGCATTTCGACATCCGTTGCCAACAAGGTCTTCAATGGCCTTGCGATCGGTCACCCGATTCTTGGTATGTCCCGTAATACCTTCATGAAGGATACCTATACCCCTCCCAGACTCCACAGCGTGCAAGGAGGAAATTCGGGTGCTCTTGGGTCCAAAAATGGGATCTCCCAGTAGACCCATAAGATTTCTCCATATCCCCCTCACCCTCAAATTAAATTCAATACGAGACAATCCCCAGCCTTTGCCTTTGGGTACAAGAATCAATTTAAGCTCAGTCGGGTGATAACTAGCATCGGTACCTTCACTAGCTTCACCTTGGACCGTCAAGGCAACCACCCTTCCTTCGTCAAAATCCCTCGCTCGGATAGTGGTCGTTGCATACTTTGGAAAATTCCCTATTCGATGCCAGGGACTTTGGTTAGCAAGGGACACTGGTCTATACCGAAGGCTGAAGTCATCTACCGGCTCATTGGACTCAAAAAGTTTAAGGTAAACATCCCAGGGCAGCAATCCATAGAACAAGTAAGGAGACATGCCAAGAAAGAGCTCATCCTTCTCCGCCTGAGCTTTAAATTTTATGCGAATGAGACCCAACCCCCGATTGGCTGGATCCAGGTCAAAATCCAAAACAGCCTTTTTCTTAGCGTCTTCCTCCCTCATCCCTCCATAGCTTCCTAGGAAGGAAAGGTCTTGAGCCCAGGCACCGGACTCCATCGATGAAAGCAGTAACGCAAAACTGAAGACCACCATGACCCGAAGATTCATCCGGAGCGGATACCACCAAAGAAGGACATTTGCGCGAATTCTTCAGTCGTTCCACCCAAGGCAGTTACGCATCACGGCAATGAAAAAAATGCAGGGCTTCCTCTGCCTGACGCTTCCAAATCCGTGTTACCCTTTTCTTCTATGGCCTCCCGTAAAAAGAAGCACGCCTCCGCCATCCCTAGCTTTCTAAAAAAAGAGCAGAACCAGCGCCGTCTATGGCTGGGGTTTTTTGGAATTTGGATTCTTATTCTATTGGGGGTCCCGCACTTTATGACGGGAGCCCCTGGCCTTTTTCAGTACTTTCAGATGGGCAGGGCCATCGATCAAAGAAAGTCCCAGCTAAAAGAGCTCGAATCTCAGCGCGATCGGCTTGAGCGCGAGAACCTCGCCCTCTCGACCAACCCCTATGTTCAGCAGCGCGAAATCCGCCGCGTCCTAGGCTATGCAAGGCCCGGCGAATTGATCTTCGACTTCAGCACCGGCAAAGAATAGCACAGGTTTAGAAAGGCACCAGAAACGCATTCCTCTCTAGGCTGCGACCTTCTTCAGCTCCGATGGCTTGATTCGGTATTCTCGGCCTACTTTAGAAGGTTTGATCTTTCCCGCTTTAATCCACCTCAATAAGGTACGTTCAGAAATATCCAAATACTTAGCGGCCGCCTCCAGCGTAAACCAGGGAACCTCATTCTTTGAAACTTCGAGTAGTTGAATCTCAATCAATGTCCCCTTTCGATCAAAGCCCGCATAGACATTCGGGGCAATCTCTTGATCTCTAGAAATACGTCCATCTACAAATAGAATAGACATGGCATCTGCAACTTTATCGTAAGAAATCTTCATGTTGGCCTCCAATTTACTAGCGTGGTGATCACAATTAAATGAGGGTCCTCGATTGAAATCGAAATGGAGATCAGGTTATCTCTGCGTTTAGGAAGCTTTTTGAAAACCCAAAATTTTCCGGGTTTCTCTTTTGCCTTCACTTTTCCAGTCTCTATAACTTTGAGAACGGTCGCTTCATCCAAGTCTCTCAAAGCCATCTGAGTCCGCGAATGCTCAGTGAATACCACGCGAAATTCACTTCCCTGAAATCGGACTTTCATCTCGCGTAGATCTTACTAGATAGCAAGTCCCATGGCAACATAATTAGGTGACATTAGCTGACATCGCTTTCCTAGCTCTAAAAAGACTCATCGTCACTTAAACCTAGGATGCGTCGAGTTATTTTCGAGTTCGAGAATACTTCACTTCGCTTGGAATAGAAGAAGAAGGCCAATCAACGCGTCTTTGACTTCAGCACCGGCAAAGAATAGCACAGGTCCAGTTAAGGAAATTAAATAATTTTTATTTATTTCTAGGCAATTGCTTCCTAAAATTTTTCGGACCTCTTGACGATAGCAAAGCAACATCAGACAATCTGATGGAGAAATTCATGGGAATCAACCGACTCTCACATCTCAATTCTGATTCAAGCCCTACAAACACACAATCGGTATGCTCACGGAGGAATGTGCTTCATGGCTCTTGGCACGGTGAAGTGGTTCGACGATTCACGAGGCTTTGGAATGATTCTCACGCCAGACGGCAGTGAGATTTTCGTCCATTACAGTAGCATCGATGCTGCTGGTAGACGAACCCTGGCGCAGGGACAGCGGGTTAAATTTGATGTCTATGAAGATAAGAAAGGGCGCCTTGCTCGCAACGTGCATGTGATGCTGTAGCCAGAGACGAAGCGGAAGCCTACTTCCTTTTTCCTTCCGCATTCAACTGATTGACAGCGTGGAAGGCCGCGGTCTTATACGCTTCCGCGAGCGTCGGATAGTTAAAAACATTCCGAATAAAATAGCGGACATCGCCTCCATGAGCCATGACGGCTTGACCGATGTGGATAATCTCGGCAGCACTGTCTCCAATGATATGCACGCCCAGTATCTTAAAAGTCTTGGTTTCGATCAGCAGCTTCAGAAGCCCCCATCGGTCACCCACAATCTGCCCGCGGGCGATTTCGCGATAGTGCGCTCGACCTGCCACAAAATCTACGCCCTTGGCAGTGAGCTCCTCTTCGGTCGGACCAATCATCGAAATTTCTGGAATCGTATAGATGCCGTACGGATAGAGATGACTCACGTCTTCAGCGGTCGCTGAAGATATTCCGAAAGCGTGACAGCAGGCTAAGCGCCCTTGCTCCATACTCGTGGAAGCCAATGCGGGAGCCCCGATTACATCCCCTACTGCATAGATTCCAGGCACTTTCGTTTCGTAATTTTTATTGACGTCGATGAGACCACGCTCGTTCGGAGCCATGCCAATCTTGTCTAGTCCGAGTTCGTCGACATTGCCCCGTCGACCCAAGGCAACCAATACAGCGTCACACTTGATGGTTCGGCCATTGCTGAGCTCGACTTCTGTTTGCTTCTTGTCTTTCTTTACGACTTTCTTGGCCTCAGCTTCAAGAATGATCTCCATGCCATGGAAATGAAATCGGTCCATTAAGTGGTTGACCACTTCGCGATCCACACTTGCCAAGATCTCATGCCTCTTATCAATCAAGAGAACGCGCGTACCAGCCATCGCAAACATACTGGCGTATTCGCAACCAATAATTCCACCGCCCAATACCACTAGCGTGCGAGGAAGCTTGTCCATTTCTAAAATCGATCCGCTATCAAAGAGAACCTTTCCGTCACACTTGAGGTGAGGTGGTGAAATGGGACGTGAACCCACTGCGATAATAAATTTGCTGGCGCGAAGGATACGAGTTTTTCCAGAATCCTCTACCTGAATCTCTCCAGGATTGAGAAATCGGGCCATACCCTGAACTACCATGACGTTGTTTCGACTCAATTGATCGGCAATGACTTGCATTTCGATATCAATGACACGGTCGCGACGGGACAAAAGACGTTTGATGTCTGGTAAGACTTCTTTCTGATCAGATTTTTCCCAAGTTCCCATTTCCTGGCCGAGCGCGCCTCGCGAGCGCAAAGAAAAGCGATAGACCGATTCACGAAAGGATTTGGAGGGAAGAGTTCCATTGTGAACGCAACCACCGCCTAGGCCGAGATCTCCTACGATCATAGCCACTTTTTTTCCAGCTTTGGCTGCTTGGAGTGCCGCCTTTTGGCCTGCGGGTCCGGATCCAATCACGATGAGATCAAACTGCATGAAGCGGTCCTTTAAGCTGCTCGGCTCTTGCTTGCTAGCGAAGCGTACCAAGCAGGGGGCTGAAAGTTTTCACGACCAAGTGGAATCTTATTTACTTCAAATTCTCCGAAAAAACTCGGCAAATGACCAGTGGGCACAAGTTCCCCAATGAATTTTCCATCCTCGGACTTGCCTTTTTGAATCCACTCAAAGATATGCTGCAACTGGTAACGGCCCTGAGCATCTACCTCCGGCACTACTTCCGAAATATGGGTGATTTTGCGAGACCCATCGGCAAGCCGCTTAATTTGTACCACGACCTGAATGGCGGCAGAAATTTGACGTCGCATTGCTTGTTCAGGAACTTGCATCTCTGACATCATCGCCAAGGTTTCTAACCGAATCAATCCATCATAGGGACTGTTGGCATGCACTGTACCCATAGAGCCGCCATGGCCAGTATTCATCGCTGTAATCAGGTCCAGCGCCTCTGGGCCACGCACTTCTCCCACCACAATTCGATCCGGTCGAAGCCGCAAGGCAGACTTGACGAGGTCTCGAATCGTCACCTCGCCTTTTCCTTCGGCATCGGGGTGTTTGGTTTCGAAGTTGACGATATGGTCTGTTTTGATTTTAAGCTCTGAGGAATCTTCAATCACGATGAGACGCTGATTGCCGGGCACGCGAGAGCCCAATACGTTGAGGAGGGTGGTTTTTCCAGACCCTGTGCCGCCCGAGATAATCAAGTTCTTACCTAAGAAAACACAGACATCGAGGAATCGCGCTCCTTCTTTCGAAACCGTTCCTCGCTGAAGCAGGTCAGCAAAGCTAGGGACATTCTTTGAAAATTTTCGTATCGAAAGCGTGGTGCCTTTGCGTGAGCAAGGAGGCAATACAGCTGCAATTCGACTTCCATCTGGCAAACGTGCATCTAAGGTAGGATGATCCTGATCGATCTTCCGCCCGACAAATTGAGCGATGTTGCGAACCGCGGCTTGCAAGGCTTGTTCGTCTTGAAACTGAGCTTGAACCCTGCGTAGCAATCCGCCTTTTTCGATAAAGATTTCTTTGGGTCCGTTGATCAAGACTTCTGAGACGGATTCATCCGCAAGGTATTCTTTGACCGGAGCCAGGAAGGTATCAATGCTCTCGTCAAAGATGCTCATGAAGAATTCCTTCGACTATTCTGGCTGGACGGATGCCAATTCTTTGACGACTAACCGACCTTCCGATTGATTGACTGGACAGTAGAAGCGATAAACGCCTGGAACATTCGGTGTGAAAGTGATTTCTTCGATGGAGCGAGAATTTACCTGCTTCCTCACATTAAAAGAATCCATCATGATGCAAAGCGCGGAATCCGAAGTACCGGTCACAAAAAGCCTTACCGGAATGTCTCGCGTTACAAAAACAGTAGTAGGAAAGAAGCCCAAGTCCCCTGCGATCACTGATACTTCTTGCACGCCCTTCTTTGACTCAGGGACCAAAGAAGAAAAATTGGATGCGGGCTTTTCGACACGCTGCTGGGCGTCCTGCATCTCGGCCTTAACTTCCTCGTCTTTT
>CAUJDS010000078.1 GCA_963169695.1 Bdellovibrionota bacterium
AGGCTTAAGAATAATAAAAACGTTCGTCCTATTGGATCTTTACCACTATAGACAGTCGGCTTTTGCATCCCACGCTCCTTCTCATCCCTACTGGGGCGAGATCGTAGGGGCCTCGGGTGCCAAGTGTCAATCGATAAGTTAGAGGGACTCGACGAGCTTTTGGTATTCCTCAGCGCTGAGGAGGGCTTCGTGCGAGGCAGCATCGGGGCTTTCCATCTTTAGGATCCATCCAGTGCCATGCGGATCTTGATTCAATTTGGCCGGCTCATCGACGAGTCCTGCGTTTACCTCAAGGATTTTTCCAGCTACTGGAGCGTAAAGCTCGGAAACCGCTTTGATACTTTCCACAACGCCAAAAACTTCGCCCTGCTTTAGTACGCGCCCTGGCTTTGGCAAATCCACAAAAACAATATCTCCCAGGGCACTCTGAGCATGCTCGGTAATTCCAACCGTCACGTTTTGATTCTGAATTTTCGCCCACTCATGGTCTTTGGTGTACTTTAGTTCTTTTGGAAATTGCATGTTGGGTAACCTACCGTTTTTCGTTTGGCCTGTCTATGCCGTGCGTTTGTAAAATGGGGTTTCGATGACGCGAGCGTTGAGGAGCCTTTCTCGTACTCGAATTTTCAAATCAGAACCTGTCGAAGCAAGCGCCAAGGGTACATAGGCAAGCCCAATTGCCTTTCCTAAGGTTGGAGATTGCGTTCCGCTGGTAACTTCGCCTACTTCATTGGTGAGGGTATCCTGACAAACCGCATAGCCATGACGGGCGATTCCTGGGTCGACCAGCTCAAAGCCCACCAGTTTTCTGGCCAGCCCCTTTTCTTTAATCTTTAGCAAGCTGCCTTTTCCAAGAAAGTCGGATTTTTCAAATTTCACTACCCAACTCAACCCAGCTTCCAGGGGATGGATGGTTTCAGAGAGCTCTTGTCCGTAGAGGGGATAGCGGCTTTCCAATCTCAAGGTATCTCTCGCACCAAGGCCCGCGGGCTTCAGCCCCAAGGGACTTCCAGTCTCCAAAATACTTCTCCACACTTGGACAGCAAGCGATGGATCCAAATAAATTTCAAATCCATCTTCTCCCGTATAACCGGTTCTGGCGAGGACAGTGGGCACCGCTTTTCCCTCGGATTTTTCCAAAAAGCGAAACGTTTTGAGATCCTCGATTTCTGGATAAAGCTGAGCAAGGATTTCGCGGGCGCGTGGCCCCTGTAGTGCGAGTTGGGCGTAGCGGTTGCTGATGTTATCTAGTTGAACCGTTCCTTTGCGATCCGTCGCGGCAGATTCATAAATACTGAGGACTTTTTGAAGGTGTTGAAAATCTTTTTCAATGTTGGAAGCGTTTACTACAACTAAGAATCGCGTTGCGTCCCGACGGTAGATTATAAGGTCATCTACAATGCCACCAGATTCAAGGCACATAACCGTGTACTGAGCCTGTCCTGGCACGGTTTTAGAAACTGCATTGGTCACTGCAAAATCCAGAAAGGCTTCGGCGCCGGATCCTTCGACCCAGAATTCGCCCATATGACTCACGTCAAAAATCGCAGCTGTCGTACGGCATGCGTGGTGTTCGGCTGCAATTCCTTCGTATTGCACGGGCAACTCCCATCCACCGAAATCAATCATCCTGCCTCCAAGTGCGCGGTGTTCATCATAGAGTGGCGTCTTCATGGTCATGGTAGTTTCCTTTCAAAAGCAGTGGCAGCTTGTAGTGTGTTTTCTAAGAGCGTGTAGATGGTTAGCGGACCGACACCGCCTGGGACAGGAGTGAGGGCGCCTGCTATTTTGGAGACCGATTCAAAATCTACGTCCCCGCAGAGTGAGGCTGAATTTCCGGATCGGTGAATTCCTACATCAATGACCGTTGCACCAGACTTGACTGCGTCACCGTGAAGAAACTTCGGTTTGCCGATGGCAACAACAAGTACGTCAGCCATTTTGGTAAGTTTTTCAAGGTCTGTGGTTTTGCTATGGCACTGAATCACGGTGGAGTCTCGCTGTAGTAAGAGTTGGGCCATTGGCTTTCCAACAGTGGCGCTTCGCCCTAAGACACAGGCCAATTTTCCGCTCAGTTTGATCTGATAGTGGTCCAATAGAGAAAGAATTCCAGAAGGTGTGCAAGCGCGAAGGCATGGAAGTCCTGCAGCGAGCCGCCCTACATTTTCGGGATGAAATCCATCGACATCCTTATGAGGAACAATCCATTCCAATACTTCTTTTTCCTGAAATTGTGACGGGAGGGGTCGTTGTACCAAAATTCCATCAACCGTAGGGTCCAGGTTGAGGGTATCAATTTTCCGTCGCACGATTTCGGGGGATACGGATTCAGGAAAGCTGAAGTTCTCTCCTTCAAATCCCAATGTTCGTGCGGTTTCTGTCTTCTTAGAAGTGTAGATTTTGCTTGCTGGATCTTCCCCAACGAGTACGACGACGAGCTTCGGTGCTCTGCCCTTAGTTTTTCGAAAAGCGGCGGTGCCATGCTGAAGTGCCGCTTTCTTTTTCTCGACGAGGGGGCTAGCTGAGAGAAGAATCATGCTACTTCCTTGGTTGGTGCCGAATGGGCAAGATCTTCCATTTGTGGAAAAATCTGCCGTGCTCTGCACGGAAAAATTAGCCGACGAAGGAATTTTGCTTCTTCAGCGATCGAAAAATCCTGGGTCGCCTTGTTTCGAAATCTCTTTTTAATTCCATCGAGTACGAATGTCCATGAGGAAGCACGGAGGTGAGATGCTTCGATTTTACTAAAGTAAATATTCCGGCACGCCGATTGCTATCTCTTATGCTGAGTCCTCAGGACAAGGAGGTCCTTTTTGGCTGAAGGAATATGGACAGCAGTATCGGGAGCCAATGCCAAAACGCGGGTGATTGACTCCGTTGCCAATAATTTGGCCAACGTGGATACGCTTGGTTTCAAAAAGGACATGCCCACCTTTAAAGAATACATGACAATTCTGGAGCGAGATCCCAATCACACGGAGATCCCTCGAGGTCCTATCAAGGACAAAGAACTTTATCCCTTAGACGGTCGCGACCAGTCCCAAGTGGTGAATGACGGAACCTACACGAATTTTCGTCCAGGCACCCTTCGAGTATCAAGAAATCCACTTGATCTCGCGTTGGACGGTCCCGGATTTTTGGAGGTCAGCACCCCCAATGGAATACGCCTGACTCGGCAAGGAAGCCTGAAGGTGTCGCCATCGGGGCAGTTGGTAACAACGGAGGGGTATCCCGTGCTGGCATACCAAGCAGGAGGACTGGCGCTCGCGCAGCCAGTCACAGCCGTTCAGCCGGGCCAAGGAGGGCTACTGACTCAAGGAGGAGTCGCGGCTGAATCTGGATTGACTCCAGCCACTATCCAAGCGCGCGCCATTCAATTGGATGGCGTCAAACCCAATATCTACATCACGGAAGCGGGCGAGCTGTTTTCGGGCGATCAACTCCTCGCCAAGCTCTCTGTGGTGGAAGTTGCAGATCCTCGCACGTTGAAGAAGCAAGGAGATCGACTCTTTGAACCGACTGCCGCAACTCAGGAGCTTCCATCCTCGGAGCGCACGCGAGTTCTGCAAGGAATGTTAGAAACTTCTAACGTCAATCCCGTAGAAGAGATGACTCAGTTGATCGGTGCTCACCGCGGATACGAAGCCGACCTGAAAGCTATGCGCGCCTACGACGATATGATGGGAAAGGTATCGAATGATCTTGGCAAGCTTTAATAGAGGACTCCCCTCATGTTGAGAGCACTCAGTACTTCCGCAACAGGACTGGAAGCACAGCAAGCCAATATTGAGCGGATCTCCAACGATATCGCCAACGTCAATACTGATGGCTATAAGAAGAGCAGAAACGAATTTCAAGATTTGATGTACCAAACCGTAAAAGAACCTGGCGCCCAGCTAGGCAACGGAACGATTAGTCCCGTGGGCGTTCAAGCAGGTCTCGGAGTCAAAGTCGGAGCAAGCTACAAAGATCACGAGCAAGGTCCTGCTAAGATGACTTACAATCCGCTTGATTTGATGATCGAAGGCCAAGGTTACTTCTCGGTCCAGATGCCTAACGGACAGGTGGGTTACACGCGAGTAGGTGCTTTCAAAAAAGATCAAGAAGGACGAGTTGCTCTCAGCACCGGCGCACTCTTGGTTCCTCAAGTTACGATTCCAAACAATGCAATGGCAATCAATGTCAATTCAACGGGCGAGATCAAGGTGACTCTGCCTGGCCAAGCAGAAGCTGTGGTCGGCCAAATTCAACTCGTCAATTTCATCAACTCAGATGGATTGATGGCTCAGGGCAACGGCGTCTTCTATCCGTCGCAAGCTTCGGGTGACCCAGTTCAAGGGACACCAGGCGACAATGGAATGGGACAGATTCAAGCAGGAGCTTTAGAAGGCTCTAACGTAAATATTGCAAATAGCATGGTGGAAATGATCACCACACAACGTGCTTACGAAATGAATACCAAGTTAATGGGCGTGGCTGACAAGATGTTGGAGTCCACGGTGAATATCAAATAGTAGCCAGGAGGGCGAAGTTGAAGTTAGTTAGGGCGATTGTTGTCATCTTGTTTTGCACTTCATGGCTTTCTGCTTATGCGGCGGTGCCAAAGGATTCAGCTATTCCGAAACTGTCCCCGCTTGAGGCTAAGATTTCCGTGAGCCTTCAGTCGCTTTATCCCGGCGCCAAGATCGAGTGTGATGGCCCTTGCGCTGGAGCGATTTCAAAAGAAGAAGTAGCGGTCGAGAAGTTAGTGATTCCTTCGGTTCAATTGGAATCAGACTCTGGTGAGGGCCTTGCATACTTCAAAGCAACACAGATGACAGAAGCGGGAGAGGTACTTGTCCGGTTCCGAGTGTACTTTCATGCATGGTCAGAGCTGCCCATGGCCAAACGTAGAATTCAACCTAGAGAACTTCTGGTTGAAGAGGATTTTAAGATGGAGAAAGTCGATTTGGCTCGAGGACTGGCTCGCCAGTATCGTGGCTTGCTTCTCACTGACGTGCACGCAGCAGACAAAATCGAAGCCAAGAATAGCCTGATCCAAGGTCAATGGGTGCTCAAAACCATGATTCAAAAGATTCCAGCTGCCAGGAAAGGCGATCACCTCAAGATCGTTATTCGGGCGGGAGATCTGCGGCTACTAACCGATGGTACCGCTGTTACTGAAGCCAATCTGGGATCGGCCATCGAAGTCCTCTCACGTTCTACCAAGAAACAGCTCAGTGGAATCCTTCAAGCTGATGGAACTGTGGAGGTGAAGCTATGAGATCACTTCGCGTGCCCATCATTCTCTTGCTGCCCATTTTCTTAGAAGCCTGCGCGCTATCAGGTGATTTGCGACAGGATCTGGATGACCAACCACCTGCCGTAGAGCCAACCTTCGGCGGCGTATGGCCAGAAAGAAGCCTCCTCGAAGATCCAGTGACCGGTGATCAGATGAAAAGTGTAGGCCATTCCGACCGTGGATTGGCCAGTGAAGAGGGTATGGTTTCTCCTACCTACAGCCAATCGCCCAATCAAGCACCTATGGACCGAGATGCCTATCGATATGAGCCCCGAGCAACTAAGCGAGACTTTGTCGACAATGCTCCCGCAGAAGGGTCACTTTGGGCCTCGGATGGCCAGACCAATTATTTCTTCACCAAAAACAAGGTCAAGGCGCTCGGTGACATCGTGACTTTGCAAATTCAAGATGGGCTCATGTCCGATTTGGCATTGGAGATCAAGAAGACCCTAAGCGAAGACGAACTTCGGGGCGAGCTTGAGAACGAGCAAAAGAAGATCAATGAAAAGTTTATGGCCGACGGAGCCAAAGCAAAAAAACCAGCGCCTGCGGCGGGTGCAAAAAAAGATGGCTCAGAGGAAGAAGCCAAATCGGATGTGCCTCGAGCCAAGATCAGCGAC
>CAUJDS010000079.1 GCA_963169695.1 Bdellovibrionota bacterium
TTGGTCAACCATGGCTTTCAAGAGTGCTGGCATCGTCACTTTCAAGAATCAACCCTCCATCGTATTGGTAATGGCTTCTTCGATGGAGGTTATCCCATCGGCAGCCTTATTGAGTGCGGAAGCTCTCAGCGATTGCATTCCCGCCTTAACAGCAGCTCGTTTAATCTCAGGAGCAGTTGCTCCAGACAATACAAGCTCCTTCAAACCTGTCGTAAATTCGAGAACTTCGTAAATAGCCAGGCGCCCCTTGTACCCCGTATTATTGCAAAATTTACAGCCTTTGGGGGCGTAGAGCGTGAGATTGGGCAGTCGATCTTCTTTGAATCCGAAACTCAATAGTTTGTCCTGTGGATAGGAAAGGACCTCACGACATTTGGCACAGAGACGCCTCACTAGTCGCTGGGCAACAATCGTGTTTACCGAAGCAGTGACTAAGAACGGTTCTAGTCCCATATTCATTAATCGCACGATAGTGCTGGGCGCATCGTTGGTATGGAGCGTAGAAAGCACGAGGTGACCTGTCAATGCTGCTTGAACAGCCACCTCTGCAGTTTCATAATCCCGGATCTCTCCCACAAGAACGACATCGGGATCTTGTCGCAATAAAGCGCGTAGAACGGCCGCAAAAGTGAGACCAATTTCTTTGTGAGTCTGGACTTGATTGATTCCTTCAATATTGTACTCAACAGGATCTTCAACGGTGGAAAGATTGTCTGTGACTTGATTCAGTTCGGACAAAGCTGAATAGAGCGTCGTGGTTTTTCCGCTACCGGTCGGCCCAGTAACAAGGACCATACCATTGGCTGAATAAATCCCTTTTTTGAATAGCTGAAGCTGGTCCTCTTCGAAACCAAGCTTCTGAAGGTCCAATTGCAGGTTGCCCTTGTCGAGAAGTCGTAAAACGATTTTCTCTCCAAAAAGGGTAGGGAGTGAATTCACTCGAAAGTCTATTTCTCTTCCCGATGCCTTGAGCTTGATCCGGCCATCTTGTGGCACGCGTGACTCCGCAATATCCATTCGCGACATGATTTTCAAGCGAGCCAAAACAGCCCGCTTCATTTCCATAGGCACTTTCATCACTTCTTTCAAAGTCCCGTCTACTCGCATTCGAACCCGAAACCTTCCTTCATAGGGTTCTACATGAATATCACTAGCCCCCTGCCGCAGAGACTCTGTCAAAATGCTATTGACCACAGTAACAACGGGAGCATCGTCTGACTTCTGTGACGAATCTACGTTGTGAACCTGAACCAATTCTACTGCTAGATCTGGATCTTCTTTCTTTTCCTTCTTAAACTCTTCAAATGCCTCCCCGACATTGGACGCGCCACCATAATGCTTGGACAAAGCGCGATCGAAAGCAGCGTAGCTGGTCAAGACACATTCAATATTGCTTTTTAATTGAAACTTGAGACTCTCGATTTCCGAAAGGTAAGTAGGATCACAGATCGCCATGACGATTGTTCCGCGATTAGCTTGAATCGGAATGGCCTGCATTTTTCTGACCAGCTCAGTCGAAACTAATTTAACGATGTCAGCGCCGATTTCAAATTTATCTAAATTGATACTGGGAAGTCCAAATTTCTTGGAGAGATAATAGAGAAGCTTTGTATCAGAGAGTTGTCCCTTCTCTATCAGTGTGCGGATGGCACTTCGACCCATTTTCAACGCTGCTTCAGCTTCATCAAAGAGCGGCTGAGAAATCACCCGATCTTTTAACAGCAATTGAGCAAGAGCTCGAGACATCGACTTCCCTTCCTTGGGTAACGAAACTTGTAATCCAAGAGCTAAAAATCATTTTTTAAACTCTACTCATTCATTTTCAGGACAGTGACAAAATTTGTCAAGACAGCATCTTGCGTGCTTGCAAAATGTCTTTACCAATTTGCACTCGCAAAGAGTCCAGGCTAGGAAATTTTTGCTCACTCCTCAGCGCCCCTATGAATTCTACCTTTAACTCCTGGCCATAGAGATCAAGAGTGGTATCTAGGAGATGCGTCTCGATGACGGGCTCACTTCGATCAAAAGTGGGCCGAATGCCCACATTAGTAACGCTGGGGAATTTTTTGCCCATCACGGTTGATTGGGTTGCGTAAACTCCATATGGAAGCGTGAGTTTCATCCCCGATCGAAGGTTTGCAGTAGGAAACCCTATCTCACTACCACGTTGATCGCCCTTCACAACATGTCCACGGTAGTAAAAGGAGTATCCCAAAAGTTGCGATGCCAAAAAAACTTCTCGACGAAGGAGTGCTTCGCGAATCTTAGTACTAGAAACAATGGACTCGGATCCACTCTCAGTCCGAATCGACTGTGGGGCGACTTGAAAAAATGTTACCCCAACCTCTTTGCAAAGCCCCTTGAGACTCTCAACACTACCGTTGCGATCTTTTCCAAACGCAAAATCATGTCCCACAACAATTTGACGAGGCTGAAGCACCTCTCGTAGTTCTCTAAAGAATACTTCATAGCTCGTATTAGAGAAACTGCGACTGAAAGGCTCTTCAATAAAGGCGTTTATCCCAGCAGCTTCCAGGTGATCGCGTCTTTCGGAGTAAGTTGAAAGAAATTCCAATCGGAGATCTGGCGCTAGTATCGCCCTTGGATGGGGCCGAAAAGAGAATACCAAGGAAGGGACTTCCGCTTTTTTTGCTCGATCCATTACTTCCTTGAGAATAAATTGATGCCCTAGATGAACTCCATCAAAATTACCGATCGTCAGCACACCACCTGTGTGGCGTCCAAGCACTTCTTTAAGACCACGAACGAGGTACAAAGTTTAAGCCCCTCCCATCTAAGATAAAAAAAGCATTTCTCGATACTTTGGAAGTGGCCAAACGGCATCGGGCAACAGTCGTTCCAGCTGGTCACACTGCTCCCGCACAGTTTCCATTTGAGAGAAGACATCTCTCGATAGAAAGTGAGCGACTTCGGGCTCTGACTTTATAGAATGCGCTCTCCCTAACAATGTTTGAAGCTGCTCTTTTCGAGAAAGAAGTGCCTCAATGAGATCTCCCACTTCCTTGAAAACCTTTTCCTCGGGAGCTAGGTAAGACATCTTCTTTGCAGATTCTATTGTGCCAACCAACCCTGCTCGGAACTCATAGGCAGATGGAAGGATAGAGGTGCTAACTATTTCAATGAGCGACTCGGCCTCGATCATGACCTGTTTGATGTACCGTTCAATTCGGACATTGAAACGAGACTGAAGCTCTGCCTCACTGAATACCTTCATATCAAGAAGTAGCTTTCGAGAGTGCGGAGCTAAGAGTTGAGCCAAGGCTTCGGGTGTTTTAGCCAGCGCAGGAAGTCCTCGATGGGCAGCTTCTTTCTTCCACTCCTCAGAATAGCCATTTCCTTCAAAACGAATACCCCGCGTATCTCTTGCCAATTCTTTGAGCAATTCGAGGATGGCTCCATCGCGCGTTTTATGCTGCTTCATCTTTTCTGACAGTGAAATCCTGACTTCCTGAAGGGCCTCAGCAACAGCTGCGTTGAGAAAAGCAATCGGAATAGCAGGAGAGGCCGAGGAACCTACCGCTCGAAATTCAAATTTATTGCCGGTAAATGCAAAAGGGGAAGTTCGGTTTCGATCGGTGTTATCTTTTGCAACTCTGGGTAAATTGGACACGCCCAATTCGATCATGACATTTTCATGTCGATCTTGGGTGGATACGCCACTTTCAAGGCGATCCAATATTCCACTCAAGAGCTCTCCTAAAAAAACAGAGATGATCGCTGGCGGCGCTTCGTTTCCACCTAGCCGATGGTCGTTAGCGCAAGAAGCAATACCTGCTCGAAGGAGGCCAGAGTGCTTCTGAACTGCTTTCAAAACACTTCCAAGAAATAACAGAAATCTGAGGTTCTGCTGGGGGGTTTGCCCAGGATCCAGGAGATTAGAGCCATCTAGCTCTGGATTCTTAGAATTGACTTGCATGGACCAATTGCAATGTTTTCCGCTACCGTTGAGCAGTGCAAAGGGCTTTTCATGAAGGAGGCATTCAAAGTGATGTTTACGAGCAACCTTTCTCAATAGCTCCATGGTGAGCTGATTGTGATCAATTGCTCGATTGGCTTCCTCAAAGATGGGGGCCGTTTCAAACTGATGGGGTGCGACTTCGTTGTGACGCGTTTTTACTGGCACACCCAATTTATAGAGTTCGAATTCCACTTCTCCCATAAACGCCAAGACCCGCGAGGAGATCGTACCAAAATAATGATCTTCCATTTGCTGGCCTCGCGGAGGCTGTGTTCCAGTCAAGGTTCTTCCGCACATAACCAAGTCTGGTCGCAAGGAATAGAATGCGCGATCTATCAGAAAGTATTCTTGCTCGGTTCCGAGTGAGACTTGAATCCTTTTGACATCTTGATCGCCCAATAGTTTTAGCAGTTCGCAGGCCTCAGAAGAGAGAGCCTCGTTGCTTCGCATAAGGACCGTTTTTTCATCTAGTGCATCGCCATGATAGCTTATAAATGCTGATGGGATGCAGAGGGTCTTTGTATTAGTCGATTCCATGATGAAGATAGGACTTGTAGGATCCCATGCGGTGTATCCCCGAGCCTCAAAGGTCGTACGCATTCCACCGGAAGGAAAACTAGATGCATCAGGCTCGCTTTGAATGAGTTGGGCCCCCGTGAGCTTTTCAACAGGTCTCCCTTTGTCGTCGAATGAAAGAAAAGCATCATGTTTCTCGGCAGTCGATCCCGTCATGGGCTGGAACCAGTGGCAGAAGTGTGTGACTCCTTTTTCGATCGCCCATTCTTTTGCAGCTGTAGCCACCGCATTTGCCACTTCTAATTCAAGTTTCTTGCCCGACTCATTACTTGCGATAAGTCGCTGGTAGATGTCTTTCGATAACTTTGCCTTAAGCTTGGGCATGTCAAGCGTATGAACGCCAAAAAAATCCGAAATTTTTAAAGTGGAATATCCTTCTTGATCTGACTTCATTTTTACTGGGATCCGGGCATTGATTTCTTGAACTGCCTGCTGTCGTGAAGTGGCAAGGTGAATCGAACTCATAGGTCATTTCTCCTGGAGTTTTTATACCTCAATTTGAAAAAAATGCTAAGCCTCTGAAGGGGAAATCAGAAAACGGAGTTCTTGAATCTGAAGCTTTAGCTCAGAGCTGGCACCTTGTTGTAGCTTGGCGAGAGCCCCCGAAAATCTTAGACGCTCCCCTCCCTCTAGGAATCGCTCGACCCGACTCCAATAGTCAGGCCCCACCTTACCTTGTGCAACCAATGCCTCGCGCAAGAGTTCTCTCGAGAGAGTCCGGGAGCGCACTCCAAAGCGGCTATCCAGGGAATCAAAGAGCAAAGCTTCCATACCTTCCAAAATCTGTAGAACCCTAGACAAGTCAATGTCAGTCTTCAGTTGATCTAAGTTCTTCTCTAAGGAATTCAATCGATCTAGGATGGATAGCATTCCTCGGGTCTTCCTTTTGCGGAAACGCCGATCTATTGCTACCCAAAGCCCAAACGCCAGGAGTCCCAACCCACCCCAGTAGGCACCATGCCCAAAGAGAGATTCTTGTATTGAGGAACTCGAGTTCTGTCTCTCTTCAGGCTGATAATGAGGCCCTCTTAACTTGGGTTTCTCCGCGGTTAGAGAAATCGCTTTTCCTTCTTCCCGACCAGTGAGCGATAGAGCACCTGAGGGACTTCCATCCCCAGGGGCTACCCGTACGGTAAGCGGTTCGGATTTTTCTCGCCTATAGCGTTGGGTTTTAGGATCAAAGTAAGCAAATTCAAAAGAAGGGATGATATAGGTGCCTTCTTTTCTTGGTATAAGAAGGTACTCATAAATCTTCTCAGAGATGCCTCTGACGTCGGTCTTACTCCTTCCTTTGCTATCGTAGAGATCCATTTGATTGGGCCAAGTCACTGTTAGATCTTTTATGTTCGCAAGATTTCCTCGCCCTTCAATCTTCACGACTAAATTAAGTGCTTCATTTGCCTTCAAATTGAGGCGGTCCGCAGCAACACTTATCGTAAACTCCCCTACCGCTCCAGAATAGTCACTCGGCCTTCCTGCCTCAGGCAATGGTAGTACCTTAATTTGCAAAGCCTCACTCGATTTGGCTGCGCGAGACGGGGTCATGCTTCGAAAAAATCCCATAAAAGGATCGTCATCTTGATCCAGCCCACCTCGCTGCCGAGGATAGTAATCTGCCCGCATATCCAATTCATCCAACTTCAATTCTCCGGTCTGTAGGGGATAGGCGGCGTACTGAAGGAGCAAACTTTTTTGATAAGGGGTCCCATTTACAATCACGGATTCACGCATCGGATTGCCCTTTACCACTGGCATCTGAAGCTCTTCTCTTAGGAATCCCTTGAGGATCGGATACTTCTTTATTTCAAAATTGAAAATACGAGTCTGCTCATAGAGGTAGTAATTTACGATTAACTGCTCACCCTTAAAAACCTCCTGCTTCGCAATTTCGGCTTTAAGAAAGTAAGGATAGTTTTTTCCCTCTGACTGAGATCGAAGCACAGAGCCACCACCCCGCTTGCCGGCTCCATTGGGGTTTGCGCCCAAGGCCGAACCAGAAATCACGTCAAGATGAAGGTCCGAAGCCTTTAGCTTTTTGCCGTTAACAAGAATCTCAATGTCACGGATATCCAGGCGACCTTTCTGATGGGGCTGAAGGACCTTAAGTAGCGTCCGGACATTACGCACACCAAAGCTCCCATTGTCATAGAAGCTTTGCATAAAATTTTGCTCGTTAGAACTAATGACATCCAATCCGGGAGCTGCAAAAGAAGGCTCGCCCAATTGCAAATGAGTACCATCGGACTCAATCTGGAGCCGCAGGGAGACCGTTTCATCCAGTGTGATTTGATCTCGATCAAGGCTTGCCCGGAAAGTAACCTTAGCCCAGGCCGTGGAACTCAAAACCAGAATACCCCAAGCTGTGAACCTAAGTAACTTAGTCACCAGTCTTTCCCTTTTCCTTGTTTCTTTCCATACTCCGATTTTTTCAGCCTCATTTTGAGCTGCTTTTCTTTTCCAGAAAGCTCTTCCATTACTTTTTCCGCGTCATCTTTGGAAATAGCCTCTGATCGATACTGCTGCTTATTTGAATAAGTCTGGGGAGTGGACTTCTTCTCGTCTTTCTTTTTCCCTGGATCCTCTTGTTCACTCTGCTTGTCCTTGCCAGACTGATTGTCTCCAGACTTTCCTTCATCTTCTTTTTGCTTTTGTTGCTTCTTCTGCTTTTGTTTGACAGCAATTGCCTGAATTCGAAGCCTTGCGTCTTGGGCAAGACCCAAATCGCCGGCAGCCTCGGCATGGCGTGCGGCGCCAGAAAACGCTTTTACAGCGTCTTCCATCTTTCCCTGCTTTTCCAACACGGAGCCTAAATTATAAAGAGACCGATCAATAAGTTTCTGATCTCCCTTTTTATTTTCTGGAAGCTGACTGACTTCTCCAAAAATCCCGCTGGCTGAATCAAGATTCCCTTGAAGAGCTTCAACGAGACCTTGATTGTATCGCAATGCTGGTTGATCAGGCTCGCGAGATTGTGCTGAACCAAACCACTTTCTTGCCTCGTCCACTTTTCCTTCGGTAATGGCTTTAACGCCATGCTTATTGTCCTGATAGGTCTGGAGCTGAGGCTCTTTGGCCGCGGACATTTGACTATTGAATACACCCCACAATAACAAAATCGTAACCATTGCACGCCTATTTCTAACGACAATGATCAAATCAGCCATTAAAAAAACCAAAGCCAGGAAAAGCGGGAACTGAAATCGTTCAATAAACACTTTTGAAATTCGTTCTTCATGATCGGTGGCATGGGCCCTTCCAAGTTGATTGAGGATTTCAGAAACTTCACTTTCATGCTCAGTCAATCGATAGAATAGTCCATCCGATTTTTTCGCCAACTCCTGCAGGGCTTCTGGATGAAAGGTACTAATAATGGGTTGTCCAGAGCTGTCCTTTTTGTATCCCGTCAGATACCCATTGGCGTCACGAACTGGTATGGGTTTTCCTTTCTCCGTGCCAACGCCTACGACAAAAAACTGAGCGCCCGTCTTTTTGATTTGCTTCGCCCCTTCGATAGCTCCGCCTTCCAGATCTTCCCCATCCGAAATAAGCACCACAGCCCGAGACTGCTCGGCCTGGCTCTCTTCAGATCCTGAAACTTCAGCGGCCCGATCCAATGCCTGCGCAGCTGTTTGCAGACCTAGACCAATGTCGGTGCCTTGATTCTGCAGCGTCGTAGTTTCTAAAATTTCCAATATTTCCTGAACGTAAGTGGTGTCTGTAGTCAAGGGACTTGCTAAGAAGGAACTTCCCGCAAAACCAACGAGACCTACGCGGTCTCCTTTCAAACTCCCAATAAAATTTCTTAAAAAGTGTTTGGCTTTCTTCAATCGACTAGGAACAACATCTTCGGCTTCCATGCTGGATGAGAGATCAAGGATCAAGAGGATATCAATTCCTGTTTGAGTTATTTTTTCTTCATGAAATCCCCACTGAGGGCGAGCCAAACTAAGAATCAACCAAAAAAAGCCAAGAAGCAAAAGTGCGGATTTCAAATAGAAGACCGAGGACTTCCTCTCGGGTATCATCCTGGGCCAGAGTTGGGACTCAACAAGCTTTTCCAGGCTACGAGCATCAGCTCGCTTCCTTCCGATGAAATAGAGGAGCAGTACTGGAATCAGGAGTAAGAGCCAAAACCAGGTGGGAGACTGCCACTTCACAGAATGACCCTCCGTCGAAACATGCCATACAACTGCTCGAGGATGAGCAACAAAAGGGCAAAGATGAGGGGAATCTCGAACATCTCGCGATACTTCACTTTATCCTGAACCTTCTGCGTATCTTTTTCCAATAGATCAATATCCACAAAGACTTCACTCAAGGCATTGGCATCCGTTACTCGATAGAATTTTCCATGAGTCATTTGGGCTATTTTCTCAAGAAGAGCAGGATTGAGGGCGTTGTCAAACCACTGATAAGTGGTGATGGTCCCTCCGAACGCTCCTTTTTGGCGAATGGGTAGCCGGACTCGGCCTTCCTTTCCTGCAGCAATCGTGTAGACCCGAATTCCGTACCCTTTGGCAAGCTCACCAGCAGTAGCTGGATCAACGCGACCGACGTTATTATCGCCATCCGTCAAAAGAATAATGACTTTACTTTTGGCCTTCGAAGTTCTCAATCGCCCTACCGCCAAAGACAGACCATCACCAATGGCTGTGCCATCTCTCAGTACTCCGGTCTCCACATCGCGCAAAGAACTTAGCACCAATCCGTAGTCCAAAGTTGGAGGAACGAGAGTAAGCGGCTCTCCACTGAAGACGACAAGTCCTATGCGATCATCTCGCCGACCTTCAATAAACTGCTTCATCGTTTCTTTTGCGACGGTAAGCCTTGAAGCTTCTGCTAAATCCTCGATGTTCATACTGGCAGAGAGATCCAAGACCAAAAGAATATCAATACCATCCACTCTCCGCTCGATTTGAGTAAAACTACTCTGAGGCCGTGCCAAAGCCACAAGCAAAAGCGATAGCGCAAGGATCCTAAGGGACAATCCAACCTTGATGGGATTGAAAATTCTGAGGCTCGACGGAATCTCAAGCGAATAAGTGAGAGCCGGACGCTCCATTCTTCGCAACCAACCTTTCCATCCCAAAACTAGAAAGGGAATCAAGGCTAGCCAATAGGGAGTTGCAAAGCGCATTAAGCACCTCCCCCATTTTGAGGCGAAGTCCGAGCTGTGATCTTCCGTGCCGCGCCCATGTAGCGGAGGGCTGCCTCGGCTTCAGGCGTCCAATCCGTAAACTTGATGCGATCTAACTCCTCAAAAAGGACGATGAGATCCTGTAGTGAAGACTCCTCGATACCAAAATTGCGAAGTGTGTTGATCAATTCTGCCGTAGTGGATTCAAGCGCATCAAATTCATGGCGTCGACCTAAAAATTTCTTGAGGATTTCGGATAAGCGATGGGCGATTCGCTTCCAGTCAAGGCGTTGATAAGACTGGGAGGCTTCTAATGCCTTAAGTGCCTGCTGGGCTTCCAACTCTGCCGGTGGTTGAGGCATAGGGAGTTCTACTACTTCAGGAAGTTTTCTCCTTATTCTCCATGCTGCGTAAATAATCCCCACCAGTAGGCTCAATCCTGCCAGACTCCATAGTAAGATTCTCTTCCATGGAAACACTAAGCTGGCAGGTAACGCCAGATCAGGGGGGTCTTCAGTTTTTTTCTCCACGGCTGCGATATCCCATTCAAGGGGCTGCGTGCGACCTATGAGGTCTCCAGAATCGCTTCGGACTAAAAGGAGGGGTAGCGACAACTTTCCGGACTGAGTCGGAATCAATATAATTTCTTTACCTTTGGACTCCGCATGAATTTCTAAAACCCAACCTAGATCCAAAAGATCACTACTTCCTTTGGGAGGCGCAAGCTCAATCTGCCCACTGACCCCATCCAAACCAAGAACAATTTGATCCCCTAGGATGGGATGCTTGTCACCATCATGCTTCACCCATGGAATTTCCTTAAGGTCCAAGAGTTGCTTCGGTTCCTCCATTCCAGCGGCCAATCCCGCCAGCGGCAAAAGGAATCCAAAACTAACGATGACCTTTCGTACTACGCTTCTGAAAGAATCGAACCAATGAGCTTCCATAATCTTCTGAACTTTGAATTCTGACATAATCAACTTGCGACTGGACGAGGCGTTGCTGGGTAAGCGCAAGCTTTTCCTTTCGCTCCAGAAACCAATTTTGAAAGGCCCTCGTCTGCGTATCCACATAATAAGCTTCACCTGTCTCAGGATGTTGAACCTTCAAGCAACCCACACTCGGGAAGTCCTGCTCGCGTTCATCAAACGTGTGAATCGCAATCACATCATTTTTTCGAGACAAACGTTTCAGCGCCTGATCAAAATGATCGTCCAGAAAATCACTTAAGACAAAAACCACTCCAGAATGCTTCATCAACCGAGTAGCTGCATCCAAAGCACTCGCAAGCTGGGTCTTCTTCCCCACCGGCTTGTAAGCCAAAACTTCGCCAATCATTCGCAAAACGTGTTGTCGTCCCTTTGCGGGACGAATCATTTTCTCTATTTGATCACTAAACAAAATCATGCCAACGCGGTCACCAGAATAGGCGGCGGCAAAAGACAAAAATGCCGCAACTTCAGCTGCAAGGTCCCCCTTGCTCCGAGTCCTACTACCAAAGGTCTGGGATCCCGAAACATCGATGAGCAAAAGAACTGTGAGCTCTCGCTCTTCTTCATACTGTTTGATCAACGGCTCTCGGGTACGTGCACTTGCCTTCCAGTCAATGTGCCGAACATCATCTCCGTGCTGGTAGACACGGTGCTCAGAAAACTGCATACCTGATCCGCGAAACCGACTCTTGTACTGGCCGGTCATGACCTCAGTAACAGCTTTCTTCGTAACGAATTCTATTTGCCGGACGCGCTTGAGCAGTTCTTCGGGAAGCACAGCTTAAGGCACTTCAACTTTCTCCAAAATCCTTCGTACGATTTCTTCGCTATCGATTCCCTCTGCATCAGCCTCAAAGGTCACGAGGACGCGATGGCGAAGGACATCGTATACGACTGCTCGTATGTCTTCTGGGGTAACGAAGCCTCGGTGTTTTAGAAACGCGTGTGCGCGGCTAGCCTTCGCAAGTGCAAGGGTCGCTCGCGGCGATGCTCCAACTGCTATCCGCGCCTTGAGATCAGCCAGTCCATAGTCTTGAGGAAACCTGGACGAAAAGACGATCTTTAGAATGTAGTCCTTCAGTTTCTCGTCCATATAGATCTGAGAACAAAGATCGCGAGCCTCTAAGAGAGTCGATGGCTGGCAAACTTTCTCGGCATGAGGGGGAGTGACACCTGACATGCGATCTAAGATTTTTCTCTCCTCCTGAAATTTGGGATATGAAACCTTGATTTTGAAAAAGAATCGATCCATCTGCGCTTCAGGAAGGGAGTAAGTTCCCTCTTGCTCAATGGGATTCTGGGTGGCCAGAACAATAAAGGGCTCGCTCAATCGGTAAGTCGTTTCACCTATAGTGACTTGACGCTCTCCCATTGCTTCGAGCAGCGCACTTTGCACTTTTGCGGGAGCACGATTGATTTCGTCTGCCAGAATCATATTGGAAAAAATAGGTCCTTTCTTCGGCGCAAATTCTCCGGTCTTCTGATTAAAAATCATGGTCCCTACAAGATCAGAGGGCAAAAGGTCTGGTGTAAATTGAATGCGCTGGAAGGGAAGGTGCATCATCTCACCCAAGGTCTTGATGGTTAGGGTTTTGGCGAGACCGGGCAAACCTTCCAGAAGCACATGGCCATCGCAAAGCAGGGCCATGAGGAGCCTTTCAAGTAGCACCTCTTGCCCAACAATGACCTTGTCAGCTTCTTTCAGAATGATATCTACAAATCGACTCTTCTCTTTTACGCTTTGTGTTATGGCATCTACATCAATTTGTGGCATGCCACCAATCTTCTTCCTGAGAGAAAACGGAGTCAAGATGGAACTAAAGCGTGATATCGCCCTTTTCGGGTCGCGCGTACCCCACCGGAGTACCAGCTTCATCCGAGTTGAGATTGGCAAAAAGGGTATACTGACCCAGCCAGGCAAGACGCACCGTCGATGTCTCGCCAGATCGATTTTTTGCTACGATGATTTCAGCAATTCCTTTTTGCTCCGAGTCGCGATTGTAGTACTCGTCGCGATGGATGAAACAAACAATGTCCGCATCTTGTTCAATGGCGCCCGACTCCCGAAGGTCTGCCAAGGTTGGGCGCTTGTCTTGACGCGTTTCTACACTTCGATTTAGCTGCGAAAGCGCGATGATAGGCACCTTGAGTTCCTTTGAAAGTTCTTTGAGGTTTCGCGATATCTCCGAAATTTCTCTTTCACGAGAAAAATCTCCACGCGAAGCAGCCTTCGAGCCATGCATCAATTGAAGGTAGTCAATGACAACTAGGTCAAGCCGCTTCTGTGTAGCCATTAAACGACGACAGCGCGCACGAATATCCATGACACTTATGCCGCCCGAGTCATCAATAAATATTTTGCTCTTCGATAATTTGTCAGCCGCGGACGCAAGCTTTTGCCAATCGTCATCGCGCAATTTTCCAACCTTGAGTCGACGAGAATCAATTCGTGAAAGTCCCGAAAGAAAACGAAATCCAATTTCCTCTTTGGACATTTCTAAAGAAAACAATGCCACTACTCGGTCGGTCTTGATTGCCGCATGCTGAAGCGCAGAAATAAACCAGCTGGTTTTTCCCATTCCAGGACGAGCAGCAATAATTATAACCTGCCCACCATGAAGGCCTGTCGTCAAACGATCAAAGTCCCTGAATCCCGTAGAAACACCTGTGACGTCTTCTTTCCGCAGGGCCAACTCTTCAATAATAGCCATATTGGCAATTAAGACGTCCTTCATGGCCGTAACGGGAGATTTTGCTTTAGTCTCAGAAACCTGAAATACACGACTCTCGGCTTCATCCAAAAAGGACTCTAAGTCTTCCACACCAGAGTAGGCTCGCCCCATAAGATCCGAGCAGGTGTAGATCAGCTTTCTTAAGAGAGCCTTCTCTTGAATGATCTTTGCGTAATGAACCGCATTGCCGGAAGCAAAAGCTTCTGTAAATAATCGAGTCAGTGCAGAGGTGCCACCTACCGCATCGAACCATCCGCGATCTCGCAGAGCGGAAGTGAGCGTAACGAGGTCGATCGGCTCGCGCTTTTCAGAAAGTGCACACGCAACCTCATAAATCTTAGCGTGACTCTCGTTATAGAAATCTTCGCGATAAAGGCCAATTTCTTGAAGACGGTCTATGGCCTCGTTTTGAATAAGGATGGCACCGAGCACTGATCGCTCAGCCTCCTCATGATGAGGGGGCTGATAAGCACCCCCCGTGCGATCCATGGCCTAGTTTTCCTCTTTCGCTACCCAAACTTTTAATTGCGCAGTGACATCTTGCTGGATGCGAACACCCACCGTGTGAACGCCAAGCGATTTGAGGGGCTCTTTCAATACAACAGAACCTTTGTTGACTTGAAGTCCGGCCTTGAGCAACTCTTCAATAATATCTGAAGGAGTCACTGATCCAAAAAGTTTATCGTTTTTTCCGACCTTGCGGGTAATGGTACAACTAAAGGCTTCAATTTTCTTGGCTAGTTCCAAAGCATTGCCTTTTTCTGCTGCTCGCTTGCGCTCCAAAACACGCTTCTGATGTTCAACTTGAGCGAGGTTTCTTTCGTTCGCCAAGGCTACTAAGCCATTGGGAAGGAGAAAATTTCTTGCATAGCCTGAAGACACGCGAACGATGTCCCCTGTCTGGCCTAGATTTTCTACATTTTCCTTGAGTATTACTTGCATAGAACCGTCCTCATCCGATTAGGAGTCCTCACTTGATTGCCCTAACTTCTTTCTAAAGTCAAACCACAGGTCGAAAAAGCCAACACCAATCACCAGCGGCAGAAAAGTAAAAACTAAAATAATGGCCACGATTGGTCGAAAAATCCCAGTGATCGAAAAGCGATCCAAGGCCGCGCCCATAATACAAAGCCCCTGGAGGGCATAGACTGCCATCAAGAGCTTGAAGAGGTTGACTCCCACATCCGAAGGCCAGCCCAAATCTTTGAGGAGTAGAGCCCCGGCCACAATGGTTGGCCACACCAAGTACTCGGGCGCTTTCCACGCCTTAAAATCAGCATCCTTCAACGCAATAGGAGCGCGCTTCAGGACTGGCAACAACCGCGTCAGCAATGACAGGTTCAGCCACGCCATAATGACTGCAAAAATTCCAAACGCCGAAGGCAATTCAATCAAAATCTGATCCTGAACGGAACCATCCGATAGCTCCTTCAACGAAGAACCCTCTTGGGCGTTCTCTGTCATCTGGGTCAGGACAGCGATGAGGTCTCGATGCACCATTTGTAAGGGACTCTGGTGCCGAATAATCCAGAAGCCAAGGCCAAATACGAGGACAAAGGCAGCCACACCCAACAAACTCCAACCTACCAATTTATTTATCGAACGCCTGCCTTGCAGCATTTGATAGGGAAGCCAAATTCCAATGGGTACTATCAAAGAAAAATAGAGCCCAAGGCTAAACCAGCCTCCAAAATAGGCGACAAGTACGGCGTTTGTTAGGAGGCACCCGACTGACTTCTGCCACTTTCTTTCTGCAGCAACCAGGGCCAGTGGCAAGGGAGCAAAAACAGAAAAGAGCGCACTCAAAAACAATATCGCGCTCGCCATAAATGGAATCGCCATGACCCACAAAGGGAGTACCTTTGCCAAAGCGGTCTTGCCACCCTTGGAGCTATCAATAGTATCTTCAGATCGATCGTTCAGAAAAATTTACTCCTCAGCTGAGGAAAGAATCCTTCAGGGATATTTAGCGATCTCTATCTCGATCACCGCGCTCATAGCGATCGCCACGATCCCCACGGTCTCCGCGGTCCCCACGATCCCCACGATCAAAACGATCTCCGCGCTCTCGAGCAGCTTCACGCTCTTTTTCGAACTCTTCACGTTGAGTCACCATCGCAGCTTTTCGAGTCTTGTATACTTCAGCATCAAACTCGTCCTGAATTCTGACGGTGAGGTAACGAAGGATCTTGTCCTGCATTTTGATGTTTCGCTCAAGTTCGGCGACAACCGTGCCTTTACCTGTGAATACGAGGTGCGTATAACGTCCTCGGGATTCCTTAGCGATGGGATAAACGAGCTTTTTCTTACCCCAGTCTTCAGACCAAATCACTTCACCAGAGTAGTCTTTGACAATCTGTGTGAGTTTCTCTCGAAAGTGACCTACAGCCTCATCGGACCAGTCAATTCGAGAAATAAAAGTCAGTTCATAGCCGGGCAATCGATAAGTAGACATGAGTTTCCTCCTGGACGTTAGGCCTAAGCACCAAGGCTTAAGCAAGGAACCACTTGGTTTTGGGGATGACTAACATATCGTTTGGCACTTGACTACTTAAGCATTGAGTTGACTAATTTGATTTAGACTTTCGGGCCCGCATTTTTAAGAAGAGATCCAGCACCGTAATCATCCCTTCGTACATCAAATAGAGTGGGGCCATCATCAAAACCATCGATATGGCATCTGGAGGAGCAAAAAGTGCTGAAAAAACAGCGATGACCACAAAGGCCATTCTCCTTTGTGATCGCAGCTGTACTGGAGTCACCAGTCCAAAGACACCTAAGAAGAAGAGCAGCACAGGAAATTCAAATGAAAGACCAAACAAGAGCAGCAGCTTTAGGACCGTCGTGTAGTAAGCGTCCATGGTCAACCATGGCACCTCAGCGCCGTCGGTATAAGAAATAAAGTACTTAAATGCGATGGGGAAAAGAACCTTGTAAGCAAAGCCCGCTCCAGCAAAGAAAAAGCCCGTTGCCGAAATCAGAAAGGGAACTACATATTTCTTCTCATTGGCATGAAGTCCTGGTGATACGAAGCCCCAGAATTCCCAAAAAAAGTACGGTGCCAACCCAAAAATGGCTGTCACGGCGCTCAACTTTAGGTGAACAAAGAATCCTTCAAACATGCCCGTGAAATAAAGCCGCTGTTGGTCGGGTGGCATGATCTCAAAAAGCGGCGTCCTCAAAAAGGTGGCCACCTCCTCACGACAGAGGAAGTAGGCGATGACAAATCCCGCCATAAAAACAAAAAGCGCACGAACGAATCGCGTACGCAGTTCTTCAATATGTCCAAAAAGGCTCATTCGCTCTGAAGATTCTCTTTCAGTCATAGGTTGGCTCGGCTATGTTGTCCTTCTATTTGAAAGGAAAAGTCAACCTATGAACCGCCGAATTTGGATTCCTCTATTGCTTGTTGCCGGAATTGGAACCTACGGATGGCTCACTAGGCAGGCACCAAATGAAACTATGTCAAATGCACCTTCTGAAACTTCTGGAATTGATGTGATGGAAGTAGACGCCAATGGCCTGTCCAAGGCCACCGTCGTGATCGACACCAATCGTGGCAAGATTAAATACAAATTTTATTCAAAGGATGCACCGGCCACGGTCCAGCGCATGGCAAAGCTGATTCAAGACCATTTCTATGATGGACTGAAGTTTCACCGCGTTGTTCCTGGATTTGTCATCCAAGGTGGCGATCCCCAAGGCAATGGTACGGGAGGAAGTGGCCAGAAGTTGCGCGCGGAATTTAATAAGCGTCAGCACTTGCTAGGAACCGTGGCGATGGCCCGAGCTCAGGATCCCGACTCTGCGGATTCGCAGTTTTATATATGTCTTGCAACGATTCCCCACCTGGATGGTCAGTACACAGTCTTTGGCCAAGTTGTTGAAGGAATTGAGGCAGTTCAAGCCATACAAATGGGTGACACCATGGCCCACGTCACACTAGAAAAATAGGGCGCGCCTAATTTCCCCGCTTGAATGGACTGGCTACCGGCTGGATACCAGCTTTTTTGAGTGCTTTCTCAGCACGAGGACTGCGCGTAGCGCGCCAGGTGTCGTAGAGCATAAGGAGGTCTTTTTCATTCTTGGTTGGATTGGTTGATTCACTGACCTCGGCCAAGACTTCCACAAAGGACGCAAAGCGATCCGCGAGTTCTGTGTAGACTTGCTTCATATGGCGATCGATTTCCATGGATGCGACTTGCGAATAAGCGATTCCACCCATGTCGATATAATAACCAACGTCCACCAACTTTTTATTCAAGCTCTCTCGAAAGAACCCAGCCACATAAAGGGAGGAATCACCCAGCTGTCGAAACATGAGGCGCTGCGCTTCACGCGTCGCTTCTTCAAATGCTTCCTGAATTTGACTAGCGAGGGTCTTTTGATCTCGCTGCCCATCACCATTAGTAACGTAGAGCCGTTCCGCAATCATATAGGACTTCAGTAGGTTGACGAGGTAGATCTCCGTCTCTGGACTCAAAGCGATTTTCTGATTCCGTGCAGCGCCCGTGATCAATTCCAAAAAATAGGCCTGCGGCTCTTTGACCAGCTCCAGACCCGATGTGTTTTTAGACATAGCGTTTGGCGCCTCCGTCTCGCTTTCTCTAGTATAACTCCTTTTTTATCGTCATGGATTTCTGACATCTTTAGTAAGGAATGATTGTTTTGGGTTATCGCTCCTCTTCCGATTTCAAACACGCTATAATGCGGGGACGATGG
Organism: Bdellovibrionota bacterium; assembly: GCA_963169695.1. Lineage (GTDB taxonomy): Bacteria > Bdellovibrionota > UBA1018 > UBA1018 > CAUJDS01 > CAUJDS01. The sequence continues at coordinate 18,139 of CAUJDS010000079.1, forward strand.
GTAAAAAAGGGGGTCCTCTGAGACACAGACCAGTGCAAAATATTTTAAAAGGTCTCGTTCCACCTGTCCGTTCAATCAAAAAACTCGGACTTCTAGGGATGAGTTGTTTTTTGATTTTGATGAACCAGGCTTGGAGCGCGCAGTCCCGAAAATCCGTAAGCCTCTTTGGACATCCGTGCACGATGGTTGGACCCGTGTCGATGACCGTCTTGGATCAGGTCCATGCGCTCACGCCAGGTAGTATTTTTCCAGTAGAGTCGCCAGACCAGGTTGCGCGCGCCGTCACCACACTTAATGCAAATCCAACCATTCCCGAGGCCTTCAAAAGCTACCGATCCAAACTCAAGAGTCATTTGCAGTCCTTAGACACTTTTTTTCAAGCCAGCAAAGAAGCGAGCGAGAAAAATGATGCCAAGGTTTTTATGAATGGCGTCCACAAGCACATCTTGAGAAACAAAAAAACCCTCGTTGAAAAATCTGCTTTCCTGGCTCAGAAGCTCCCCGCCAAAGAACGTACCCAAAAAATAGTAGACCTTTTGGAAGTCTATAAGGAAAGCATCGAACCCAATCCCGAACCCGAATTTCACCGCGCACTCAAAGAAATGAAAATTCGATACGACTGCGATTTTGATCAAATTCGTGATCACGGTGGAGATCCTGCGGAAGAGGAAGAGCCGACTGAGGCCGAAGACTAATTGGAAACGCGCTACGATTTTGTCATTGTAGGCTCAGGAGTTTCTGGGGGTTACCTTGCTGGACTGCTGGTCAAGAGCGGTGCGAAGTGTCTTTTACTTGAAGCTGGCAAATCATTGAATCCCAAGTCCTTTCCACTTTCTCCCATGGATCTGCATACACAATCCAGTTGGGGCGGAGGAGTAGAATTTTCTCGCCAAGGAAATCTCAGCTTGTACCGAGCAAAGTGCTTGGGTGGAGGATCGGTGGTCAGCCAAGCCTTGGTCGATCGAGTCGACAACGAGATCCTCGAAGACTGGGCTGAGATCACAGAAGTCGAAGCCTTCAAGCCGTCTAACTTTTCAAACTATTACGACACCGTCGAAGCAGTTCTAAGACCCTATGAGATTCCAAGAGATGCCTGGAATCGAAATGCAGAAATTTACCTCAAAGGTTTTGAACGCGAAGAATACTACTGGAAGCCCGTGAAGCGGGCCGCTCACGATTGCCAAGATTCCGCAAAAAGCTCGGACTGTATTGTTTGTCTTGGCGGATGCCCCAGGGACTCCAAGTACAATAGCCTAACCAGGAGCATCCTTCCTGCTATTCAAGCAGGTCTCGAAGTCCAATCTGAAGTAGAGGTGCAAACTTTTCAAGAGAAGCAAGATCACGTAGAAATTTCAGCACGGGATAAAAACGGTGCCTTAACCCACTACCAAACCCACCACCTCGTACTTGCTGCAGGATCTTTCGGTACCACAGAAATCCTTTTGCGCTCGGGACTGAAGAAGTATCTGCCCGCGCTTGGCACCAATGTTTCTTGCCATCCGCAGTTTGTATCCTTTGGAATGTTTGAAGAAATCGTAGATGCGCATCGAATGGCTTTTTCTGCCGTAACCTCTAATGATTCCAAATTACGACGTCTGGGAGTCAAGATGGATTCGATCGGCATCGATCCTGTCTTTGTGTCTATGCTTTTGCCTGGGGCAAGAAAATCTCTACTCAAAAATCTCGCCCATTATAGAAACCTGGCAAGCATCAGTGTGTCACTCCGTGACGAAAGCAACGGCAACCTTTCTCTCGATCGATCAGGGCGTTTGCAGTTTGACAAACCTACCGCTCCCAAAGATCGGCATCGCATTCAACAAGGACTGAATCTCTCGAGAAATTTTCTACTTGCCGCTGGAGCCAAGAGCCTGCTTCCTAAAACACAGATTTTTGGCCTGTACCTAGCAGGAGGTTGCTCCTTAGGTACGGACCTAAAGACGTCCGTCGTGTCACCTCAGTTTAAGTTACATGGATCACAGCGCGTATCAGTGACTGATGCGAGCCTATTTCCTTCTGCTCCCGGTACCTACCCGTCACTCACCATTATGGCCACGACCCAATTGGCCTACGAACACTTAAGGAAACCGGTATGAGCGAAACCAAAAATCTATCGCTCACTCGACTCCAACTCTTAGGTCTGCTGAAACTTGGCGATTCGCTCATTCCTGGCTACGGCCCCCTCCCGGCCTTTAGTCAGACCATTCCACACAAAAGAATCGAACGCGCAACGCTTGGGCTAGACCCCCGTGCCAAGACGGACCTTCTTTTCTTAGCCACTCTTGCTTTGGCTATTCCACGTCCTTTGCTCGCGCTGGCTGTTCCAATGATGAATTTGATTTCAAAAAAAACCCTCATCCGTCTCAAGGGCTTTTATTTCACCGTCTATTTTTCAAACGATGGACAAGAATCCAATCCCAGCCTCGACCCCGCAAAGATCATCGGCTACCAACCCAAAGTGAGCTAGCAAAGAAGGGACTTGCTCCTTAGAGTCTAAGGAGCTGCGCTTAGCAAATTTAAAAAGTGAAGGTTGATCTCCGAAGGCGTTCTATTTAAGTTTAGCCTATTACCTTCACCCAATAGCTTCATGTGAATCGCTTCTTGCTTTGCACTGGCATCAAGGATCTTTCTCAATACCCGGCCCTGATCCGCAGGTGACGGATGGAGAAGGTGATCTCCTTTTTGGCTTGATCCCAAGAACGATCGCACGGGCCCAAAGAGTCCATGTTCCTTATAGCTATTCCAGCCCTTGGCCTCTACCTGCTGGGTCGTAAAGGAGCGCCCGACTTGACTGCTTTCTAAGCCGCTTGCCGCAAAGGCGCAAGCATCTGCAAAGAGTTCGTCATAGGCCACTTGCCAGGGAGCAAGCGATGCGCCCCCCCTTATGCTCAAGGCAATGCTCATCTCTCGTGTCTGTGACACATAATTTCCATCAAAGATTCCATGACTCAACTCATGCAATAAGATCCGCTTATCGATTTTGGCACCCTTAGGTACGATCAGTGCAATTTCTCGCGTCAAATGCCTATAGTGATCTTGGCCCTTGCCATAGAGTTGTACCCTCATTCCTTCGCGGTAGGTAAGACCCGCCGCTTGGACAAAGGCTTTGAAGTCTGCAAGCGTCTGATCAAGGAAGGCTCTTTCTTCGGGAGTAGGATCTCTTGGATCACTGGCTTCGGGCGGCCGACTGTATTCCCAAAAGGAATTCAAACGAAAGGGATCACGGCAATCCTGACTCCAAGCTTGCCTTGGGGCAAAGCCCCATCCCATCGCCGCAACAAAAAGAAAAGCCGATAAAATCCTTAGCAACTGCAAATTCCGAAGAGCTAACATTTGGGGGAACCTAGCATTTTCCAGCGTGAATTCCAAAAAAAAGGTAAGGATCGGTGGATGAAGGTATCGTCTTTCTACCTCCACTTTCCATTTTGCGAAGTGAAATGTCACTACTGCGACTTCTACTCCCTCGCAGCCAGCCGATTTTCAATAGAACAAGTTGATTTATTTCAACAGGCGCTCGCACGCGAAATCCAAATCCAATCCGATCCTGCTGAACCTTTTCAGGTCGAAACGCTATTTCTCGGTGGTGGTACTCCCTCCATGACCAGCCCCACCGCTATGGCTGGAGTCTTTGAGGAATTTTTTAAGGCGGCTCACTTGCTGCCCAACTACGAATGGACGATGGAGGCCAATCCTTCCTCCTTGACGGCCCAGAACGCCAAGGACTATCGATCCCTAGGAGTCAATCGCGTAAGCCTGGGAGTCCAATCCACCCACGATCACCTTTTGAAGCTCCTAGGCCGCGTCCACGATTCTCGCCAGGCCACGCTTGCAATCGAAGGAGTCTTCGAAGCTGGAATAGAAAACCTCTCCGTCGATCTTATCTGTGGTGTGCCTGGCCAGTCATTGAAGGACTTGGAATCCGATTTGACCAATCTCACACGCTTTCCGATTCAACACCTCAGCTGCTACCTGCTAACCCTTCCAAAGAGTCATCCCATGGCTTCGCAACTTCCCAATGAAGATACCCAACTCGAGCATTTGCTTTTAGTGCATGATTTTATGGAAGCCTTTGGATTTGAGCATTATGAGATTTCTAATTTTGCTCGGCCAGGAAAACGCGCCGTTCATAACACCCGCTATT
>CAUJDS010000080.1 GCA_963169695.1 Bdellovibrionota bacterium
AGAGAAGTGATTTCTTCACGAGCCACCCCCTCCGAGCAAGACGCCGATGTCGATATGACCTAAAAGATTATAAGAAAGTGCCGAACCACTTGCGCGAACTTCTGAGTAAAGGTGATTTCGAAATCCAAATCGAAAGGTCATGGTTTGACCCAGCCAAAATGCAAGTCCAACATCCGCAACGCCAGCGAGGTGTGTTCCACTTTCTAGACTTGCTACGCCACCCCCTAAAGCGAAGTACTGATCAAAATAGAGAACTTGATCCGAGCTCAGTCGAAATTTTCCGTAGAAGACATGATACTCCGCACTGAGATCCGCACTCGCCTTGAGGTAATCGACCTTAGGAAGGAGGCTTTCTCTTTTTAGCAAAGAGCTTCCGGCGTCGCTCAATGCATTGAAAGACTTCGCCCCTTGCAATGCGAGACCCCAGCGATGGGTCAAATGGTAACGGTAGGTCAAAGCCATCTGTCGAGAAACAATGAGACTATCCGGCGTGAAGTTGTTGGCGCCCGAAAGACTGAATTCGTGCCGATTCTTCAAAGGGGTGTAGCGATCCTGAATGGAAAAGAGTTTGTCTTGATTGACACCAAGGGGAGCTTGATTGGCTGGCATCCGCAAAGCTTCTAGCTGAGCGTCCAGTCCTTCTTGAGGAACGCCTTCATTGGCACTGACAGTCCATGCTGTCAGGAGTGCAATAAACAAGGGAGCGATCTGGATTGATTTTTTCATTCGGTTTCCCACATCTTTCTAAGCCATTTCGTCGCTGCCGCTTCATCTTGAGCGCCAGAGAATTGGAGATCTCCCCATTCAAATCCAAGCAGAATGAGTTTTTGATTCTTCTTCACGCATTCAAGCGCCAAGGGAATCGGAAGCTTCCCTTGCACTTCGGCCATGATGATTGGCGAGCAGTTGGATCCCAAGGGATACAATGCAAAGGTCATTGGATCTTTGGAGTGCGGAGTGAAAGTACCCTTGAGGTTGACGGCGCCAGCAAGTGCAAGTTGCTTTGTACTGGCGTAGAATCGGAGATTAACTTGCTGAATCGGCGGAAGTCCCAGTTGCGTCCAAGATTTGTCAAAGTAAGCCAGGGAGTCTTCCAGCCAGCCTTTTAATGGACCGCCGACATCAGCCACATTGGGTGCACTGATCACCAGGGTCGAAACACTCGACCATGCCTGCCAGATCGATCGATAAGACTCTTCATTGGCAAGAACTTCTGACGTCACTACCAGTGCCTTTCGATCTGCTAGCACCCGACTATCCAAAATCTGAAACTCCGGATCGATCCAATCGACTTGAGTCAGTGCTTTCTGAACGGCGATGGATTCAGGATCTTTCTTAGTAAGAGCAGCTAGGAGTGTCTGAGGGCGGGTCGAAGCAAATGACTCCAAGACAAATCCTTCGGAGGTTTTGAGCTGGGTCACATTAGAAAGCACATCGAGTCGGAAAGTGAGGATACCTGTCGAAGTGGTTTTGATTTCAAGTTCTCCATTTTTCCAATGGATCTGGCTGGCAAGATTCGAAGGTGAAATGGTGACCGTGGGCTCCGTGCTGCCACCCATCGGATCGGTGATAGTCATAGGTACGAATGTGGATTGGCCTTGCTTGGCATAAACAGTCTTGCCGAGCGGCCAATTGACCCGCGAAATGACCGGAGGAGCCAGGGTGGATTCTTTGACCTGAACCGTGAGTGTTCTTTCCGTGCAAAGATCAAGGTCCTGCATGGTTCGTTGGTAGACGCAGGCCGTGACTGTAAAATCAAGCTTGGTGCCTAGGTAACTAGGTGGAAGGTCCACGACGCGGAGTTCCGCGGTGGAAGTGTAAGGGGCTGTTCCGGGGTCCGTGAGAAACTGAACGCCCGGCAAATTCAGTGGAGTCTTCGTCAATGTGAGTTTTGGACGAATTTCTAGATTGGGATCAAAAGCTACCAGAGGCACTGAAACGGATCGGCCAGACTGAACCTTGCTTGAGCTTACGACTAAGGGTTTCTGACGGACGTCCTGCACGTAGATAGCAAGGGAGTTGCGATAATCACCACGATCCGGTGTAAGGATGTGCAAAATTATATCAAAGCGAGGCCAATTTTCCCACTCACGGCCACGGGTCTTTGCAACGTCACCTTCTGGACTTACCACCACGGAAAACAGAGTGGGTTGTGTGGCATCTCTTTCAATTTTGGCCCAAGAAGGCAGGCCTTCCGCGATGACTTCAAAAGGTCCTTGAGGAAAATCTTCGGATTCAATGACGTAAGGGCTCGTGGCTTTTTCGTTTTCGTTCACGGTCCACTGTACGGCCCCATTGAGTTTGAAATTTCTTGGCGAGTCATGAACTACCAGAACAATGGTACGTCGCACATTCGTGATGGGGTCCTCGCTACTGCGAAGAGAGAGGGTGACTTCATAGCTCCTTTGTTTGCGAGCCAGATTGTTGGAATCATTGGCAGCTTGAAAGCCGGGTGTCCATCGGATTTTTCCAGATTGAGAATCAAGAACGGCACCTTCAGGTAGCCCTGCTGCGCTGATGACCGCTTGTCCTGGTGCCGGAACTCGAAGCTCGATCGGGTAAGTGCTTTCTTGTCCTTCCGTAAAATACAGAACATCCGGTACTCCCACGCTATAAGCTGGCAAGACTTCTTTTGCCGTCAGGGGTTTGTCCACTGTTATGACCCCTTGAGTGGGATAGGGATTGGTCTGACAGGCTGAGAGTAGGATCAAAGGCAAAAAAATCGTTCTTCTATTCATCATCGTTTTTTCCTTACGAACTGGTTGGTCTCAATAAAAATGGATATTTCACGCGCACGGTGACACCGCCGCGGGGTTTCGGAAATGCCCAGCCCATCATTCTTTGGGTCATGCAGGATTCCACCGCAGCATCGCCGAGCGAACTTTTTTCGACTCGCGCAAAGTTTAAGGCGCCCGTTGCATTCACTTCAAAAAACACAGGGACTTCGCCTTGAAGGGCGGAATTCTTTTCAAGTCCCTTTTCGTAGCAGGCTCGAATTTGACTGAGGTATTTTGCAATGGTTGCTTGAATGACGTAGCGGTCTAAGCCGCCTTCCAGGACCATGTCATTGGATATTGGGAGAGTAGAAAGGCCTTTTCCTTCACCGGATCCAACGCTGGTATTTCCGTACCCGCCTTGGCCGCCACCGCGACCCTTGGTGCCAATTCCCCCAAGACCGTGCATTCCAGAATTTCCAACGGTCGTACGGACGACTCCTTTGCCTAGACCTACAAGGACTTCTCCTCCACTACCTTCAGTGCCACCTGGTCCAGCGCCAGGAGAGGCTTGCTTCAAGTCGGTAGGTAGGCCACCGAGGGCCTTGTTGAGGTTGGATTTTCCGATGAGGCCGAGAAAGCCAAGTTCTTGTTGAACGGCGCGATGGACTCGCTGATCCACCGCAGCTTGCTGGGTCAGATTCTTTGCTACCGAAGCTGGCAGTGTCACCGCTTGGATCTTCTTTATTGGAATCTGCACGAGGGTTGTTGGTGCCATCGATTCCTCTATTTTTGTTTCGCTAGGTGCCCAGTGTTGCAGGCCAATAAATAGCAACAAAAGAGCAAGGATAGCGGCGGCAATCCTGCGTTCTGACTTTTGATCTTCAAAGCGGAATGCCGGGAGTTCTGCGATCAACGGAGCATGGGCAGCAGTGGGGGGTACGGTTTGTAGTATAGAAAATTCACCAAGCTCAGTATTCAGAGCCCAGTGGTCTCTCAATTTGCGGATGTCACAGCCTTGAATGGGTAGTACCTGGATTTCGGCTCCTGCTTGCCACCGAAATCGAAAAAGCCACCGATTGCTTTCTCGTTTAAACTTATCGGCGTTGCTCTTCCATTTGTCCAACTTGAGGTGCAGCTGAGCGTCTGTGATCCATCCGTAGCGACGATGGAAACCAAGTTCGACGTCTCCATCTGTGCTAAGCAGTTTTTCCATACGCCGAGTGGCTTCGTGTACGACTGCAATCATGGCACTTGTTCTCCCGCTTGGATGGCGACCTCATCCAGAAAATTCTCGCGAAGTCTCAATAGTCCCGAATCTCCTTCGCGAACATTGCCAGTGACGACGCTCATTTCGGGACGCTTGATTTGTCCTTGGATGAGGAGCGATTCAAAATCGACGGTGCTTCCTGAACGGTATTTCACCTGTGGATTCGGCGCATTCTCTGGGACGTCCGCATGCGCACTTTCTGGATAGGACAAACTAGCGAAAGCCAAAAGTAAAAAAAGGAGGCAATAGGGCTTCATACATTTCCTTTCGCGGGAGCATTCAAGGATTCCAGTCGTCCCTGAAAATAGGCGGCCAAACGCCTTGCACCAGCTTGGTCATAGTAGTCCTTAAGTAGAGCCAGGTTGGTGGCGTCATCCGGAGATTCTCGGAGTTTCTCCATCAATGCTTGAGGTGGGGTGACTTCACTTGGGGCTTTTTGGGGAGCCGCACCAAGAGGCAGGTTGATTTGATCTGCCTGCTTTTGGGCGAGTTGCGCATATCCCTGCGCCTGATTGACGAAGGGAGTGGCCATTTCCTGCAATGCTCTTTGAAGTCCTGCTACCGCATCTTCAGGGAGATCTTTGGGAAGTGGACTGGCCAAAACTTCTTGTCCAAGATCAGAATAGGCACTTTCAAGTAGTTTGGCGATACTCACCCGTCCAGCGTTGTCCGCCAACTCCAACTGCGTTTTGGCTTTGAGTGCAAGGTGACTGAGCTTTTGAATCCTTTGATCAAAAAGGGCTTTGCTTCGTTTACCGTAAAACTTTATTTTTCGCTGTTGGCTATCCAAGGCCTTCAAGTCTTCGAGCGCGATCTGATTCCAACCAGGGCCTGTGCTTTGCTTTGCAGATGCCAGTAACCGGCGAACCACGGGTGAGCGCGATCCTTCTTGTGCAAGTGATTCAGCAATTGCTTGCTTCAAAGCAGCAGTCCATGGCAAATGCAGCATTTTCTCTGTGACCAGATGACTCTCGCGCAAATAGGCCAAGAGTGCATTTTGCACTGGCTCAGAAATCTGAGAAGTAAGTCCAGATGAAACAGCTTTGAGGAGAACCCGCTTTTGCTCTTTGGGTTGGTTGGCCAGTTCATAGAGCAAAACAATGCGAAGCGATGCTGATACGGCGTCAAGGGACTCCTTGGGGCCTTTGCCAGCTTCGCGGAGAACGGCAGCCTTTGCAAAGAGTCCCATGCGTTCATACTCGACGGCGAGCTCAGCATACCGCTGCTGGCTCTCGAGTAGGCGAACCAAGCTGGCCTGATGCTTGGTTTGAACGGCCACCGTCTCTAAATTCTTACAAGCGCGATCTCGAACCGATGCATCACTGGATGTGCGGTAGCAAAGTCCTTCATAGGCTAAGAGACTCTTCTCATTGGAGCCCAATGCCACTGCAGCTTCCAATTCAGCACGTTCGGCATAGCCATTCATCTCTTCCAGTTCTTTGACGAGATTCTTATGAATATTTGCAAGAGCAAGGAGTTCTTTTGATTTCGTCCAGGTCTCTGCTTGTTGAACCAACTCTTCAAAGCGATGCATCTGGTTGTAACAATCAAGGGCAAGGTTTTGTGACTGAATGGCCCAGGAGTCTGGAGGGGTCTTTGGGGATTCCAACTTGGCCAATGCAACAAAAAGGGGAAGCGCAACGCTTAGGTTCTTTTGGTCATAGAGTGCTTTGGCATAGAGGTACTGATACTTCCTTGCTTCTTCGGTTCCAGTCAGAAGATTTTGCAATGCTTTGAGCTCAACAATCAGGTCGGCTGGGGAAGCTTTCTCGGATAGGGTCGCCCGAATTTTTCTCAAGCGAATTTCTTCGTTCTTATTTTGATGAGCGGCTTCTTCCGCAATCCATGTTGCTAGTTGCGTGAGCTTATGTTCCGGCAAAGTTTCGGCATGAATCCAGCCATCGAGCATTTTGGATCGCAGTTCATCCCGCGGATAGAGGTTGAGGTAGGCGAGAATGCTCTGTTGAAGGATCTTGGCGTGTTGACTTTCGCTGGACGCCAATCCGTCAAGCTGTACCAATACGCGCCGTAGGATTTTTTGGGATAGGAGCGTTTCCTGAGCTGAACTCCAAGGATAGATTCCGGATTGGATTTCGGTGAGCCGCTGTTGAAAACTATTCCAATCTCGATTGCCTATGGATTCTTCCATGAGGCGGATCTTTTGCCCCAAGGAAGGATGCCTCTGATCGTAGTGAGCAAGGGAGAGTACGCCGGCCGGGCGATTCCCTGCAGAAAAGAAAGAGTCCGCCAATTGTGAGACGAGCTCCGGCTTGGCAAATTGCTCGCCAATTTTTTCAATCTCCGCGAGTTCACTGCTCCCGTCGGTTTTGCGCTGACTAAGAAAAAGGACGTAGTCTCTAACAGCTTGTTCCCGGACCTGACCTTTGGAGTCTTGAAGCGATTGCCGAAGGTCCGCGATAGCGAGTTCGAGGCGTTGACTGCGGTAATGAAGCCAAGCCCTTCGGTAGTGAGCATAAGTACAGCTATCCGACGTTTGGCAGCCATCGAGTGCTAGGGTAAAAAAGTGAGTTGCTGATTCGATCTTGTTTTGGGACTCGTCCATTTCTGCGAGGTGCAATGCGGATTCTCGTTTGAGGTCAGGTGTCACTGCGGGATTGTCGAGCACTTGCTCGAAGAGCTTATGCGCGATCTGGGGTTGCGTGTTTTCTTGAAGACGCGCAAGTTGAAACCGGAGCTTAGCTTGAACGCCAAAGTTGGGAAGTGGAAAAAGGCCTTTGGCACCCGAGAGTGCTTCTTCATAGAGTTGGATAGCGCGTAGACGCTGTGCAGGAAGTGACGAGCCAAATGCTTGATTGAAGTAGAGGTCCGCGAGACGAAGCGTGAGTTCGGGGCGGCTAGGATCTTTGAGATTGAGGGAGTTGCGTAGCGATTCCAATTCTGACAAGAGAGGGTCTTGCGCAAAAGCGAGACTCGAATAAGTGCAGAGCCAACCAAGAACTAAGTACCGACGCATCAACTTCAAACCCCCCAAATGCAGACTAATTTCCGGCCATAACCGCCAATCGGATGGAATGGACATTTCCGGATGGAAGGATTCCCATTATTTTGGATACCAATGAACTTGCAATTGCTCGATCCGCTTGAAGGTGCACTTCGCCCGGGAAAGGCTCTTGCGGGTGATTCTTAGCCCAACGACTTTTGATTTCACCAAGGCCAGTAAGAAGCAATTCTGGTTGTCGAAGGACTTCTTCGGAACTACCGATCTTCTTTTGATCCAAGAAAATTCCGTCCATTGCAATGGCAAGGACCGGGGCATCGGCGAGTTGCTGGCCTGTTTTGGCGCTTGGGAGTTGAACCCCTTTTGTAATCAAAGTTTCTGGTGAGACCGAAAAAGTTTGAAGGAGAAAAATAACCAGAACGCTGAACATATCCACCATCGCAGTGAGTGTAAGTGTCGCTACTAGGAGTTTTTTTCTGGTGCTCTTCTTTTGCTTGCGGGCAATGAGGTGTTTCTCAAAAGCTGGAGTGCCAAGGGTCGCCTGAAGTGCCGACATGCCTAGCTCCCTCCTTGTGGACTTGGGAGGATACCAACGTTGGCCACTTTGTTTCTACGAAGGGCATCCACTGCTGAAACCAATCTTCCATAGCTAACATTAGGGTGAGTAGTGACAAAAGCTGCTGCAATTGCCTCTCGAAGCCCTTTGGTAGAGTTGGCGATGGCACCATTGAGTTGATCTTTGAAGTCCTGCTCGTTCTGGCCTTGTACCAAGACTGTTTGTCGAATTTTTCCGGATTGCTTGAGTTGAAGCTTGATGGAGTTCTCTGATTGAAAAACCAAGGATAGCTCTGCTTGATTAATTGCTGAAGCCTGGCCATCAGTCCCATGGCTTTGCTTGATTTCGAGGTTGCCGATTTCTACCCATACCGCCGTCATCAACAAGAAACAGATGCACATGGATAAGATGTCAATGAAGGGCACCAGGTTGAGATCCGCGTTAAGGTCTTTGCGTCGACCTTTGGTGGGAGAGGCTGCAACGGATGCCATTAGGCGTTGCTCTCCAAGCTTCGACGATTCGGTTCTGCAATCACGGAACGACTCGGAGAGCCGGATTCTGTATAGAAGAGAAGGTCATGATAGATCTCTGCAGCACCTTCCGAAAGTTCAGTGACATAGCGATCGGTTCGATTCTGAAAGATTGCAAATGCAACTAAGGCCGGAATGGCTGCCAGTAATCCAAATCCAGTACAATTGAGGGATTCAGATATACCTTGTGCAAGCATTGTCGCGCGGTCTGCAGGAGTCGCAGCAGCAACTCCCGAAAAGCTTCGAATCATTCCGATAATGGTTCCAAGAAGTCCAAGTAAGGTAGAGACGTTTCCAAACATTGCCAGAAAACCTGTTCGACGATCAATCTGAGAGATTTCAGTCGAAAGTCTTTCGTCCATTCGAGCTTGAAGCTCTTCGTCACCACGATGATCGAGGCGAGCACGCAGTCCTGTCCATGCAATGCGGCCTAGTGCGGTGTTTTTTGAAGTGCTCTCGACATAATCTAAGCCAGAGCTGAGATCCGCCTTGCCAATAAAGCTGAGGAGATTTTTTCGTAGATCTGGCGCTGGAGCCTGCAAGTTTTTATAAAGTGCCAATGCCCGCTCGGTGATGAATCCTACCGTCAGTAGGAAAAACACCAAGATGAAGTACATGAACACGCCACCATCAGAAAATCTTTGCAACAACCCCATCGAATCCCCCAATCCACACGTGACACTAACGTTGTGTGAGAATGGTGGCAAGTAGCGCGGCCAAAAAAAATAATAACGCAACTGGGCATCTCAGTTCAATCGCGCAGGGTAAGCGTGTTTGTGCGATGATCAAGAAATGATGGCGCATGATTGTTGTGATACCCATTCTCATTCTCACGGGCACGGAGATCACCCTACTCCTCAGCGTGATCGATTGCTTTGGGGAAGTGGTCTTCTTGTCGCGATTGCACTTCTTTGGCATTTTTTGAATCTGCCTGGGCCAGAGTGGTTGCATTCCTTTACGCATACCGTGGTGGAATTTGGCGAGCGCATGATTTGGGGAGTGCTTTTCGGCGCCTTTTTTGTTGGATTGCTTGCTCATATTCCGCGGGAAGTGATTGTAGGCTACTTGGGTCGCAGTGCAGGACTTCGAGGAATCCTGCGAGCCACCTTTGCGGGTGTTTTTTTGGATTTGTGCAGCCACGGAATTTTGTTGGTAGGCATGAAGCTCTATGAGCGAGGCGCAACCCTGGGTCAGACCATGGCGTTTTTGATAGCGAGTCCTTGGAATTCCTTCTCATTGACGCTGGTGCTTTTCTATTTGATTGGTCTGAAGTGGACCCTTCTATTTATAGTACTCTCTTGCGTCATAGCGGTTCTGTCGGGCTTGATTTTTGAGGGCTTGGTGCGAAAAGGAGTTTTGCCAGACAATCCCGGACGCAAAGACATGCCTGAAAATATTGATTGGAAGGCCGAACTTAAGAAAACCTGGAAGGGGCATCGATTCAGTCTGAGATTTATTCTGGGTCTTTTTCGAGATGGAATGAAAGAAAGCCGCATGGTGCTGCGATGGCTCCTCGTTGGAATCCTTTTGGGAGCGACGATTCGAGCCTTTGTTTCGGTTCAGGATTTTCAGGAGTGGTTTGGCCCAACCCCGAAGGGTCTTCTCTTGACGCTCCTTGTGGCGACGGTAACGGAAGTCTGCTCGGAAGGTCTGGCGCCAATTGCTAGCGACCTGATTACCCGAGCCATTGCGCCTGGAAATAGCTTTGCCTTCTTGATGGCGGGAGTCGCTACCGACTATACCGAAATCTTGGCCTTGCGCGAAACCACGCGTTCGTGGAAGATCGCCCTCTTCCTGCCCTTGGTGACGGTCCCTCAGGTCGCACTATTGGGTTGGATCATGAACACCTGGAGATGAGGGTCGAGCCGTGATTTTGTCGGATACCAAGATTAAAGAAGAAATCCTTGCGCGTCGTATTGTGATCGAACCCTATCGGCCGGAATGCCTCGGCACCAATAGTTATGACATCCATCTCGGATCGACGCTTGCGGTCTATCAATCCGACGAATTGGATTCCAAAAAAGAGACTCCGCTCAACTATTTTGAAATCCCTGAAAGCGGATTCCTCCTTCAACGTGATCAACTCTACTTGGGTGTCACAGAGGAGTACACCGAGACCCATGCTCATGTGCCATTTCTCGAAGGAAAATCCAGTGCAGGAAGATTGGGGATCGATATTCACGCCACCGCTGGAAAAGGTGACGTAGGATTTTGCAATCACTGGACCTTAGAGATCTCTTGCAAGATTCCTGTAAGGGTCTATGCAGGAATGCCTATTGGGCAATTGATCTATTTTGAAGTATCGGGCGCGGTTGAAGTTTCTTATGCCAGTAAGTCCTCGGCCAAATACAACCGACGCAGCAAGGCTCCACAAGGATCTCAGATGTGGAAAAATTTTGGCGCTCGTTCTTCTTAATCAACACGCTGCAATAGCTCACCAGGCCATCTCCCGTTTTGCTTCGTCACGCGTTTGACGAGGACGCTCATTTTTTTTTCACGAAGAAGATATTAAATTATCATTGTGTGTTAAATTAATGAGACCCAAGGAAGGGGGGGCTAGATTTATGGACAAATCTAGAAAGAAGCTGATCGATAAGTGCAAAGCACTTTTGATGAAAAAGCGTCAAGAAATCCTCAACGGTTTGAAATCGCTCGAATCGCCATTGTCCGAGAGTTTCTCGGGAGATGAAGCTGATCTCGCGCAACTTCAGATTGAACAGAATCGATCTTTGGTTCAACGCGAACGTGCCAACCATCTGATGCGAGAAGTGGATGCGGCCTTGCAGCGCATCGATAATATGTCCTACGGAGTTTGCGAAGAGACTGAAGAGCCGATTGAGGAAGAGCGTCTTTTGGCAATGCCTTGGACGCGCTTGAGTTTGAGTGGAGCAGTGGAGCGAGAAGCACGCGCCAAGAAGTACGCCGGCGGCTAGGCACAAAAAAATTGCTTCCTTCGATGTCCTGGTTTATCCCATCGAGCGATGGTGGTTCGGGGCACGTGGTGGCGTGTTAGGGTTTGTTTTGCATTTCTTTTATTAGCTCTGTTAGGTGGTGGCGTCTCACGCGCGCTTGCCTTGGATCCCTGTCTTTACGAAGTGTTCAATGCTGAGCATCATGCCGACGAAAGCGGTCTAGCTCTCAAGTGGGATCACCTTTTCTATGTCAGGTCCGTCCACGACCTTCAGCTTCATTTTTTCAGTCATCGCATAAGAGTGGGGCGCGTTGGGATGGCCATCAAAGCGGCACTGCCTGCGTTGGTCAAAATCATGCCTGAAGCGCATTTGGAGCGATTGAAGGTTGAGTTGGGGCTTCCACAAGAATGGGCGGCTGCTCGAATCGTGGGCTGGATTCAACAAATCAATGACGAGAGTGTTGCGCATTTTCTGAAACGTCACGATCGCGCCAAGACGCTACGACTGGATAAGCTCAAAGAGTATGGATACCAAGGCGAGAGGACCATCTTAGCCCGACTCGCCCTTTCTTATGCCGAGGTCGGGGGTGATCGAAATACGCTGATGCAACTGGTCGCCGACCTCAACAGGGTAGATCACGAAATCGGGGATCGGGCCTTACGAGACTTCAATTGGGAGAATCATGGCGAAGGCAAGCTAGTCCAAATGATCGAGGTTTTGGCGGATTTATTCGATCGTGCGTTCGAGGCCATTACCGCTGAAGAATATGGCGTTGCCTCAAAGGGCGATATTCGAACCTGGTTCACCCAACCCAAAGATGCGCTTAAAGCCTATATGATTGCTCATCTGGATCATCTTTGGGCCCCCAACACACATG
Organism: Bdellovibrionota bacterium; assembly: GCA_963169695.1. Lineage (GTDB taxonomy): Bacteria > Bdellovibrionota > UBA1018 > UBA1018 > CAUJDS01 > CAUJDS01. The sequence continues at coordinate 11,819 of CAUJDS010000080.1, forward strand.
GAGATCATTTTGTAGAAACCTATATGCGTGACCTCGAGCATCGGGGCCTTCTTCCAGATGCGCCAAAGGATCCGACGGCCAAAATGCAGCACTTTTTGACCCATCGAAACGAATTGGCAGAAAAAAAGAGGCAAGCTGGCCTTCATTGACGGACGCTCCAGGGTGGGGCATGTATAGACTAGTTTGATGAAGGTTGCTCAATTCTTATCGGCACTTGATAACTTGGCTCCGCAGCACCTCGCTGAAAAATGGGACAATGTTGGGCTCCTGCTTGGTGACCCTCAGTGGGAGTCAAATGGGGTCGTCATTGCCGGCGATCTGACCCTCTCGGTCTTTCAACGGGCTAAAGATTTAGGTTATCGACTTATTCTCAACCACCACCCCTGCATTTTTCCGTCCCATCGAGGCATCAATCGCCTCGTTGTGGGGTCTGAGAATGACTTGTCCACTTTGATGGCCAACTGTCTATCGGAGAAAATAGCTGTTATCGCCTGCCACACCAATTTTGATCGAGCCGCAAAAGAGGTCAACACCCAGATCGCCGATTCCTTGGGGATTGCTATTGAGGGCAGGCTCTTTGAAAACCTCTCGGATCTGCGCCGATTTCCAGGCCCCGACTCGGCAGGGTATGGATTTTATGGTGCTCTTCCTCAAAAGTTATCCTTTTCAGAGTTAGCTCCGCGTGTTAAAAAACTGTTCAATATTGACAGGTATTTGATGACTGGTTCTGCTGACTCCGTCATTTCCAAAGTGGCCTTTACCCCGGGTAAGGGATCCGCTTTTATCGGAACTGCTTTGGAGTTGGGTTGCGACCTCTATTTGACGGGTGAGGTTGATTACCATGAAGCAACCCGGGGCTCACGTTCTGGGATGGTGGTCATGGAACTAGGCCATCAAGAGAGCGAGAAATTTTTTTTAAAAACGGCTGAATCTTGGGTTCAGAAGCTAGGTCTTGCTAGCGATGTCTTGGATACCAAGAGTCAGTGGATGAAGGAGTAAATCGAGTGAGTGCTGCGCTATCATTGAAGGAACAATTGGATCAACTGGTAATGCTTCAGGAAATTGACCTGAAGATTGGCCAGGTTCAAGCACAGTTGGGCGCAGTGCCTTCTGGATTGAAGGATCTTGATGCCAAGTTGATTTCCCTTCAGAAGCAATTTGCCACGCGTAGTGCTCGAGTCCTCGAGCTGGAGAAGTCGACTGGACAATTAGATGCAGCGATTCAAATCAATGAAGATCGCTTGGCGCGTACGCAGCAGAAAACCGACGCTATTGCCAATAATCGAGAGCTCCAGGCTGCCACCAAGGAAGTCGATCAGCTTAAGAAGATGAACGAGAGCTTGATTCAGCAAAAAACTTCGGCCAATCAGGAGATTGAATCCCTTCGTGCCGAGACTCAGAAGCTCGAAGCGGAAGTAGAATCCGTTCGTACCCAAAGAGATAGCCTTCAGCAGTCACTCCAAAGCCAAGGAGAGCAGATTGCCCAGAACCTCAAAGAACTCGAAAACGATCGAGCGAAGTACCTAAAATCCGTAGAAAAATCCACTCTGCTTCGCTATGACCGCGTTCGTCAGTCACGGGGTGGCGTAGGCGTTGCGCCCTTGATCGGTGGCCGATGCCGCGCATGCAATATTATGTTTCCTCCGCAGATGGCAGTCGAAATCACAAAGGGCAAAGAACTGCATAGTTGTCCTAACTGTCAGCGGCTGATCTATGTTCCGCAGGCGGCCGAAACCCCGACGACTTAGGTCGTTCTTTTCTTGATAATCGTTTAGATTTTTCGTACTAAGCAAGTTGATTATTCGGAAGCGCGAAGCAGGCAATCGCTGGTGGTGGCTTATTTTTTAAGCATTGCTACTAGAGGAAAGTCCGGGCTCCTTGAGCAGGGTACTGGCTAACGGCCAGGCGTTAAGCTGGAGACGGCTTGGCGACGGAAAGTGCCACAGAGAAGGTACCGCCTCAAGCAACTTTGGTTGTTTGGGGTAAGGGTGAAAAGGTGGGGTAAGAGCCCACCGCGGAGACGGCAACGTCTTTGGCAGGGAAAACCCTACCTGGAGCAAGGCCAAATAGGGGAGTCTCACTCACTTCGGTGGGTGAACAGCACGCTCAGCTGCAACTCTCGGGTTAGGCCGCAAGAGGCATCGAGGTAACTCGAGCCCAAGATGAATGGTTGCCTCCACTGGAAACGGTGAAGACAGAACCCGGCTTATCGCTTCGCGCCCCGAAAAATCAAAAGGACTTCGAAGGAGAAATGAATCAATGAAATCTTGGGGCGTCGCCGACTCACTGAAGCTCTACAATATCGAAAATTGGGGAGAGCAGTACTTCAATATCAATCCAACCGGACATCTCACCGTCTATCCTCGTCAGGGAGATGGGTCAGGGATTGATCTCGTGCGAGTGGTAGAAGACATCAAGTCGAGGGGTTTGGGCTTGCCCATTGTTATTCGATTTCAGGACATCATTCGACATCGCGTTGTGACCCTCAACGAAGCCTTTATTCGAGCTATCAAAGAATTTGGCTACAAGGGGATTTATCAAGGTGTGTATCCCGTCAAAGTCAATCAGATGCGAGAAGTCGTCGAAGAGATTGTCGACTCAGGCGAGCATTATAATTTTGGTTTGGAAGCTGGGTCCAAGGCTGAGTTGGCTGCTGTTGTTGCCATGGATATTCCTCCGCAAGCTCTCATTATTTGTAATGGATACAAAGATTACGAGTACATCAAGTTGGCTTTGATGGCTGTGAAGCTCGGCAAGCGTTGTGTGATCGTTGTCGAAAAACTTTCTGAACTCGATCAAATATTTTCCGTATCGCGCGAAATCTCTGTCACCCCTCTCATTGGACTGCGCTGCAAACTCAACACTAAGGGAAGTGGACGCTGGGAAGATAGCGGTGGGGATTTTGCCAAATTTGGTTTGACCACTCCCGAGTTGCTCTACGCGGTTCAACGAATGCGCGAAGAGGGTTTTGAAAATTCCTTCAAGCTCCTTCATTTTCATGTGGGATCGCAGATTACGGATATTCGTACGATCAAGGACGCCGTCAAAGAGGCGACTCGCTATTATGCCAAACTCTATCAAATGGGACTGCACTTAGAGTTCTTGGATGTGGGTGGCGGATTGGGCGTAGATTATGATGGATCTCGCACCAATTTCGATAGCTCCGTCAATTATTCGCTCAAGGAGTATGTAGACGATGTGGTTTATTCCATCAAAGAAACCTGTGAAGCAGAGGGAGTGCCTGAGCCGCATATCGTTTCTGAGAGTGGACGTGCCCTAGTTGCGCATCACTCCGTATTGGTCGTCAATGTCTTCGGCAGCATTGACGTAAGTAATTCTCCGTTGGAGTTTCATTTTTCGCCGAATGAAAACGATGTCGTCAATGAGATGCGAGATATTTTAGAGAATGTTTCGCATAAAAGTTTATTGGGCAACTTCCACGACGCCCTTCAAAGAAAAGAAGAAGCGTTGACGATGTTTAAATTGGGCTTTCTTTCTTTGGAAGATCGAGCAAAGGCCGAATATTTGTTTTGGCAGATTTGTAAAAAGATTTCTCGCATGTCCAAGGATCTCAAGTACGTTCATGAAGAAATAGAGGCACTGAATCGCAAATTGGCGGATCAGTACCTCTGCAATTTTTCGGTGTTTCAATCCATGCTCGACCACTGGTCGATTCAACACCTCTTTCCAATCGTGCCGATCCATCGACACGACGAAAAGCCAACGCGTGATGCATCGCTTGTCGATATCACTTGCGACTCGGACGGCAAGGTTTGTCAGTTCATCGACCTCAAAGAAGTCAGCTCAACGATTAAGCTGCATGAGCTCAAGCCAGGAGAGCCCTATTTGCTTGGATTCTTCTTGATGGGTGCCTATCAAGACATCATGGGCGATATGCACAACCTCTTTGGACGGGTTCATGAGGTGCATGTTTTCTTGGATGAGTCAGAGCCAGGTGGCTATTATATTGAAGAAATTATTCCAGGAGATCGCATTTCGAATGTGCTTTCTTTGACCCAGTACAGCCCCGATTACCTCAAGAAGAGCATCAAGAGTCAAATCGACCAAAAAGTCAGAGAGTCGGACATCAAGCCTAAAGAAGGCGTGGACTTGCAGAATTTCTACGAGTCTTTTGTCGAGGGCTATACTTATACGGATTTTTTTAAGAATGAGCCTCATTCGGCAAATTTGCACAGGGCTGCTCCAGGTGGGCGAGAAGGCGACTCCCCTGATGGAGAGCTTTCTGTCTAAGCTTTGAAGCGATTGAGTTGTGATTTGGGGCTTGTCGGTCCTCGGGTGATTCGTTACAAACAAAAAAAGCGCATCACGCAAAGAGAGGGGTCCCCAAATGAAAAGCTCCAAGCCTGATTTCCTGAATTTTCAGGTTGATCACATGACAATCCTGGTCGACAACAAGATGTACAACGTTGCTTACGTTGTATTTCGATGCATCCTGGGTGCTCAGCCCGAAGATATTATCTACAACGTGCGGCGATCTTCCGCTCCCGGTGAGCCGGAGCGATCTGTGACCTTTGCTACCAAGTTGGGCCAGGGTGCCAATGCTAAGCAAGAACTCAACAACACCATGGTGGCTCTGGTTCAGGCCACAGAGCCAAAGAACAAGATGTCTCATGTTCGTTCCATGTTGGATGATCATCAAGCGGTGGTGCATTTTCAGCATGTGGCGCTCCGAACGCCTGACTTACTTTCGTTTCACAAGCATGCGTTGGATCGCGGAGTCCGATTTATTACGCCAATCCTTCAGGACGAGCACGAAGACTTGATCCAGGTTTTCAGTGGTGAGTGGTACTATCCTGGAAGCAAGCCGTCGGGTTTCTTCTTTGAGTTTGTGCAAAGAGAATTGAGTCCCGCCTTGATCAAGATGTTGGATGAGCGCAACCGACAGAGTTTTTTTCGGGATCGCACCTTCTTAGGTCTCTACGATGAGAAGCAGCGTGAGTACGAGAGCGGCAAGATCGAGCCGTTTATTGATCCGATCGCTTTCGAAAAAATCCACGAACTCGTCGGAAATAAGAACAATTGGGAAATCACCGAAGAAGATATTCAACGTGCGGATCAATTCCTTTTGGAATCCGGCAAGCGTCTAAAATAAGCAGAAGAAAATAAAGCGTAGAAATAAAAAACCCGCAGCCGTTGCTCTCGGGTCGATCGAGTCGACCGTCAGACCAACGACTGCGGGCTTTTTTATTTTAGCCTATGGCTTGAGTAGACTACTCGTGAGCAGTGGCTTCAGGAGCAGCTTCATTGCTTTTTGAAGTATTGTGAGTCTTTTTTGTTTTAGCGGCTTTTTTAGCAGCAGTAGCTGGCTTGTCGCCATGAGCATCTTCTGCATTGTGCTCATTTGCCATTACAGCTGATGAAGCCAAGAGTCCTGCAACTGCGAGTAGTGATAGTACTTTAGTCATTGTCATTCTCCTTACGAAAGACATTGGTTTAGGGGTCGAGGGCAATCTCATCATAGGTCCAAAAAACTGCCAAGTGCCGAGTGTATTGCGCACCGCAGTCTTTGGCCTTATGAATGAAATTTCATTCGGCTTTCATTCCGTCAGTAATTATCTGAAGAATCATTGCCATAGTCTTCTGGCGCTGGAGGCTGTTGCATGGTGTCTGGCATGGGTTGACCTTCGTATTGATCCTGGTAGGCAGGCAAGCCACCTCCGTCTTGGCTGTCTGCTGGGGGTAGGTAGTCCTCATCCTGGGCCAGCGCCAAGTGGCTGGCTCCCCAAGAGATCAAAGAGATCAGTGCAAGGGTCCTAGTGTTTTTGATTAAATTTCTCATAAAGAATGTCCTCAATCGCGAGAGATATCATATCCCATTCCCAGTAGGTAGCCGGCAAAAAAGCGGCCTTTAATGCCTGGTATCCAAGGTCCTTGCCAACCACTAGAATAGGACTATTACACGATGATGAAGCGTTTGACGGATGGTCGAGTCATGAAGGTATTGGGCTGGCGAGAGAAGGTGGACCTTCCCCATCTTGGCGTCTATTCCATCAAGGCCAAGATGGATACAGGCGCAAAGACCTCTTCGCTGCATGCTGACCGAATTCGTGTTGTCAAAGAAGGTAATAAACTTTGGGTGCATTTTGTGATCCTGGCTGACCCTGGAACTTCGGACCAAGAGATTCGAGCCATTGCCGAAGTGCATGAGCGTCGTTGGGTGAAAAGCTCATCCGGCCATCTCACTCATCGTCCTGTGATCCGCACGCTCTGTTGCTTAGGGAAGCGGGAGTTTCTGATTGAACTCACCTTGGTCAATCGACATGAAATGGGCTATCGAATGCTCCTTGGTAGAGAAGCCTTGCAGAAGCGATTTCTGATCGATGCTTCTACCTCTTTTCGACTGAAGAAAAAGAAAAAGAAAAAAAAGAAACGGACCTCCCCATGAAGGTTGGCATTCTCTCTCGCGATTCGAAGCTTTATTCCACCCGAAGGATCCTCGAAGTGGGAAAAGATCGAGGCCATGAAGTTGAAGTTTATGACACGCTTAAATGTTACATGAATATCAGTTCCATCAAACCCACCGTGCAATACGGTGAGAAGACATTGGATGATCTCGATGCGGTCATTCCTCGAATCGGTGCTTCCATCACCTTTTATGGCACGGCAGTGGTTAGGCAGTTTGAGACAATGGGATGTTACGTTCTCAATGAGTCGATTGCGATCTCACGATCCCGCGACAAACTGAGATCCCTTCAGATTTTTGCCCGAAGAGGAATCGACCTGCCTATCACTGGCTTTGCTCATTCCACCAAACAGACGCAGGCGCTTATTGATCTCGTTGGTAGCACTCCCTTGGTCATCAAGTTGTTAGAAGGCACTCAAGGAAAGGGTGTGGTCCTAGCCGAAACCCATAAAGCTGCCGAGAGTGTGATCGATGCTTTTCGAGAAATGGACGCCCACTTCCTCGTCCAAGAATACATCAAAGAAGCCGGCGGATCGGATATTCGCTGCTTCATCATTGGCGATAAAGTCGTAGCGTCGATGCAGCGTACGGCCAAGGAAGGGGAGTTTCGATCCAACCTTCACCGCGGTGCCAAGGCAAGAGAGATTAAGATCACGCCAGAAGAAAGAAAAATTGCCCTTCAGGCCGCCAAAGCAATGGGATTGAATATTGCGGGAGTGGATCTCTTGCGATCCTCGCGGGGGCCTCTTGTGATGGAAGTCAATTCATCGCCTGGTCTCGAAGGAATCGAGCGAGCAACAGGTGTGGATATTGCCAAGCTGATGTTCGAATTCATCGAGAAGAAGTTTCATGGCTGGCGCGATCAAATGAAGTCTAATAGCTAAGCGTGGCTTCTGGCTCAATGGCTCCCGCCCGGAAGGTAAGGGAGCAAGATAGAAACAGAAATCAAAATAATAATGATCCACTCCAAGAGTTCCATGCGCTGGTTGGCCGTGCGGTGGTTGGTCTTTTGATAGATGCTTTCGAGCGTTTCGAGTTTGCGCAGGATGCTTTGATTCCAGTTTTCGAGTTTGAAGCGATTTGCGGCCACTCGATACACTCGACTCAAGTAGTAATCTCCAAAAAGCTTGAAGGAGTGATTGACGTCTTCAAATAACATAGCGCTGTCGACTTGAAGTCGGCTGAGCTTGCTCATGATTTTTTGGTCTGAACGCGGCAAGAGCGTCCAGCGCCGCTTGGGAGTCTTGGTGAGGCCAGCGTAGAAATCTGTTAGGGCGTTGTCGAGTTGGGAGTCCAAGAATCGCAGTTCAACGAGCGACACGTTCGCAAAGTCCAATACGGCCATGATGTCTTCGACTTTTTGGTCAAAGACGATACCAGTACTCCAGTCAATCACGGTAAGGTCTTCCCTCGAGTACGAGAGTTTGCCAGAGGTTGCTTCGTTGATTTCTTCTTCCGAGAGCAACACTTGATCGGAGCGCAACAATTGTCCGAAGAGGGGTTGGTAGATCTTGAGCAGCTCCGACGGCGACCGGTTGGGGCTGTAGTCAGCAATTTGAATCAAATTGTAGCTTTCAAAGGCTGGCATCAAATGCGCCTTAGCAATATGAGGCTTCAGTGTCTCCATGAGATTGGTCATAATCTCCTGAGAAAGCTGGTTCAACTTGGTGTTGTCGTACAAAGCGTCGCAGAGTCGAATGATGTTGCGAAAGGGGCCAGAAATCTCGAATTGAAAAGTAAGAGAAGCCGCTCCAAAGTCATAGAGCGTGAGGTCAATGATTTCTTCGGTCTTAAATTCGCCTACTTCTACTGAAGCCACGCGTTGACTGATCCTAAGTGGGAGTGGTTGAATCTCCATATGGCGAGGGACCCGTTTGCTCGTCAGTAGCTTGGCCCGTTGGCTTAAGGTTTGAGACTTTTCGATGGCATTGAGGTCAATGGTATTACCAATATCGAAGGAATAAATGGCAAAGAATTTTCCTTTCGAAATAAATGGTTCGGCGGGAAGATTTTCTACTACCATGGTGTGAGTCCTTACTTCTTGAAAAGTGATTCCGCGGCAGAGCGGAGGTCTTTTTGCTCTTGCGCGGGGTCTTTGTGTTCGTTTCTTGGATTGAAATAATCGCAGAAATTGGCACGTTCTTTTTCTAGCACGCGGTCTGCCTGATTCTCACGACAACCATTGTGGTACTTGGGATCATAGAAAGTACAATTGCGACAAACATGAGTGTCTCTTCCGCAGCCCTCGCACGACTCTTGCCTGCCGTAGTCCGATGGACTCAGCGTCTTGCGGCAATTCCAGCAAGTGCCCGAGTTGTCTCTCATAGAGGCATGACCTCAAGGCTACCTTTGATTTCTTCTCGGATGCCGTCGACCATGGCCTTTGCTGAAGCGATGACCGTAGCGTAAGGAATCTTGCGTTCGAGCGCAGCTCTTCGAATAGAAAAGCTATCTCGAATAGCTTTTTCGTCGGAAGTGGTGTTGATAATCAACGAAAATTTTCCGGCCTCAATGGCCTCTACGCAATGAGGAGAGCCCTCTTCGACTTTGTGAATGGCCTGCGCATCAAGATCATTTTTATTAAGAAAATCGCAGGTGCCCTTCGTCGCCCAAAGCTTGAATCCCATTTCCTTGAGGCCACGTGCAATCGGTAGGATCTCTTCTTTGTCCTCATTGCGGATCGACAAGAAAGCGTTTCCGGCCAAGGGCAGCGACATTCCGGCAGCTGCCATTGCCTTGGCATAGGCTCCAGAAAAAGTTCTGCCTCGACCCATCACTTCTCCCGTGGATTTCATTTCGGGTCCAAGTAGGATGTCGACATTAGGAAATCGATCAAACGGAAAGACAGGCACCTTGACGCAATAAAAGGGGAGGTCTTCGTCTAAATCTCTTCGAAGGCCTAAGTCGTGAAGGGATTTGCCAAGCATGACTTGGACGGCGAGTTTGGCGAGCGGCTTGCCAACCGCTTTGCTGACAAAAGGGACTGTCCTCGACGCTCGAGGATTGATCTCAAGGAGGTAGACCTCCTCTCCCAAGATTGCGAATTGAATATTCATCAAGCCAATGACCTTGAGCCTTCGAGCTATCTCGCGTGTGTAGGTTCGTATTCGGTCAGTAATTTCTAAAGAGAGAGTGACTACTGGAATCGAGGAGGCGCTGTCGCCGGAGTGAATCCCAGCTTCTTCGATGTGTTCCATGATTCCGCCAATGATGGTTTCTCTTCCATCACAGATGGCATCGACGTCCACTTCGATGGCGCGGTTGAGAAAGCGGTCGATCAGTACCGGGTGTTCTTCACTTAGCTGAAAAGCCTCATCAATCCAATCGCGGAGCATGCTCTCACTATGAACTACGCGCATTCCTCTTCCACCCAATACGTAGGAGGGGCGAACGACGACAGGATAACCAAGTGCGGAGGCCTTATCGAGCGCTTCTTGGCGATTCATTGCAATAGCGGCTTCGGGCTGTTTCAGTCCGAGAGGAAGGAGATCCCTGATCAGTTCTTCGCAACGCTTGCGGTCTTCGGCAGTGTCGATGCTGTCGGTGGTTGTGCCGAGGATCTTAAGTCCGCCGGCCTCCAAATCTTTCGCAATCGTCAATGGTGTTTGACCACCGAATTGAACAATGGCTCCCAGGGGCTTTTCTTTGTCAGCAATGGCGAGAACATGCTCCACCGTGACGGGCTCAAAATAAAGCTTGTCCGAAATATCGTAGTCCGTGCTTACCGTCTCTGGATTGGAGTTGATCATGATCGATTCTAGTCCGAGGTCCTTCAGTGCCATCGAAGCGTGCACGCAGCAGTAATCAAACTCGATCCCTTGCCCAATGCGATTGGGACCACCGCCTAAGATGAGGACCTTGGGGCGTTCGGAAATTTTGGACTCGTCTTCACCAGAATAGCTGCTGTACAGGTAGGGTGTGCGCGCTTCAAATTCAGCCGCACAGGTATCTACTAAGTGGTACTGCGTGGTGACGCCTACAGCAATCCTGGCCTCGCGTATTTCTTTCTCCGGGCGATGCAGCTTTTCGCTCAAAGCTCGGTCCGTCCATCCTCGCTTCTTTGCCAAAAGCCAGAGGGCTCGGGACAGCGGCCACGATGAAGCGGCCAGTTGTTTTTCGACCTCCAAGAATTTTTCAATTCGACCTAAAAACCAAGGGTCAATGCCGGTTCTTTGGTGGAGCTCGTCAATCGAGATACCCAATCGCAATGCGTCTGCAACATAGAAGAGGCGCGCAGGATGGTTATTCTCCATTCTGTCCCAATTGGGAGTGGAGCCCAGTGGCATGAGCCATTTCCTTTTGACTTCAAGGCCCGCCAACGCTTTGCCAAGTGATTCTTCAAACGTCCGTCCAATGGCCATGACCTCGCCAACGGACTTCATCTGCGTAGTCAGTCGGGCTTCGGTCGGTCTGAATTTTTTGAAGTCGAATCGTGGAACCTTAGTAACAACATAGTCAATGGAAGGTTCGAAGCTGGAAGGCGTGGTGCCGGTGATGTCGTTTTTTAATTCGTCCAACGAATAGCCGACGGCAAGTTTTGCGGCGATACGAGCGATGGGGAATCCCGTCGCCTTAGACGCCAATGCACTTGATCGAGAAACACGAGGATTCATTTCGATGCATACGATTTTTCCGTTACGAGGATTGATCGCAAATTGGATATTGGATCCACCGGTCTCCACGCCGATTGCGCGAATGATGCGGATCGATTGATCTCGAAGCTCTTGATATTCTCGATCGGTAAGGGTTTGGGCAGGTGCCACGGTAATGCTATCTCCCGTGTGAATTCCCATGGGGTCTAGGTTTTCGATCGAACAAACAATGATGACATTGTCTTTGCGATCTCGGACAACTTCGAGTTCGTACTCTTTCCAGCCAATCAAGCTTTCTTCGACAAGAACTTCACTGGTCGGCGAAAGAAAAAGGGCACGTCGAAGTTTCTCAAAAAATTCTTCTGACGTCGAAGCACTCCCGCCGCCTTCTCCTCCGAGTGTGAAGGAGGGTCGTAGGATCAGTGGCAGTCCAATGTCTTTGAGGATCTGTTCACCATCCGAAAGATTTCGCGCGACGAAGCTTCTGGCGCTTTCGACTCCGATGGGCGCAATGGTCGACTTAAAGGACTCGCGGTTTTCTGCTCGGCGGATCACGTCGGGCTTGGCTCCTAACATTTCGACGCCGTATTTTTTCAGTACTCCAGTGTCATGGAGGGCAAGGGCGAGGTTCAATGCAGTCTGACCTCCCATCGTCGGAAGGACCGCGTCGGGTCGCTCGCGTTCAATCACCCGCTTGACGTACTCGAGGCTCAACGGCTCTACATAAACTCGATGTGCTAGCTCCGGGTCGGTCATGATGGTTGCAGGGTTTGAGTTGACCAGAACGACTTCATAGCCTTCTTCTTTGAGCGCCTTGAGAGCTTGAGTTCCTGAATAATCAAACTCGCAGGCCTGCCCAATCACAATGGGCCCGCTTCCAAGGAGTAGAATTTTTTTAAGGTCTTTGCGTCTTGGCACTAGAAATGAATTCCTGTCTTTATCTCCAATCCTAAGGGCTGCTTAGGATTGACCTTGTTGTATTCTTCGACCGCGTTTTCTAAGTGGGTCTCGCTTGCACTCAACATTCCCAAACCGTAGATCAAACTTCCAGTGGTAATCGTTATTCCCCCGCCAAAAGTCCATTGGCGGACCTTGAGGGCATCTTGAGAGTTGTTCATCTGGGACGAAACAATCCAACCTACGACAATCGCCAGGAGACCGAAGCTACCCGTATAGGCGGCAATCTGAGCCTGATTCCGAGTACTTTGATAGAGATCCAATTCTCGCTGGGCATCAGGCACAGCCAAAAAGAGCTTGCGAAGTCCTTCGCCATCCTTGCAATGGTAGGAGTCGATCCGGATCTCTCTGCCATCGAGGGTTGCCTTGCGGTCGCAACCCAAGGGCATGAAGTTCTCGCTTGGTGCCAAATCGGGTGGTGTTTCTCTATCGCTTGGAACAGCACGCGGTTTGAGGACCTGTGCACTCGCTTGAAAGGGAATCAGCGTGATCAGAGGAATCAAAAGAAATATCCAGAAGCTGGCACGTCGCTTCATGCGTAATCAATGGAATAGCTGCACCTGAGCGGAATGAAAAGGGAATCATATCGGACTAATTGAGTTTGAATTCAATTCAACATTCTTGTCCCCTTGTGTTGGCTATGAAATAACCTTCTAAGTGAAATCCCTCCGTCCTTTTTTGCAGGATCTGAAGCTTCGCTACCACCATCGCGGGAATTTGATCTCCGATCCCCTTTGGTTTGCTCACCAGTACAAAGATCCTCACGATCAAGAAGTCGTCGCGTTACTTTCAGCGCTCTTAGCCTATGGGCAGGTGGGTCAAATTAGAAATTCCGTTCGCTCTCTTTTGGCTTTGCTAGAGGCAAAGAGTCCTTCTCCGGCTTTTTTTGTTCGCTCGCTGAATTCGGATTCTTTTTATCGCTCAGCGCAAACGGCGCTGGCGTCCTGGGTGCATCGATTCAACCGCGGTCCGGACATCCTTGCCTTGATGAAGCGGATCGCGTGGAGTTGGGAAAATCATGGTTCCGTTGGCGGGCACCTTTGTTCTTACCATCGGTCAGATGCACCGACGATTCAGATCGCCCTGACTTCTTTACTCTCGGGTTGGAAGAGCCAGCTCAAGGGAGATACCGGATCCGTTGCTTTTCTCTTAGCCAGTCCAGTCGATGGCAGTACTTGCAAGCGTTGGTGCATGTTGCTCCGATGGATGGGGCGTCGAGACAACTTGGACTTAGGGCTTTGGACCAAAGACGGACCATGGTCGAAGGCGCACGCGTGGAAGAGCAGCGTGGATCCATCTCAGTTGGTATTGCCCCTTGATACTCATGTGGCGCGCATCGGCCGCTATTTGGAATTGACCTCCCGCAGATCCACGGACTGGAAGACTTCCTTAGAAATGACAGAAAGCCTGAAGCAAGTGTCACCTGACGATCCAACGCAGTATGATTTTTCGATCGCGCGCTTGGGTATTTTGGCCCATTGTCGCAACCGCTATGTTGATCGGATCTGCGAGCGATGTAGCCTTCTCGAGGTCTGTCAGTTTGCAAAGGGGAGAGTGGCCACTCCTTCTTTCAGTGAGTCCTTTGTATGATGAAAATCGATCGATCAAAATGGCTCTACTTCAGCCTTTGTCTCTATGCTTTTAGTACGCTCTTATCCATGGCAGCGATGAGTATTGGAGCTGCGCTAGTCGTTGCGGGACTTCTGGTTCAAAATAGAAAATTTCAGATCACCGATTCCGCCGCACGCTCCTACCTGAAGTGGACTGGTTTCCTCGTTGCGATGCTAGCACTGAGTCTGATTCAGGCTTGGATTTGGCCGCTGGTGGTCCATGGTGAAACTGCGCGAGTGCATGGACTAGCTGATGGTGCAAAGCTTTGGTACTTTTTTTGGCCCTTGCTTCTTGCCTTTGCTATTCAACAACTGACCCCTGCTCAGCAATGGAGTGTTTTGAAGGTTTGGATGGGAAGTGCCGGAGTTCTTGGAGCGGTAGGAATTGCACAATTCTTTACGGGTTGGCCACGGCCCCAAGAGACCGTTTTCTTGCCGGGTTATTATCATGCGACACTTTTTCTTGGGCATCACCTATCCGTGGCGAGCATTTTTATTTTCCCATTTTTTGCAGCGCTGAGCATGACAGAAAAGCGCTGGACGAAATGGGTGGCAGGGGCCGTTTTTCTGTGTTTGATTCTGACTTTTTCGAGAACCCTTTGGGTTGCGCTTCCGGTGGCACTTGGCGTTTGGTTGACTTTCCTTGTTTCCAAGAGAAAGCTTATCGCATTGCTGCTGATTGGATGTCTGGGTGGAGTGGTTCTATTCCAAATTCCATCTGTTCATCGAAGGTTGACTGAATACCGTGGAATTGGCGAGCGTCAGGACCTGTGGGAAGCCAATTGGGAATTTTTTAAAAAGCGACCCATTCTAGGGGTAGGGTGGCGAAAAAATGCCGAACTTTCTGGCTATTACTTGCAGGAAAAATTTCATCGATCCCATGTCTTCAGTGGGCATGCTCACAATACCTACCTTGATACTTTGAGCGGTACAGGTGCTTTGGGCATTTTGGCTTGGCTGGCCTGGGTCGGGTGGATTTTGGCAGCCTTTTGGAAGCGTAGATTCCATCGATTAGCCTTGGGGCTCTTTTGTGCCTGGGTCGCATTGCTGATCAATGGCTTAACTCAGTCCAATTTAATCGAAGGGAAGGTCCTGCATCAAGTCATGTTTAGTGTGGCATGGGCCATTGTTCTGCAGAGGGAAGATGCGCGGAAACAAGTAAAATGCTAGGTTCCCCCGAGAGGATTTCATGAAGCATATTATCGTTACAGGCGGAGCCGGATTTATTGGTTCGCACCTCTGTGAAGCCTTAGTCAAAAAGGGCTATCGTGTGACCGCGCTGGACAACCTCTGTACCGGACGCAAAGAGAACCTCAGTTCTCTGATTGGGCATGCTGATTTTCAGTGGGTAGAAGGCGACGTCTGTACTCCTGGCATTTTTGAGCGTTGTCCGTTTTTGAAATCAGATGGACTGATGGGTCTTTTTCATTTTGCTTGCCCTGCAAGTCCCGTTGATTTCGAAAAAATTCCGCGTGCCATTCTCGGCGTTGACTCCATTGGGACACTAGCCACCGCGGAACTCGCCCTTCAGTATGGCGCCCGCTATGTTTTGGCTTCGACATCCGAGGTCTATGGAGATCCTGAAGTCCATCCTCAAACAGAAAACTATTTTGGAAATGTCAATACCACTGGACCTCGCGCTTGTTATGATGAAGCTAAAAGATTTTCGGAAGCGGTAGTGACTTCTGCCGCACGAGGGTGGGAAGGTCATGACAAGAAGCTCGACGCTCGCATTGTCCGAATCTTCAATACCTATGGACCTCGAATGAGGCTAGATGACGGACGAGCCATTCCAGAATTTTTTCGATGTGCGTTTCGAGGCGAGCCCATGGTCTTACACGGCAAGGGTCAGCAGACACGAAGTTTTTGTTACGTATCAGACTTAGTGGATGGCGTGCTTCGATTGTTTGAGAGTGACTGTGAAGGTCCTGTCAATATTGGAAATCCATCAGAGATTCCTATTTCGGAATTGGCCGCAGCTATTTTGAAGATGACAGGCGCAACGAGTTCAATACAATTTGTTGCGGCACGCGACGATGATCCTCGAAGACGCTGTCCCGATATCACGCGAGCTAAGACGGAATTGAAGTGGGCCCCCAAAATGGATTTGGCCCAGGGCTTGTTACGGACCATGGAGTTTTTCCGTAGCGAAGCGCAACGGACTTAGGAAGGTCCAATCCCTATGGCAAGTCCTCGCAGCAATAAGACACTCAAAGTTCTGGATCGCAAGTTGGGTATCCCTTTGGTGGCAATGTTGGGTCTCGCGAAGGCGGTCTGCGGTCTATTTAGAAAAAGAGTACTTTCTGAGGAGCCTCGTAGGATTGGACTCCTCAAGGAGGCCGCGGTTGGCGATACCGTTCTCCTCTCTGGTTGCATCAAAGATCTGCAAGCGCGATACCCTCAAGCGCATTTGATTCTATTTTGCGGTGAATCCAATTTTGATTTTGCAAAGCTCTATGAGCATCAAGCTTTATCCATCGTAAAGCTGAGGATGGCTCGGCCATTGGAATGCGTGAGAATCCTTCGAAGTTTTGAATTGGATCTCCTTATTGATTTTGGTCAGTGGCCACGGGTCAATGCGGTTTTGGCTTTTTTCTCCAAGAGTCGTTTCACGGTGGGGTTTCGTACACCAGGACAATATCGACATTTTGCCTATGACCGGTCGGTTCTCCATTTATCGACGGTTCATGAAACTGAGAATTTTCGAAATCTCATTCGGAGCTTGGGGATTTCTCCTAGCCACTCACCTTACTTGCCACCTTCGCGTGCGGATTCAAAGACCCTTCCAAAACCGTACATGGTTTTTCATCTTTGGCCCGGTGGCGAAAAGGCCTACTTAAAGGAGTGGACTACTGATGCTTGGAAGGCGCTCTATCAGGAAGCCAGGCGCCGTTCTTTTAGCGTGGTATTTACTGCTGGGCCAGAAGACGTTGCTAAGATACGGGCCCTATTTGCATCAGAAGATGTCATTGTGTCAGAAGCTTCTTGGGGCGAGACACTCTCTATTCTCCAAAATGCTGCGCAAGTCATCTCGGTAAACACCGGAATCATGCACCTCGCCGCCATTGCTGGAGTACCTACGTTGGGATTGCACGGACCCACAGCTATCAAGCGTTGGGGTCCCATAGGTGAGAAAGCCAAAGCAATAGCTTCACGCCATCCCAAGGCTCAATACCTGAATTTAGGCTTTGAATATCCCGATCCTGAAATGGATGTCATGAAGGACTTGAGCGTAAGCGACGTTCTTCCCTATTTGACGACTATTCAGGAATAGCGACGAGATTTTTCATTTCTTGAAGTCGCTTTGCGTATTCGGCTTTGGTGAGGTTGATTAATTTCCTAGGACCAAAGTCTTCGACCGTAAAACTCGCCAATACACAACCGGCCAAGACCGCGTGTCGAAGGATCTTTTCCCGCTCATTGGGATTGTTGCGTAGGATCGATCGATCCACGAGAGATTGCGCGAGGTAGCCCATGAGTGCACCAGCGAAAGAATCTCCCGCCCCCGTTGGATCCGTTACTTGCATCAGCGGAAACGCCGGGAGGATAAAGACACCGTCTGGCGTAAAAAGGCTTGCGCCATATTCTCCGCGTTTGATGATGACGATGGAAGGTCCCATTTTCTGGATGACTCGAGCTGCAGCGACAATGCTTTCTTTTTCAGAAAGCAGGCGGGCTTCGCCTTCGTTAATCGAAAGAATGTCTGCGCGCTTGAGCACCTTTTGGAGTTCTTTAGATTCGCCTGTAATCCAAAAATTCATGGTGTCCAATGCAACGACTTGGGGATTTTCGATTTGATCTAAGACGCTCATTTGTAGTCCGGGATTGATGTTTCCCAGAAAAAGATAAGGTGATTTTTTGGATGCGGCATTGAGCTTGGGATTGAAGTGTTCAAAGACATTCAAATGGGTAGATAACGTTTTTGCTTCATTGAGATTGCGGTCGTATTCACCAACCCAATGGAAGGTTTTCCCTTTGGCGCGCTCGACTTCATCTACATTGATTTCTTTTGATTGAAGGAGCTTGAGGTGGTCATCCGGAAAATCCTCTCCCACCACAGCGACAATCCTCACCGGTGCAAAGAGAGAGGCAGCGAGTGAGAAGTAATTGGCCGAACCCCCGACGATGTGATCGACCTTTCCACTCGGAGTGCGAAGGGAGTCAAATGCCATGGAACCAACCGTTAGGATTTCACTAGAGTTTTGGTGCATGGCCACAGCCTAAGGTGGCACAAAGTTTGATGTCAATATCTGATTTCAAAAGGACTTCGTGTGGACGCTTTTTTCTTCAGTGGCGCTGGATGCTTGGTGGTGTAGTCGCTCCTTTTTTGATCGAGCTGGACAATTCCTCGCCATGTTCTTTCGAGCCGACTCCATTGAGTCAGCAGCGGCGAGAGTGATGAAGCAGGTTTTTCAAAAAATCGTATGCCTGTGGGAGCAGCGCTCGCATCAAAGAGGGCAATCCAGTTCTGGTCTTGGCTGGTCCAGCAGGCTCCTTGCTGATCCGTGGTTGTGGGCATCAAACGATAGAGACGATCCAATTTTTTTTGCTCTTTGACTTCAATAAGTCCAAGCGAATGAATGACTCCTACCCAGACGGAGGGCTTGGGAGGAGACTGCTCGAGCCAATCCTGAACTCCGCCTCGAGTGATCCATTGTACTAAGGAGTGACCGAGTCCAAGTAGAAGGAGGAGGCCGAGCCACGGCTGTAAAGTCTTAAGCACCTTTGATCGATGGTTCGAAAAATTTTTTCGTAGACTCCCCAGCTGATCAAAAAAGCGAAGATCCATAATAAGCACTCAAAAGAGACTTGTCCGGTGGAAGAGGTTTTTCTTGGGTTCGGTCCATTGAGCATCAAACGCACGGATTCCTCCTGAATAAGTTAAGGTGGCAGCGGCACCCAGTTGCCCTTGCGAAAGCTCTATTCGATCGTTGGTTTCTTTGCGTTGCAGCGGAACTGGCCCCAACCCATCTTCCGAAGCTTCTTGCCAAGGCCACGATGGCAATGCTTCCGTGTGCAGTCTCGAAATCCCGCAAGCGTAAGGTCCCGTTATTTTTAGGGCGTTCCATTCAACCTCTGCTAATTTCTGCGTTCCTTGCAGGACTCGCGCGCTTGCTTTCAATCCTTCGATGGCAGCCGAGCTGTATGGCAGGCTCGGGAGAAGCGCCACTACTTCAGCACGCAATCCATAGAGTGTTCCGTTGACAGTGGCAACGCGAAGGTCAAGGAGGCGAAGCGGTCGGAGTGATTGGGACACGCACGAATCGAGTTGGTGGAGCCTTTGGACAGAATGATTCCAGAGCATTCCAAGTTGAAGTGTTCGAATCCAGAGGACGGCGAAGATCAATCCAATGAAAAACAATAGGGGTTTCATGGGTGTGAGAGCGGCATCGCATAGTGCCACTTCTGCTCCTTGCATGACGAAGCGAAAGATAGGTTCATGGATGACGAACCAAAGGCTCTGAGTCGCTCCGCCTTCAGGATCTGCTCACGGCATTTCAAACTTTCATAGTGTCGGAGGCTTTGTCGAAAAATAGGAATGCAGATGAGGAGGAGGGTCCCCATCCATAGCGACATTTCGATCAGGGCCTGACCTTCAATAGAACTAGAGGTTTTCAATTCGATCTCGAACATCCGTGAGTTTGTTTTTGACTTGAGTGCCAATGGATCGAACGATGACTAGCGAAGCCATAGCAATCAAAACGAGAAGGAGGAGGTACTCCGTCAGTGCTTGTCCAGTCTGAGTCATTTTTTGAAAACGCTTCATAGTTAGGGTTCCTTTTGATCTCACACCATGAAAGTCCTGTGCCAGGCTGGCCTTGGCTTTAGACGCAATGCCGTGGTTAAGCAGACCGAATCCCGTACGCTGAGACCTTCCGTCGGACGGAGGGGCACCCCATAATTTTCGTTGGGGGTCGCTTAACTCAATGCGCTACTTTCTCAATGCAAGCCCACCTTGTTAGAGATAGGCATTTTCCTCTCAGCCACTAACCATTCAACGACTCTCAATGACCCTAGTGCACCCCCAGCTAGGCGGGTTTGAATCTGCGAAGTCGATAGTGGATGACAGGATAGGGAACTCAGCGAGGGGGGTGACAAAACTGAAAGAGTATTCTCAGTAAGTGTGCATGAATACTTGTTACGATGAGTCCCTTTCTGCGCGCGAAATGGAAAGACATTTTTCATCATCCTATTTGTAATTTAGAATTCTTTCTCAAA
>CAUJDS010000081.1 GCA_963169695.1 Bdellovibrionota bacterium
ATTATCTCCGGTGCGTAGTAGCGGTGTTGGAAGTCGGTAAGTTCACCACGGATAAGGGCTATCTGGAGCTGATCTAAGACTTCTTTGAAGTCTCTTCTTATTCCGCCAGGATTCTTGAGCCACTCTTCTGCGCTATCCAAATAGGCCCAAAAAGCGCGGTCGTCAAAAAGATCGCCAATGACGTCCACTTGGCCGTGGAAAGGGGTTGCTGTGGTTCCTAGTGCGAAGGCCTTGGAGTTGTTGTGATTGACGAGTTCTTTCATGGCCTCCGTGTACCAAGGCGCACCGGTATGGTGAGCCTCATCGATCAGCAAGGTTCCGAGTTCTTGTCGAAGCGTTGCCCAATTGGCACTGGTCTTCTGTCGGCTAAAACCTTTATCTCCTTTCTGAAGGCGCCCAGTGACGGTGCTGGATATGCTTTGAATGGTGGAGACCAATACGGTGTGAATTCCCTCCCTCTTATTGGCTTCAATGGTGCGCTTGAGCCTTCCAAGGTCTTTCACTTTGCCATGGGACTCGTTCCAGTAGACGACGGCCATCTTCTTGCCGGTTGGCAAGGTGGCCTCAAGGCCATGGAGGTCTTTGCGTAATTGATTGGTGAGATTGATTCGGTCAGCGGTGAGGATGTGAAAATGCTGAGAGCCTTCTAGGATTTGGGTTTTGAGTCCGCGCATCAGTACTTCGGTTTTGCCCAATCCTGTCGGTGCTACAAAGAGAAACTTTCTAGAAGAAGCCCGAACGGCATCGATGCTTTTTTTTAGTTTATTTTGAAAGGCTTTTACTAGGGATTCAATGGCGGTTTCTGCCTCGTGTTGTGCATCTTTGATGAGGAGTCGAGATTCTTCGAGGGCTAGTCGAGCCGCCACATTGTCGTCGTGGGGCATAAATGGATGGAGAATATGACCAACCAAGAAACGTCGAATGACGTTGGCTCCGTGATCGGGCGTTTCTTCCAAGAGCTTCGGGTCCAAAGGAAGGTAGAGGGTTCGAGGGCTTTTTTCGATATCAAAGTGAGCTACCTTGGTCTCATCGCTAAAAACAAAGCGGAGGCGTTCAAAGCCTTTTTCGATATCCGCTGGGGTGTCGAGGTCAAAGCAAGCTCCTCGCGATGCGATCTCACACGCTCTAAATATTCCAGGTTTTGCTTCTAGGCCGCGTCTTCCCACAACAGGAAGGAAGCTGTCTTCCAGAAAACGGCGCATCCTGGGGTCTAGATTTTTAAAAGCCTGGTCCTCTTGTGCCAATGCCCTCATTAGGGATTGAGTGACGTCGCAGTGGATACCACGTGTTGCACTAGTGTGTAGCTCGCGATAGCTGGCTTTGGGTTTCTTTGCGCCGAGACCAGCCGCCGGAGATAGCAAGATCCCCAAAGCAAGCAGGCATACCCAAGTCTTTTGTAATACGAACCTCATCCTTCCACGTATCGGAAGGACTTGTGTTCACCTACATTCGAAAAATGCCAAATTTCGTAGGCTTAGCAGGTGAGTGAAGCGATGCAGCGAGAGCAAGGGCTAGGGTTTCTCGCGTCTTAGGAGGCGTCAAGATTCCGTCATCCCATAATCTGGAAGTACTATAATAAGGATGTCCCTCCTTATTATACTGCTCAAGAATCGGTGCTTTGATCTCTGCAATTTCTTGAGCCGTAATTTTGGCTCCCTTTTTGGTGAGTTGATCGGCCTTCACTTGAGACAAGACTTCCGCGGCTTGCTCTCCTCCCATCACGGAGATTCTGGCGTTGGGCCACATCCAAAGCATTCGAGGCTGAAAGGCTCTGCCGCACATTCCATAGTTTCCTGCGCCATAACTTCCGCCGACCACAACCGTAAATTTTGGAACCGAGGCATTGGAGACCGCAGTCACGAGTTTGGCTCCGTCTTTGGCAATGCCGCCTGCTTCGTACTTCTTTCCAACCATAAACCCCGTGATGTTTTGCAGAAATAGGATCGGTGTATTCTGCTGGCAGCAGAGTTCAATGAAGTGCGTGCCCTTGAGCGCACTCTCACTGAAAAGGATGCCGTTGTTGGCAAGGATCCCTACCGGAATTCCCCAAAGGTGGGCAAAACCGCATACCAAGGTGTTGCCGTAGAGCGGCTTAAATTCATGAAATCGGGATCCGTCGACTAAGCGTGCAATGACTTCTCGAATATCAAACGGAGTCCGCAGGTCTTTGGGTAGCACGCCCAAGAGTTCTTGAGTGTCGTAAAGCGGCTCCTCTGGTGCAACGCGCTCGAGGCAATCCGCCAAGGTTGGTTGCAACGGTTTGCTCCTCCGAAATCGCAGAATATCTCGAGCGATTTCTAAAGCGTGGTCGTCGTTTTCAGCGAGGTGATCCGTGACTCCCGAGGTTCTTGAATGCACGTCTCCACCGCCTAATTCTTCGGCAGTAACGGTTTCGCCGGTGGCCGCCTTGACTAGTGGAGGGCCTCCTAGGAAAATCGTGCCTTGGCTTTTGACGATGATGGTTTCATCCGACATGGCTGGGACGTAGGCACCACCAGCCGTACAAGACCCCATCACTACTGCAATCTGTGGAATACCCAAGGCGGACATTTGCGCCTGATTGTAAAAGATGCGCCCAAAATGATCGCGATCCGGAAAAACTTCTGCTTGTTTGGGAAGGAACGCCCCTCCCGAATCTACCAGGTACACGCAGGGGAGGTGGTTTTCGATAGCGACCTCTTGCGCGCGAAGGTGCTTCTTCACGGTCATTGGAAAATAGGTTCCGCCCTTCACGGTAGCATCATTGGCAACGACCACAACCTCTTTGCCATGAACAACACCGATTCCGGTGACGACTCCTGCGGACGGAGCATCTCCATCATAAAGATCAAACGCGGCGAGCGGCGAGAGTTCCAAAAACGTCGTGCCAGGATCCAATAGCTTTTGGATTCGATCGCGGACAAAAAGTTTTCCGCGCTTTTCGTGACGAGCGCGATCTTCCGTTCCACCTCCTTGTCGAATGCGCTCAAGGTCTTTTTCCAGTTGGTCCGCCAAGGCTTGATGGTAGGCGGCGTTTTCTCGAAACTCGGGCGACTGAGGGCGAAGTTGGGACTGCAATGCTTCCATAAGTACTTTAGTGCTAACAGAGAAAGGGTCCCTTCGTCATCTGCCTCCCATCAGAAAATCGGGGTTCGGCGATATCGAGAAATCGTGCTTAGCGTCATAGATGGGTATGAGGTTCGAATGCGCCATCGTGCAAAGTTCGTGGTAAGAAAAATCATGGCCTATCAAAAATTGAAACTTGAGGATGCGGACCCCTCCATTCTGCGAATTCGGCTTTGTCGGCCCGAAGTTCGCAATGTGATGGATGAGCAGGTGATCGCGGAATTGACCAAAGTTTTTCAAAAAGACCTTCCTCGTTTAAAAAAAATACGAGCTGTTGTTTTGCAAGGAGAGGGTCCTGCCTTTTGTGGCGGTGGCGATTTGAATTGGATGGAACGAGCTGCGCGATTGAAGGGCACTGCCAATTTGAAGGACACGCAGGCATTGGCAAAAATGTTTGAACTTGTTTTGAACTGCAAAGTTCCCGTTTTGGCGGCGGTACAGGGCGCAGCATTTGGGGGCGGCTTGGGTTTGGTTGGCGCCTGCGATTGGGTTGTGGCTTCACGTGAGACCTGGTTTAGTTTCTCGGAAGTAAGGCTTGGATTGGTTCCTGCCGTCATTATGCCATTGGTGTTGCCGAAAATTGGCCTCTCTCACGCGCGTGCACTTTTTTTGACGGGTGAGCGATTCCAGGCGGACAAGGCCCTCCACGTAGGGTTGATTCATGCAGTAGTAGAAAAAGATGATGACTTGGAGCAATCGGTCCAGGCACAGCTTGCCAATATTCGAGCGGGTGGTCCCGTGGCAGTGACTTATGCAAAAGAACTCCTCCTCAATCATAGAAATATCGGTCAAACGCCGACGCGAATGGCAAAGCACCTTGCTCAACTTCGTATTTCTAAAGAGGGACGCGAGGGTGTGAGAGCTTTCTTAGAGAAACGCAAGGCGAGCTGGAATGAGTAAGAAACTTTTTATCGCCAATCGATCCGAAATTGCCTGCCGTATTCATCAATCGGCGAAGGAATTGGACTTTGTGACAGTGGCTCCCGTGGTGGCTGGCGATGAACAAGCTCGCCATGTGACCTACCTAGACGAAATCGTAACTGTCTCGAGTTATTTGGCCATCGATGCTTTGGTACAAGCCGCCAAAGATGCAGGATGCGGCTACGTCCATCCCGGCTATGGATTTTTGTCAGAGAGGTCCGAGTTTGCGCAGAAGGTAGCGTCGGCTGGTATGCAGTTTGTGGGTCCTGAGCCAGCAACCATCTTAGAAATGGGTGAGAAGATTCGTGCCAAGAAAATCGCACAAGCTGCGAAAGTTCCCACGTTACCTTGGGCAGAGATCGGCGAAAAATCAGACCTCAAAGCTGTGGCCAAGGAATTGGGATTCCCGCTTCTGTTGAAAGCCTCAGCGGGTGGTGGTGGCAAGGGGATGCGAATTGTCCGAGAGGCGAACGAATTGACCGAGGCAGCTGAAGGTGCTCGGGCTGAAGCACTGGCGGCCTTTGGTGACGGTACTGTTTTTGCCGAACGTTATGTTGAAGATCCTCGCCACTTGGAGATTCAAGTATTTGGTGACGGTAGGGGAGGAGGGCTACACCTGCACGAAAGGGAATGCTCGCTCCAGCGTCGCCACCAAAAGATTTGGGAAGAAGCACCCGCACCTCGGCTTCAAGCCAGCACGCGGAAAGCCCTTTCGGAAGCTGCCCATCGACTGATGAGCCAAACCAAGTATCGAAGCGCTGGTACGGTAGAGTTTGTCGTAGACGCCAAAGAAAATTTCTATTTCCTCGAAATGAATACGCGCCTTCAGGTGGAACATCCTGTGACGGAATGGATTACGGGTGTGGACTTGGTTCGATGGCAGCTTCAACTCGCAAGTGATAAGGGATTTCGGCTACCACAACAGGCACCTGAGCCGAGAGGTCATGCCATTGAAGTCAGGATTTGTGCAGAAGATCCCTATCAGGATGGACGCCCAAGTCATGGAGTCATTCGACAACTCGTTTGGCCCACGGGCCCTGGCATTCGAGTAGAAAGTGGAATGGAAGTGGGGCAAGAGATCGGCACTCAATTTGATTCCATGCTGGCAAAACTCATAGTGCACGGTGTGGATCGCCCTCACGCGCTTTCGCGACTGCATTGGGCTTTGCACGAAACCGTACTGCTCGGGGTCCGAAGCAATCTTGAGTTGCTTCATCAGCTCAGCTCTCACCCCTCGATCGTAGAGGGCAAAATGAATACCAGCTTCTTGCAACGCAATAGCAAGGAACTTCAACCCACCGTCAGTGATTTGGATCTTGAACTTTTGTCCGTGATTCGTGACCAGGGTCTCGTCGTTGGAGCGGCGACTCCATTCACGGCTACCGCGGATGTTTGGAAAAGCCCATGGCTTCAAGGAAGGGATTCGCTATGAGCGCCAAGCCAAATGGCTCCTACCTGCTTTTCGGGAAGCGTTACGAAGTGGAGTCTCAGCTAGCGGAACCTCTCGCGATAGAAAAACGTCCCGGCGGTTGGTTGATCATTCATCGTAAAGATGAAATGGGTCAGATCCGACGGCATCGCATCCGAGGATACTCCCATCGAGGCGAAGTGGAGACCAAAATCCTAGGCCAATACCTCTATGGCGAGTGGAAGCCGCCCCTTCGGGCCGGTGCCAAAGCGAATTCAGATCAGGATTTTACGGCTCAGTTTCCTGGCAAGGTTCGCAAGGTGATGGTGAAGGAGGGACAGCGTGTCCAAGAAGGGGATCCGCTCTTAATGCTTGAGGCAATGAAGATGGAGTTTCCGGTGCGAGCTCCTTTTGTTGGTACGGTGAAGAAAATTTTAGTGCAAGCCGGTCAGCAGCTCGCACCGGGCGATCGTATGATTGAAGTAGAAGAGGATAAATCGAGTGGCAAAAATTAGGATCTTTGAGGTCGGTCCTCGTGATGGCCTCCAAAACGAAAAAACACCAGTCGACCTCGATACACGATTAGATTTCATTTCTGGACTCTATGCTGCGGGACTTCGCGATGTGGAAGTTGGTTTGTTTGTGAGACCGGATAAAGTCCCTCAGATGAAAGATACCGAGAAAGTCTATGAAGCCATTCGAAGTGGCCGTATTCTTTTGCCGAAGGGTGCAAAAGCATGGTCGCTTTTTGCCAATGAAAAGGGGTGGGAGCGCGCCCAGAATGCAAGAGCCAATCATCTCGCGGTTTTTACCGGCGTGACCGAAACTTTTGTGAAGAAGAACATTGGTATGTCGATTTCGGATTCCTTGATTAAATTTGAAGATTTGATTCAAGCAGCGAAATCAAAGAAAGTAGAAGTTCGGGGTTACATCTCAGTTGCCTTTGGTTGCCCTTATGAGGGCAAAGTGGCTCCCGCGAAGACGCTTCAGCTCATCGGAAGATTTTTGAAGATGGGAGTCAGCGAAGTTTCCATTGGAGATACCATTGGCGTGGCGACGCCAGCAGACGTCGATAAAATAATTGCCCCAGCGATCAAGCGTTGGGGGCCTAAGAAGATTGCGGTGCATTTTCATGATACGCGAGGAACCGCATTGGCCAATGCGCTTCGGTCGTATCAATTGGGCGTGCGTACCTTTGATTCCTCCGCAGGCGGCTTGGGAGGATGTCCCTTTGCACCAGGTGCTAAAGGCAATTTGGCTACGGAAGATTTGGTTTATATGTTTCATGGCATGAAGGTAGCCACAGGAGTTCAGTTGGAACGGCTCTGTGATGTCAGCCTCAAACTTCAACGAAAAATGGGAAGGACCCTAACCTCGCGTTACCTTCAGGCGTACGCAAGTCCTTCGGCCAATCCTGCATTGTCGGTGACATGAGGATCTATTTGCGTTGGCCCTTTGCAGTGCTTTGGTTTTTACTGAGTTATGGATGCGGCACTGTGCTTTGCCTTGTTCGGTGGGGCAATCGCGAAAATTTCAGGTTTGCTACGCAGATGGCTTCGTGGGGAATGCTGAAGGTGATGGGCATTGAGACTCAATGGGAAAATGAAGCCTACCTCAATCGAGACATGCCTAGCATCTACATGGGCAATCATCAAAGCATGTTGGATGTGATGACCTTTGGATCGCGTGCACCCAAGAATCTCACGCTCGTGGTTAAGAAAGAAATTCAATGGGTGCCGGTATTTAATATTCTAATGTGGGGTTCGCGCCAACTCTTCATCGATCGGTCTAATCGACAGAAATCTGTGGAGTCCTTAAAGCGAATCGCTGAGATCCTGCAAGAGCAGAAGATCAACGTGGCGATTGCGCCCGAGGGGACGCGCAATAAGACGGGGCAAGGGCTCTTGCCGTTTAAGAAGGGTGGATTTCATCTTGCGATTGCTGCCCAAGCTTCGATTGTACCTGTGGTCTCTGCTCCCTTGGCGCCGCTTTATGATTGGGAAAAGAAGCGCCTTAAGCCAGGGACGTTGAAGCTGCGATTCTTGGAGCCCATTCCTACGAAAGGTTTAGTCGATACTGATGTGGATCAACTAATGGAGCGTGTGCGTTCGGCCATGTTGAAGGCACAGGAGGAACTCTCAAGCGGATGAAAAAACTTTATCTTTTGATGGTCAGTATTCTTTTGGCGACTTTCATTGCGGCTTGTTCAACTCAGCCTGTCACTTACTTTCCGATTGAATCGATGTTGGCGCAGCCCTTGCGAGTGCGTCGGCCTGTTGGGCCACCCGCTAGTCCTGCAGTTGAACCCGGGGGAGAAGATTACACCTCTCAACCACTCCCCAATGAGCAAATGGATTGCCGTAAACCGGAGTCGCTCATTGAAAAATGGAAAGTCGAAAAAACTCTGAAGTGCTTAGGCTCCATCCGTAAGCCTGTCTCGGTTCGGTACCTGCTAGTAAAAGCATCAGAACCTCTCTTTCAACTTCAGGTCATCAAGTCAGAGGACGATGCTGAGAATGCCACGCCAACTTGCCTTGAAGGTGACCTTTCGCAGATCCTAGTGCCACGGGAGCTTTTTTTTCAAAGCACTCAACCTCCAGCGGGCGTGCAGGAGGAGTGGAAGGCTGAGCTTCCTGCACTGAAGGGTCACGAAGACCCCGTTTGGTGTTATTCGACCCGAATCCCGATTGAAGAAGGAAAGGTCCTAGGAATAGAATTTTTTCCGGATAAGCTTTATTTGAAAATAGACTTCCCGCTGCCAAATCCGCCGCGCAATCGGCAGGAGCTTGAGCGCACCGTAGCAGCTTGGGCTTTGACGCCTTTTTATTACCTTCAAGATCCACAAGGGCGAATTCGTGCCCGCTACGTCAATCGCAGTTTTTGCCGCGCATGCTTTGGCGAAAAGAACGTTCTTGATAAAGTTGATTCCGCGACTCCAAAAGTGATGGGACCGTAGCCGATTGCACTGTTTTGGTCAGGCCTTTGCGTTTCTCCCTATCTGTTCGTGAACAATAGTTAAGTTACATAAAGTTAGCAGTCAAATGTGCCGAAGTCAGAGTATTGGTCGGCATTGCTTTGGCTGGGGGATACTTTGCGTAAATCGATATTGATTCTAGGGTTGTTGGTACTTTTTGGAAATGCCGAGGCTCAAACAACTGTGAAGTTTCGCAATGGATCTAGTCATTCTTTCAATGGATGGATCCATGCTACGATTCCGTTTGAGCCGGATACTGTTTTAGGAGAGGCAGAGCTGCAGCGCCTTACGCTTTCTGGTGTTCCTACTGACTTGAAGCCACTGAAGTGGCATTGGAGGAATGGGGTTCGAACTTCCATTGCTTTGGCGAAGGCTAGAGCTTTTTTGAGTCTCAGTCCAGGTGAAGTGGTTGTTAAGTCACTGGTACCAGGGTCTGCAGTCACCAACTCTTTTGCGTTTGGTGCGAAAGTAGCGGAGTGGCTGTCCTCAGGAAAAGCTGCTGACGCGTTCAGTGTATTAGTGCGACTGCAGGGTGATCCATCATTCTATGTTGCTAGCCTTGGCCAGAACATTAGGGTTTTAGAATCCACCAATTCTTTGAACGTCATTCGAAATAGAGTGAATTTTGTAAAGGTGGGCGATCCCTCGACCGTACATCCTCTCACATTGACCCTCTATTGGAGCGTACAGTCCAATGTGAATTTAGGTAAAGCCACTTTGGTTTTAGGAAATGACACTCTTGAACAACCGGTACAAGGCGGCATTGTGGTCGAAGAGGCGTATTTAGTTGCTGTCAAACCACTTTTTGTTCAGCCAGTGGACCCTACTACTAGCGGTATAGTAGGTCCTCTGGGGAATGGTCAATTTCAAGTCTGGAAGATACTCCAGTCGCAGACCCTATCTGATGGCCAGGAGTTCGCATTAGACTTCGCATTTGCGGTTTCTGATAGTGGACAAGATCTCGCAGTGAGTTCTATGAAAGCGATGGCTGAGTTTCCACTCTACGGTGTCGCAGATGTCGAGTCTTGGCGAAGAAGTGAGGCGGCCGGTCCGGTCGGTTTCATTCCTCCTTCACGATTTACCAGCCTAGCGCAGGGCACTGGGGCAGTGGAGGAACTTTGTACGCCGGTGATGGCTGGTGCTCAAGACAGTCTGGGTACTGTCAATGCCAATCCTCCTTCTACAGGAGATCAGCCAGATTTTGGATCAAATATTCCGCTTTTTTATCTACAAGTTGTGCAGACAGGATCCATTTGCCCGCTTCGCAAGCACCTCATTGGTTCAAAGCGAGAAACCTGGAGGCCAAGTTACTATTGGGATACGACCCGAGGCTACCCAGAGCGGGTAAGTGCTATGACCTATCCCACGCTTTTTCTTTGGAGCGGTCGTCCTCACTTTGATCCTAGTTGGAATAGGGAGTATCCAATCTGGAATTTGCGAACTGGTAGTTTCAATCCGGGCTTTTCAGGCCCGTGGGGTGGAATGGACAATCAACACAGCGGCCACAACGGACTGCGCGCGGTCTATGAGCTTACGGCGGATCCTTATATCGAAGAAGTGCTGAAAGCTAATATCAGCCTTCTCTATTTCAATTTTTACACGAAGTGGTTCAACACGCTTGAAGCAGAACGCACTGGCCGGTCGGTCAAAGAGGCAGTCATGCTTTCCACTCTTTTTCCGAACATGCCTGAGGCTCTGCTCTTGAGAGAAAAAGTCTTGTCGAAGAATCAACTGTACCTCAGTGCGGCTCAGAGCTACATCAATCTCTACGGTATTCCAGCCATATCAGGCGTTGCGAATGATCCTCGGGTCACCTTGACTCAGCAATTTCCAAACCAAGAAGTCCATATGGCTTGGCAAACTGGGTTCAATTTGGAAGGAATGAGTCTGAGTTACAAGATGTTTGGAGATGCCGCGAGTAGGCAGGTGCTTGATTTATATCTGGATGCTGCTGACCGCATGTTTCTTCAAGATGGTACTCCCAAGACCTATTATTTGATGAGCAATTCAGATTTTTATACATTGGGAGGTATTGGAGTGACCTGGTGGAGTGGATGGATGTTTGCGAATCGGGTCCGGCCAGGCCGAGCCAACTCTCTCTTCCTCTCTGGGCCGGTTGCGGACAACATAAGGGATGGACTTGGAATCCCGCCCGGTCAATTCTGGTCCGAAGGTGACCGCTGGAGATGCTTCGAGTAAAAAGGTGCCTAAAAGAGGCGCCAAAAAAAACGTGTCTCACACCTTTCTCCCTTTTTTGAGCTGAGGCGCATCAATTTGCATCCATTTCTGGACCCCTGCTTTCTTGCTGGCTCAATTCCATGATCTAGGTTATCCCCTCGATCCTCGGAGGCAAATAAAATGACAACATGGGTCATTATCAGTTGGGTCGCGGTAGCGATCTTTACAGGCGTAAATATTTTTGTTTTTCTCAAGCTCAAGAAAGCAAGTGAGCAAATGATGAAAGCTGCCTTTCCGGGAGCAAAAAATATGCAGGCTGCGGTCCAGCAGATGCAGAGCATGATGAATCAGCCCAATATGCAGCGGGCCATGCAAATGATGCAACAACAACGCGGTCGCGGAAAGCGTTAGCAGGGACCAATCGGTCTGTGGTAGTTTTGTTTCTCAAATGACAGCACCACGCGCCAACGAAACATCGGTTTTGAACGAATCACAAACGGATAGCGAAAGCCTCCTAGCACTTCATTCTTTGGATGAGTATCAGTCTCTCCAGGGACAGCGATTTGCAGGAGTGCGGACGGTACTTATCGTCCTCTCGTCAAAGGCTATGATTTATGACGTAGAGGCCCTTCGACAGAAAGTTTTGTTGGCCTATCCTGAGGCTGCGGTGTTTTTTATGTCCACCTCGGGACAATCGATGGGTGTGGTTTGTCCCCGAGCTGTTGACCTTGTTATTGATTTGACAGGACCTGGCCAGAGGCAAGGGTGGTTCTTTGCACGAAAGCTAAAAGGCATGGCGAAGCACATTGTGGGACGAAATGCCGGACTGTTTCGAAAAAAGATTTATGATCGTATTTTTGATGAAAAGGCTGATAAGGTGGGGCTGCCTGACGATTTTCTAGAAAGAGAGAGAGCGGTCCAGAAACGAGTTTTGTCACTTGCAGGTGTTCCAGTAATTCCTTCAGGTGGTACGACTGCGGATCTTGCAAAAAAAATTGCCTTGGAACTTCCTCCAATGGCGGATCGCTAAAACGATCGAGCGTGTTGCTAAAACTATTTCGTTTCTTCAGTTCTCTGAAACTGGCTGTCCTTGTCTTGAGTGGCTTGGCAATCAGCTTGGCAGTTGCAACCTTTGTTGAGTCCCTCACGGATATTGCGACGGGACGCTATTGGGTTTATCGATCCAGCTGGTTTTATGGAATCCTTACCCTTCTTGGTATCAATATTTTTGCCGTTGCGGTGAGCCGCTATCCCTGGAAGCGCAAGCATACGCCATTCCTTATGGCACATCTTGGAATCTTGATGGTTCTATCGGGATCCTTTGTAACATTCCGCTGGGGCTTGGATGGTTCTTTGGTCTTACGTGAAGGGGAGCGAAGTGCGCTGCTTGAAATGGATGAGTTGGCCATCTACTTGAGTCGAGAAGCTGGGACCGTAGAGAAGTGGAAGATTCCTTGGCGACCGCCGGGTGTTTCTTTTTCGCCAATGGTTCTTGGTGCAAGCGGTCTTGAAGTAGTGAGTTGGTTGACCCATGCGGAACCCAAAGTGCAATTCGAGGCATCTCAGTCCGGTTACGCTGCAATTCAGCTGGAAATGACGGGCGGGCCAATGGACGCGCACGAAAAGATCTGGCTCTGGGGAGGGGATCCTAGCTGGTCTGATACCACCATGGGTCCGGTGCAAATCCGACTCATGGACAAAGTAAACTCAAAGCTTGCGACCAGCGCCGTCACCAAGCCCGAGTTGCGAGTGACGGTTGCGAAGGATGGACGCTTGGAGCTGGAAGCCCTTTCTCCCAAGGGGCCAAGTGTGAAGAAGCAGTATTCGACAACAAACGCCGAAGGAGCCCAAATGGAAACTCCTTGGATGAAAGCGACAGGAAAACCGTTTCGCGTTGCGATCCTTCGGTATTTTCCACATGCATTGAATACGACGGCCTATGTGGCATCTCGAATCAAATACGGCGACCAAGCACCCGAGAGCGCGGTGGAATTACAAAAAGCCGATGGCAAGCGATTCTGGTTGGGCCTTGGTCAGCGTGCAACCGTGCTTCTCAATGCGGAGACCCCTTCCTCAGAGGTGGCCCAAATCGGATACATGAGAGAGCGCAGAATCTTGCCCTTTGAAGTCGAACTGAAGCGGTTCCAACTCGATCACTATGAAGGGAGCAATCAGCCTTCAAGCTATGCGTCTCATGTAGAAGTCTTTGGGCCGGATACTTTGCCCAAAGGCGAAGTGGAAATTTCGATGAACACGCCGCTCGAAGCAATGGGCTACACTTTGTACCAGTCCAGCTATGTTCCTGAAATGCCTCGTCCAACAACTTCCATCCTCAGTGTGAATCAAGATCCCGGAAGGCCCCTCAAGTATTGGGGTTCTATCTTGATCGTTCTGGGAGCGTTTTTGCTTTTTGCAGTAAAGACTTGGAAACAGTGTCGCTGGCTCGATTTTTTGAGAGGAAACTAATATGCATATCCCTTCTTTTTGCGTGGGACTGGTAGCACTCAGTGTTGGTGTCCTTTCTGTTCCTTCAGCTTGGAGTTTGGGGCCAGCAGCAGAACCTGGTACATCGCGATCTGCGTTTGACTGGGAAAGCGTGAGAAACCTGCCCATTCAAAATGGCGGGAGATTGAAGCCATTGGATTCTTTTGCGAGAGAATCCGTGCTTCATATTACGGGGTCGCGCTCTTTGCGTGGATGGGATCCTATTGATCTTGTGTTCTCTTGGATCGCATTTCCAGATGCTTGGTCTCACCGTGAATTTATTGAAGTCAAACATCCCGAATTGCGCAAACAACTTCTCTTAGATTCCAATCGGGTGCGTTTTTCGCCACAGGAGTTGCTCAATCATCCTGTTGTTTTGCAATATGGACAAAGTTTGTCCGGACGCACGCAGACTTCGCCGGGCAATATCACCCGTGGAAATCCCCAGCAGAATGAGCTTTCGAAGCTATTCTCTCGCTTACGCTTGTACTTAGCCGTGGTTTCTGGAGAAGCTTGGACAGTACTTCCTGCTGCGGAACAAGGTTCTTGGAAGAGTTTAGGCTCTGTTACTAAGGAGACCATGCCCGAGACCTATGCTGCGCTCATCAAAGCGTACTATCAGGGAGATGCGGATGCTTTTCAGGAGGTTTCTCAAAGAGCGCTGGGAGAGGTTCGTGTCGGTCTTTCGCAGAAGGAAGTGCGCTTGCTTCATGCCGAAGTATTTTATCATGAGTTCCGACCTTTTCTTTGGGCGTGGATACTGTATCTCTTAGCAGCATTGCTATGGATCCTTTCGTCGACTTTGCCAAAGTGCGTACCCTTTGCCTGGGCCGCAACGATAGCGGGATTTTTGATTCATCTTTTTGGATTTGCGTTGAGGATTTGGATCGCTGGTAGGCCACCCGTTAGCAATATGTATGAGTCTGTGATTTGGGTGAGCTTTGGAATTTTATTATTTGCTTTTGTTTTACAGAGAAAAAATCAAAACAAGCTGATCATGGCGGTGGCATGCACGTTGGCAGGTTTTTGTTTGATTTCTGGCGAAGCCGCACCTGCCATCATGGACCCATCGCTCCATCCCTTGGTGCCAGTCCTTCGTAGCAATTTTTGGCTCACCATTCATGTGCTTACCATCACGTTGAGTTATGCCGCTTTTGCACTCAGCATGGGACTAGGAGATGTGAGTCTGTTTCACTTGCTCCTCAAGAGGCCAGGATGGGTAGCACGAGTTGAATCCACCAATCAGTTGATGTACCGAGCTATGCAGATCGGTGTGGTTCTGGTTGCGGGGGGAACCATTCTGGGTGGAGTATGGGCAGATTATTCGTGGGGTCGGTTTTGGGGATGGGATCCTAAGGAAGTCTGGGCCCTTATTACGCTCTTGGTCTATCTGACCATTCTTCATGGTCGGTATGCGGGCTGGGTGGGCACAAAAGCCTTTGCGGCGTGTACTGTGGTAGCCTTCCTTTCGGTAGTGATGGCTTGGTATGGAGTGAACTTTGTCCTAGGAGTAGGGCTTCATTCCTATGGTTTTGCCTCAGGTGGGCAGTGGGTTGTTGGAGGTTTTTGTTTGATACAGCTGGCCTATGTAGGACTCGTCCTACTTCGAGGAAGGAAGCAAAAATGAAAAATTACCTGGATTTGCTCCATAAGGTCCGTCACGAAGGTACCCGAAAAACAGACCGTACAGGCACCGGAACGCTCTCTCTTTTTGGTCATCAACTGCGAATTCCTTTGGATCAGGGTTTTCCTCTTTTAACGACCAAGAAAGTCCATCTCAAGTCTGTGATCTATGAACTTCTTTGGCTTCTGAAGGGTGATACCAATATTGCTTACCTGAAAGAAAATGGCGTCGGTATTTGGGATGAATGGGCAGATGCTCAGGGTGACCTCGGTCCGATCTATGGCGCTCAGTGGAGAAACTGGCGCAAGCCAGATGGGACTACGGTGGATCAGATTGCTAGCGTCGTCGAGTCGATTAAGAAGGACCCTGATTCTCGTCGACACATTGTCAGTGCGTGGAACGCGGGCGAAATCGACCAAATGGCCTTGGCCCCTTGCCATGCCCTCTTTCAATTCTATGTGGCCAATGGGGAGATTAGTCTGCAGCTCTACCAACGTTCTGCGGATATTTTTTTAGGGGTCCCGTTCAATATCGCTAGCTATTCGCTTCTGCTGATGATGGTGGCCCAAGTCACTGGCTTAAAGGCCAAGGAATTTGTGCATGCTTTTGGTGACGTACACCTCTATCTCAATCATCTGGAGCAGGCCGATCTCCAGCTCTCCAGGGCGCCGCGGTCCTTACCAAAAATGCAGATCAATCCCAAGGTGATGAACCTATTTGAATTTCAGTATGAAGACTTTGAACTCGTCGACTACGATCCCCATCCAAGGATCTCAGCACCGGTGGCGGTTTAGGGGATGAAAATCTCTCTCATCGTATCTATGGCAGAGAATCGAGTGATCGGGAGAGACGGAACCTTGCCATGGCATATATCGGATGAATTAAAGTACTTCAAAGCAACTACCTGGGATCATGCCGTGATTATGGGAAGGAAGTCTGTCGAAAGCCTCAAGCGGTCTCTTCCAAATCGCGAAATCCGAGCCATCACTCGTGATTCGAAGTACCAGGCTCCTTTTGAAGGGGTCAAGGTATACACCTCTTTGCAGCGGGCTCTGCAGGACCCAGTAGGCCCAGGTTCAACCATAAAAAAAGATGAAATATTTGTTGCAGGTGGGGGTGAGATTTATCGCCTCGCACTTCCGATGGCCGAACGTCTGTATTTGACTGTGGTCCATCAGGAAGTAGCTGGAGATACTTTCTTTCCCGAAGTGGATCTCACGCAATGGATTGAAAAATCTCAAGTGCCCAAGACTAGCGGTGAATGGAACTACACGCATTTCATCTATGATCGTAAATAAAATGTAGCTACGACCGTAGATGAAATGCGTGTCATTCAAAAATAATCTAACGACTAGGCTCCAAGCGCCTTCTTGGCAGTTTGCTGGAAGCGTTTTTTGGCGCCAGCGCTAGCAGAACTATACTGCTGCAGGATCTCTCGAAGTTCGCGATCGCGAGCTGTCAAAGCAACCAATGAAGCCGCATCTTTGAGTCCTGCCAAAGCAGTCTCCGCTTTTGCGACCTTTTTTCGGCCTGAGCCAGATTCAGAGGACGAGGTCGTCATAAAGCTCTTAAAATCTGACCGAATGGCCAAGTTAGCCGCATGGAGCTCTTCAATTGTAATGTCGAGTGCCTTGGCGAGCTGTTCAGCCTTCTCCCAAGGAAGCGGAGCACGACCGTGCTCAATATTGGAAATAAACTGTACGGAGCAACCACAGGCATCCGCAACCTCCAACAAACCCATTCCTAGGTTGAGTCGGTGTTTTCGGATGAGGTCCCCTAGGGGGCCGTAAGAACGAGTGTCGCTGGAGCGACCTTTTGGACGACCGCGCTTCATAGCTTTTGAACTCCTTTTTATATTTATACACATGGGGCTAAACCGTGGCGGTCGGTTCGTCAAGGGATAAACAGTTATTAAAAACTCGGCAAGTTTTACCGGTGCTAGCAGGATAGGATTTCTTCATTATACTGTGTTTATGGCTTTGAAAATCCGGATCTGGGGTGCTAGGGGATCGCTTCCCGCTCCCGAAACCCCCATACAGCTGCAAGAGCGCATTCGATTGCTTTTTGATGATTTTTTTTCGTCGGGCTACTCCAAGAAAACGGATGTCGAAAAATTTTTTAAACGCTTTGATTTGACTCACTTTGGTGGCTTTGGAGGCAATACTCCATGCATCGAGGTATTGTCTCCTCAGCAGCAATTGATCGTGGATGGCGGAAGCGGTATTCGTCAACTGGGCTATCAATTGATGGAAGGGCCATGTGGCAAAGGCAAGGGCGAGGTGCACCTCCTTTTCACGCACTTTCATTGGGATCATCTGATTGGGTTGCCTTTCTTTACGCCCCTCTTTGTTCCAGGCAATCAAATTCACGTTTATGCCGTTCAACCCGATCTCAAGTCGGTCTTTGAGACATTATTTAAGAAGCCTTACTTCCCAGTTCCGCTGGAGGGTTTGGCCGCTACGATTCACTATCATGCCTTAGAGCCTCGAAAGCCAAAGCAGTTTAAGGATATTCAAATCACTCCTTACCAATTGGATCATCCAGATCCGTGCTGGGGCTATCGTATTGAGGTTGGTGGGCGAGTACTTGCTTATTGTGTGGACACTGAGGCCAATCGCACCTCTCGAGAGGACCTGGGTCCAGACCTCCCGCTTTATCAAGGCGTGGATGTCATGATTTTTGATGCCCAGTACACCTTAATGGAGACGATCGAAAAAATTAATTGGGGCCACGCGGCTGCGTCCCTTGGCCTGGATATCGCAATGAGAGAGGGTGTGAAGCGCGTGCTCTTCATGCATCATGACCCAGCTTCGTCGGATGCCAAAATTTTTCAAGCAGAGGCGGAAGCCCGACGCTATTATCAAACCCAGGTCCGAGCTGCTAAGGACGGGGCACCTGATCTGCACGAAGTCGATTGGTCCTTTGCTCACGAAGGAATGGAATTCGAAATTTAGAAAAAGAAGCGCAATTTCTTGTACTTCAAGCCGATTTCAGACTTGTGATTAGCATTTTTTATATTTGTGAGGGTTTTGATTAACTTAATGTCTTGCTGATATTTCGTCCATACCACCCAGCGATAGTGGGACCTGGAGGTAAAGGAAAATGAAGTATTTAGTGGTATGGATAGGAACAGTAATTTCCGGGCCGATTCTCTTAGTGGGTTCGTGGTTTATGCTAGTACTGGCTCCATTCGTAGTTGTGGCAATTGTGCCTGTAGCCTTGGTCGGGTTGGTATTGTTTCGACCTTGGAGCAAAGCTTCTGAGGAACGCAAAGCAATTCAAGTTCAGGACAATCCATCGAACATTCAACTTGCAATGGTTGGAGGAAGGCAATGGAGGCGTACCCCCAATGTCCTTCATGACATTGGCACTATTCACTCCATCAAATTGAATCAAGTCATCGAATCGGAATATTCTCGATTCAATGATTGAAGATTGGATTCAAGTTTTTCCGCTCGCAACGGTATTTTGGTATTCTTGAAGGATTTGAATAGCCAGGGCCGTTTCGTTTTCGACGGAGAAGAGTAGCCCTTCGATTTGAAAGGCGGGCGTATTTTGACTCTCGATCTTATCTAGAAGTAGCGCGTTTCTTTTTAAGCCGAGGTTATTATTACTGGACTTAAATCGGTGAGCTTCTTTTCTAAGCACTTCGATTTCACTGCTCTGCAAGTTCTTTTTCATTTTCGCAAGAGCCGCTGGAGCGTCATCAAGGTAGAGCGTGATAAGTCGTTGAATAAGCCCTGGTCGAGTCCGACCCTGATCGAGCTCTTCCAATTGATTTAATACGGTTCGATCAAAGGACGGAGTGCTATCCATTGGGGTTCCTTCTGTCAGGCACCAGCGATCCACCATTTCTATAAGTTTTCTCTCGGTATAGGGCTTCGGAAGGTAGTCAGACATTCCAGATTGGAAGGCCCTTGTGCAATCTTCTCGCGAGGCATGGGCAGTGAATGCGACGATAGGCGTGGTGCTGCCCTCCATTCGGAGGATCTTGGCGGTGTCATACCCGTTGAGAAGCGGCATCTGCAGGTCCATCAGGATGAGCGAGTAAGGCTTCGTGCGGGTCAATTCTAAGGCATCTAGGCCATCCAAGGCCGTATCAATTTGGTACCCTAAATTTTCTAATAAGGCGCGTACGACTGTCTGGTTTATGAGGTTGTCCTCCACTAAAAGGATACGAATTCCGGACCTCTTTGGATTACTCTGGAAGCGTTCCTCCTTTATTTGCAGGGATTCTTTTATTTCGTGGACAGAAATATCTTTGATGACTTCTAGCGGAAGTGAAACTCGAAAGGTTGACCCCTGGTTCACACGACTCTCGGCACGAATGACACCGTTCATTTGTTCTATGATTTTTTTACAAATGGTAAGTCCCAGTCCTGATCCTCCGTATTTCTTTGAGATCGAAGGGCTTCCCTGAAAAAATTCTCTAAAAATATGCTTCAATACTTCTTCGCTCATTCCAATGCCTGTGTCATTGACGACGAATTGCAAAATTATGTGACTTGGCTTCGAGGACGGAAGCGTATTTACTTTGACGGTAATCCTGCCTCGGGGAGTGAATTTAAATGCGTTTGACAATACATTGCTGAGCACTTGTTTGAGTCGAAATGAATCGCCATAGAACCAGGTTTCGAGGTCAGGGGTCTTTTCTGTTTGAAATTGGATCTGTTTGGTCTCGGCCTGCTTTATAAAGGGGTATGCCATTTCGTCTATTAACGTACCAAGGTGAAAGGGCTTCGCTTCTAACAAAAATTTATTGGCCTCAACTTTGCTGAGATCTAGCACATCATTGACGACACATAAAAGTTGGTTGGACGATTCCGAAATGGCTTTTAAGAAGTCATTTTGCTTTTTGTCCAGAGGAGTTTTGCCCAAGAGAGCCGCCATTCCAATAATTCCATTCAACGGGGTCCGGATTTCATGGCTCATATGAGAAACGAACTCAGATTTAGCTTTGGTTGCATTATCTATTTCCACGTAGATGCGTTTTAGAGAGGATGCAATGAGTGCCGTGCCGATGCTCGATAGGAGAAAAATGAGGTAGTGCTCAACGGAATGCCAGTCCGAAAAAACTATACCTAAGGGAGGCATCAAAAAATAATCTGCGATTAATGCCATCGCACTTGAAAGCATAACGGAAAAGCCTATCCCATTGACGAAAGAAAGTAGGAGGGTCGTCCAAAGCAACGGCAGCGTACTATAAACGCCAGTCAATTGAACTACGCCCTCAACGAAAAGTAAGGCAGAGGCCGCCAAAAGAAGAGAACCTATAATCCGGGTGTTTTTCGGAAGGGAATTATTAAGAATCCGCTTCCAAAGCCTATCAACTAAACCAAAATCAGTACCTCGATTACCGAACGTCAAGATATCACCAAAATAGTTTTGTATGGACACTCACCCCTCCGATCCACTCGCTCTTGGCAGGACCTATTGTGGTGGACTCATATCAGTTTGGTTGAAATACGAGATTAAGAAATCTTAAACACCGGCGTTTTCATTCAACTGAATTCGATAACCGGTTCCAACAATGGTCTCGACTCCCACTTTGGTTCCATTGAGCTTTCGTCTGAGATTGGAGACGTGCACATCGACGACACGATCCGCGACCTTGACGGAGTCCGTCCATACGCGATCGAGGATCTCTTCTCGGGTAAAGACTTTATTCGGAGTCAGTACGAGCAGATGATAGATGCGAAATTCGTGTGAGGTAAGGTCAATGATTTTATTGTCGATGTTTCGTCGCAGTCGTTGTTCTTGTGGGGAGCATACGAGGTCTCCAAAGCGAATAGCTTGACCTTGTTCTTTAGATTTTGAAATTTTTCGTAGTTTGCTTTCGATTCGCAGTTTGAGTTCTTGTGGGTGAAAAGGCTTCTGGACGAAATCGTCTACCCCTAAAGTAAAGGCTGAAACTTTGCTGGCAAAATCGCTTTTACCTGTCAGGCAGATGATGCTCGTGTTTTCCATTTTGCTTTGGGCCGACGCTAGGATTTCAAAGCCGTT
Organism: Bdellovibrionota bacterium; assembly: GCA_963169695.1. Taxonomy (GTDB): domain Bacteria; phylum Bdellovibrionota; class UBA1018; order UBA1018; family CAUJDS01; genus CAUJDS01. Next base: position 20,698 of record CAUJDS010000081.1, read on the forward strand.
TCCGTCTGGAAGTTCTACGTCCAAGATGATCAGTGAAAATGCTTCTTTCTTTAAATATTTGGTCGCGTCTTGAACGGTTTTTGCAATGACTAGGTGGTGTTCTTCAAGAATCGTCGATAGGATCTCGAGGGTTTCATTCGAATCTTCTACACAAAGAATTCTATGCATCGGCAAGGACCTCGCTCAAATCGGTGAATAGATCTGCCTGTGTACCCTTTTCATGTTGGAATGCAAAGGTGTTGAGAAAACTTTACACACCTTTTGTTTCTCCTTAAGGCGCCTGAACTAATTAGAATCCTCAACCACGGGTCATCATTTTTGAAAAAAGAGGGTGAAAATGTTGAAGCGAGAGAGAATCATGGCGGCATTCGCTCAGGTCTACACTGTTCTCATTTGGGGTACCCTTGCGGTAAGCGGGTTAAAGCATTTTTTTGAGCCGCCGGAGACCCCGATCACTCAAGTGGTGGCCTATTCGGTATCGGTTGAGCAACCTAATCCTTTTTCGACGCGAGATTACCTTCTAACTATGGAAGGTCTTCGCGCCTATCATCCAATTGAATTGCCCTGAGCCTCTCGTAAAGATTTCTTAATAGGGGCCACAAAAGAATCCAAAATTAAAATATGAAACTTTCCTCTGACGTTCAGCAAAACCATACGAAAGGGATAAAAAGGGAAAACCAATGACTTTAGAAGGTACGATTGAATTTGATACATTTCTCAAGAGCGCCAAGTTGAAGCGGCAAGTGGAGCGCGGAATCGCCAATTGGGCAGAACAACATGCTCCCAAGGCTTTGGGCGGAACCGTTCATTACCTCATCGTATTTACCCGCTTAAGCCCCTATTCGCATAAGTCAGATGCGGTAACCTGCCACATCGAACTTCAGGGTGGAGGCCAGTCTTGGGTGATTACCTTGAGTTCCAGGAGTGCGCGAGAAGCCTTCCGCGCCTGTATGCGTTCGCTCCTAAGGAGAAAGACCTTAAGAAAGGGCGTGATTCTCGTGGATTCTCACGCAGACCTCAATCACTATCGAGAAATGCGCGGAGTCCTGTCTCTGCCCCCAGAAGATGTCGCGGAGACGGTCCCATTTGGACTTCGGCTTGCCTTGGGTGGGGCAAGGGCTTGACTCGGCAAGGGGGATGCTCTAGTACATAGCCTTTATGTATTTTGAGCTCGATACCCTCCATACCGATCCAAAGCGCATTCGCAAAGAGCGTGAAAAGGCTCGTGCATTGCGAATGAGTGATTGGTGGAAGCAGAAATTAGCACTGGGCAATTGTCATTACTGTGGCGAAAAGTTTGCTGCCAAAGAATTGACGATGGATCATGTGGTGCCGCTATCACGAGGTGGATTGAGCACGCGTGGAAATCTTGTTCCATCTTGCAAACCCTGTAATCAATCCAAAGGTCTTGCCACCCCGGTGGATCTGCTTCTCAGTTAGGTCATTTTGAGCTATCCTGAATTTTCTCATGCTGGCGATATTAGGAATGCTACTGGTAGGCGGGAGTTTTGCGCAAACGGATTCAAGCTGTGAGCCTGCCTCACCCTTGGTTCAGGATACTCAAACAGGTCTCGACATGGCTTTTTGCGCGGAATGGGATCCCGAATTTGCCTTTCGTGGCAATACTTGCTGCGGAAAAATACCCTTTAAACTGAAACGTCGCGGAGTTCGAGCTGACCCTGCGCGATCGCTGAATACCTTCTGTGGAGATCGCACCGAAGAGCAAGTGGAATACCAGCGTCAGTTCGACGAAGGTCAAATTGACGACCCGCTCGAGATTTTGACTAAAGAAATGGGCCAAAGTGGGGTTCAGGCGATTGGGCACCCTTTTGATGGCTTTTTGGTTCGGGGGAAACCGGTTTTAGCTAAAGCTACCGATGGAATTCGAATCCGGCGCCCGGATCGCTGCGTCAATTTCGGTACAGACCAAATGGTAGCCCTCCTTGAGTGGCTGGGTAGGGAAGTTCGACAAAAATACCCAGGTCCAGAGTATGCGAGATTGCAGCTACTCGTTGGGGACGTCTCTGCTCCTCGAGGAAGAGGAATTAAAGGCAAGGGTGGAAAGCGTGGCCATCGGTCTCACCAAACGGGATTGGATGTGGATTTAGGGTTTCTGGATCTGCATGAAAATCGCGCTTCGTCTCAGGAGTTTATTCCACGTTTTGATGTGGAACCTAATTGGTGGGTATTGAAAAAAGTATTTTCGAATCCTTATGCCTGCGTTCGAATGATTTTGCTCGATCACGGACATGAAAGAAAAATTGAGCGTGCATTGGCCGCCATTCGAAAAAAAGACGAAACGCATCCCGACCTTGCCCTCTGGGATAAGGTGAAAAAATATATTAAACATGCTCCTCGCCATCGCAATCATTTCCATATTCGTGTGGAAAATGAGCCTCGGACGGCAGATTGCGAAAGCGCAATCGCATTCACAGAATGACGCTCCGTAGATAATCTCTCTTACATTTCTAGAAAGAAACTCCTGGCAAGTTTATTTGCAAGGCGCTAAAACAGAAGGAGTTCAAAACATTTCGGTTCCAAACACTACGTAGCAGGATGGTTTCATGTCGAGTGGATCGAATTCTCAAGCGAGTTCTCGCGGCTCTGTGCGGAAAAAAATAGGCCTGTTCTTTGTCGGCGTGACGGCAATCTTCCTCATTTGGACGGTTATTTGCCTTTTCCCGAATGCATCGAACAAGGGTTATGGCCCAACGCAGCCTATTCCTTTTAGTCATCGTCTTCACGCGGGGACCCATAAAATAGATTGCCAGTATTGTCATTCGCAGGCCGAACGCTCGCAACACGCCAGCATTCCTTCCCTCAATGTCTGTATGAATTGTCACTCGGTTGTGAAGACCGACAGCCCTTATATTCAGAATTTGACGAAACATTATAAAGAAGGAAAGCCCATTGAGTGGGTTCGTGTTCACGAGTTGCCGGACCACGTTCGATTTAGCCACAGTCCTCATATTCGAAAAGGGATTGGTTGCGAAACTTGCCACGGAGATGTTCGATCGATGGATAAGGTCCAACAGGTCGGAGATTTGACCATGGGATGGTGTTTGAATTGCCATCGAAATCGAGCGGCCCCGTCGGATGTGATCGCAACCGTTCGACCCAAAGGCATGCCAGACGATCCGAATCACAAGGGTCCTTTGGCTCCGTTTAGTTGCTCTACTTGTCACTATTAAAGCGGGATTTTGAGAAGGAAGTTATGGAAAAGCAGAACCTGAATGCAGCGCCGAGACACTGGGTGGATCTTGACGAGTTGACACCGGACTATTGGAATAGTGCTCAAGAGCAAGAAAAACGTGGCCAGGAATTTTTTCACAAGCCCATTGAGACCCTCGAGAAGATCGAGAAACTAGATACACAGGGAATTGCACGGCGTGATTTTTTGACCTTGATGGGAGCAAGTATTGCGTTGGCAACGGCTGCCTGTGCCAGACGTCCTGTGCACAAAATCATACCCTACGTCGTAAAGCCGGAAGAAATCACTCCGGGCGTAGCCAATTATTATGCGTCCGTCTATCCCTATGCGCATGAGTGCTCGGGGCTCCTTATTAAGTGCCGTGAAGGTCGTCCCATCAAGTTAGAAGGAAATCCTGAAGATCCTATTACTCAAGGTAAGTTAGGCACTCAGGGTCAAGCCTCTCTGTTGGAACTCTATGACCCCGAAAGGCTCAAGGGCCCTTTGAAGGTTCAACGGGCCTCGGGTCTTACTCAAGAAGTCAGTTGGGCGCAGGCCAATGCAGATATTTCGAAGCGATTGCGCAGCGCAAAGTCTCTGAGGGTTTTGACTAGCGCGCTTGTGAGCAACTCCGAACGAAAAGTCCTTCAAGACTTTCTATCGAGTCATCCGGGATCGGAGCATATTGAGTATGATGCTTTGCATGACAATACTTTTGCTGAAGGCCAGCAAGTTTGTTTTGGTGAAGCGGTTATGCCCGAATACCTTTTTGACCGAGCCGACCTTGTTCTTTCTTTCGGTGCAGATTTTTTAGGTACCTGGACGAACGCGGTAGCCCATCGAAAACTCTGGGGCAAAAAACGTAAGCTAGCATCTGCAAACGCAGCTCACGCCAAAATGTCGAAGCTCATTTGTGTTGAGCCAACCATGTCCGTGACCGCTACCAATTCTGACGAACGAGTTTTGGTAGCATCGGGAGATGAGTATAAAGTCGCCCTCGCCCTGGTGGGAGAGCTGTTGAAGGGCAACTCCTCAGCAGCGGGAAGTGCTGCGAGTGTCTTGAGTTCTTATTCAGCAGAAGCAGTGGCAAAGGATTCGGGCGGGAGCGTCACTGCCGAGAAAATTCGCGAAATTGCTCACGCGCTTTCTGAAAATCGAGGGAAGTCGATTGTTTTGGCGGGTGGGATCAGTGCCCAAAGTGAAAATGGATTGGCGCTACAGATTGCTGTGAATTGGCTCAATAGTATCTTGGGCAATGAAGGCAAGACGATCTTGGGCAATCGCGCACCGCAGACTTACCAAGTTCAAAAGACTCGCGTCATGAAGCTATTGGAAGAAATGCGAGCCGGCAAGGTAGATGCGCTCGTCATTGCTGGAACGAATCCAGCCTATTCGTTTCCGGAGAGCTTTGGATTTAAAGAAAATCTTTCAAAAATTGGAATAGTAGTGACGCTTGCTTCGCACTTGGATGAGACCGCTTCTCGGTCAGATTATGCGCTTGGTGCGAGTCATTACCTCGAAAGTTGGGGTGACGTCGAAGTCCGACGTGGGCTTCACTATATTCAGCAACCCGTTATTGCTCCTTTGTTTGATACCAGGTCCCTCGGTGAGACGATTTTAGGGTGGATGGAACCTGGCAAAGATCAAGGAATGAACGCACATCCTTGGTATGATTATGTGCGAGCCAACTGGAAGGCTCAGGTCCATGCGAAGCATGGGCGTGGTGCGGGAGTCGACGACTTCTGGAATGCCACGCTTCAGAAAGGATTCGTAGACGCGCGATCCTCATCAGAGGCTCCTAGGGCTTTTCGGTCTGCTGCTTTGGCTAACTTGACGAAGTTCTCTGGGCGACCTGTTCAACAAATCCGTTTGGCACTCTACGCGTCTTCGTCTTTGCAAGATGGCAGGCCCGCCAACAATGGTTGGCTTCAAGAATTGCCAGATCCCGTATCAACTATTACTTGGGACAATTACCTAAATGTCAGTCCTAAACTAGCCAAAGAGCTTGGCCTATCAACCAATGATGTGGCTCGAGTCAAATCTGGAGCGGCAGAGGTAGAACTTCCTGTTGTTGTTCAGCCTGGAATGCATGCATCGACGGTCAGTGTTGCCGTAGGCTACGGCCGTGAGAGGTCCGGAAAGGTCGGTACTGGAGTAGGGGTCAATACCTTTGGATTCCGTGAAGGACGAGCAGGGCAGTGGGTAGCAGCCGGACTTGTCGTGGCTGTGACCAAGACTGGTCGACGTTACGAGTTAGGTCTTACTCAGAATCATCATCGAACCGAAAATCGTCCCATCATCAATGATCTAACGCTTTCTGAATTTCAGAAAAATCCTGGAGAAGCCAACCACACGGATCCCCACTTAAGACTTCCAGAGATCAAGAGTCTTTGGTCAGGGCATAAATATGATGGCCCTTATCGCTGGGGAATGGCCATTGATTTGAGTTCTTGCACAGGGTGTGGGGCTTGCACCGTGGCTTGTCAGGCGGAGAATAACGTTCCGATTGTGGGTCGCGAAGGAGTTCGCTACGCGCGTGAGATGCATTGGATTCGGATTGATCGTTACTACTCGGGCTCGGAGGACAATCCCGATGTCGTATATCAGCCAATGTTGTGTCAGCATTGCGAAAACGCCTCTTGCGAGACTGTTTGCCCCGTCTTGGCTACGGTTCATAACGACGAAGGTCTGAACGAAATGGTTTACAATCGTTGCGTCGGAACTCGCTATTGTCAGAACAACTGTCCGTACAAGGTGCGACGGTTTAATTATTTTGATTATTGGAAGAACCATCAAGATCAGGCCAACCTCGTTTGGAATCCAGATGTTACGGTGCGTACTCGCGGTATTATGGAAAAATGCAGCTTCTGCACCCAGCGAATTCAAGAGAAGAAGCTACTGGCCAAGTCCGAGAATCGATTGGTTCGAGACGGCGAAATCATCACCGCATGTCAGCAGACCTGTGCTTCTGAGGCGATTGTATTTGGAAACCTCAACGATCCGAAAAGTCGAGTGTCGCAGCTTCAGAAAGAGGCGCATTCCTTCAGGGCTCTAGAGATTCTCAATAACAAACCGCAGATAGCCTATCTGTCTAAAGTTCGGAACAAGCAGAAAGAAAGGACTGAGCACGATGGGCAGCACCACGGCTAGTTACCAACAGGATGTTCTTGTTACTGGTGGAAAAAATTACGCGGACGTCAATAATGACGTTGCTAAGCCACTGGAGAGTTTTCCTACGACAAAATGGTGGGTTTGTTTCGGGACAGCCCTCGCCGCATTTGGAATGGGAGCGACACTTGCAGCCTTGATGTTTATGCGAGGACTGGGTGTACTAGGAATCAACCAGCCTAACGGATGGGGTTCCTTCATCGTTACCTTTGTGTTTTGGGTAGGTATCGGACACGCTGGCACTTTGATTTCAGCCATCCTTTTTCTTTTTAGACAGAAATGGCGAACGGCAATCAATCGTTCTGCAGAGGCCATGACTATTTTTGCTGTGATGACGGCACTTTTGTTTCCGTTGATTCATACGGGACGTCCTTGGTATGCGGCGTTTTGGCTCATTCCTTATCCCAACCAGCGCCAGTTGTGGGTGAACTTTAGATCACCTTTACTCTGGGACGTGTTTGCCGTTGGGACGTACTTCACTATATCTCTATTGTTTTGGTACATCGGATTGATTCCAGACATTGCATCGATTCGTGACCGTGCGAAGAATCGAATTCGCAAAGTCATTTATACGATCCTCTCAATGGGCTGGCGTGGATCAAATCGTCACTGGTCGCACTATGAAGTGGCCTACCTACTATTGGCTGGATTGTCGACGCCACTGGTTCTATCAGTCCATAGCGTAGTGTCCTTTGACTTCGCGGTATCGAACCTTCCCGGTTGGCATACGACTATTTTTCCACCGTACTTTGTAGCGGGGGCCATTTTTTCTGGATTTGCCATGGTGGTGACTTTGTTGGTCATTATGCGTGAAGTCTTCAATATGAAGAATTACGTCACCATTGCGCACCTGGAGAGGATGAATAAGATCATCATGGCTACTGGGATGATGGTTGGATACGCCTACGCCTGTGAATTCTTCATTGCTTGGTATAGCGGAAGCGCCTTCGAGCGGTTTGTCTTTATTCAGCGAGCATTTGGACCTTATTGGTGGGCGTATTGGACCATGGCCATCTGCAACGCTTTCATTCCGCAGATTTTCTGGTGGAAGAAAATGCGGACCAATATTGCAGTGATGTTTGTGGTTTCGCTCTTCGTAAATATCGGAATGTGGTTTGAGCGATTCGTCATCACGATTACTTCCTTGAATCAAGATTTTCTCCCATCTTCTTGGGCGCTCTATGTTCCTTCATGGTTTGACTGGGGAATTGTCACTGGAAGTTTTGGCTTTTTCTTTATTTGGTTCCTTCTTTTTGTCAGGGTTCTTCCGGCGATTGCAATGTCGGAAGTCAAAGGAGTGATGGAGACTTCACATGGCCACTGAGGCACGAAATTTATCAGGAGTGGTGGGGTTTTTTTCTGGGCCTGGGGCTATCCTTAAAGCCATGGAGAAAGTCAAAGCAACGGGTTTTGAAAAGTTCGATGCGTTTACGCCTTTTCCAGTGCACGGAATGGACGATGCCATGGGGATTAAGCGATCGGTGCTTCCCTATATAACCTTAGTTGGAGCCATCACTGGACTGACCATCGGTTTTAGTCTTGAGTATTGGACGTCTGCGGTAGATTGGCCACTTAATGTGGGTGGAAAACCTTTTAATTCCTGGCCAGCGTTCGTCCCGGTTATGTTTGAATTGACGATATTGCTCGCAGGACTTTCGACAGTTTTCGGGATGTTTGCACTCAATCGGTTGCCGAATCTCAAGGATGCGGCGTTTGATCCAGGAATTACTCGTGATCGGTTTGCCATTTGGATTGGAGTCCCTTGTGATCTTCAACAGGCGGAGTCGCTTCTGAACTCACTTGGTGCCACGGATGTGCGCAAAGTCTATCAGGAAGGATGGTTTTAGATGTTTAGGGTGGCCCCTCAGTGGCTCTTGCTGTCATCATTGCTTTGGGTCTTTGGTGCTTGTGGACCAAGAGAAAAGCCTAATACCATTTATATGCCTGAAATGGTCTACAGTCCTGCATACAAAGCCCAAGAAGAAGGATCCATGCGGACACCTCCTTTTGGGACGGTTCCGAGAGGGTTTGAAGTTTATGCTTATACCGGAAGGCCGGATGCTGCAGGCGCAGCACTGAAAAATCCCTTTCCTCACAAGAAAGAAGTCTTGGTGAGAGGACAAGTTTTGTTCAATCGATTCTGTATGCCTTGTCATGGCATTCGAGGAGAAGGCGACGGCCCCGTAACGCCAAAATTTCCGCGGCCGCCTACGCTACAGTCCGAAAAAGTTCGAGGTTGGTCCGATGGTCGAATTTTCGCAGTGATTACGGAAGGGCAGAACCTAATGCCTTCCTATGCTGGCCAAGTCTTGAAGGATGATCGTTGGAAGATAGTCAGTTACATTCGCGTCCTTCAACGCGCCAATCAGCCTACGCCGGAAGATTTAGAGAAGCTTAAGAATTGGTAAATTTTGAAGAGAGGTTAAGTCCATGAGCGCAGTGATAAAAAATCCAGGAAAATTCCAGATGTCGAGTTCCATTACCTTAGTAACTGGACTGATGGCTGTAGTAGGTCTTGGAGCTTTCTTGGTTCAGCTCAGCACGGATCCGCATCGTGCATGGTCATCCTTTGTTCTGAATCACTTCTACTTTTTAACCCTGGGCTTAGGCGGTATCGTTTTCGCTGCGATTCAGTGGCTGACCAACGCAATGTGGAGTGCGCCTATTCGTAGAATCCTGGAAGCATTTTCAGGGTACCTGCCCTTTGTGGTGCTTACGATGCTAGTTCTCTTCTACGGGCTTCATCATGTTTATACTTGGACCGACGTGGCCATGGTTTCAAAGGATCCCATTTTGAGTGGCAAGTCAGGGTACTTAAGCCCTGGTTTCTTTTTGGCTAGGAATTTGGGCGCTATTTTGATCTGGATTTACTTTGCCAGAAAAATGATCGGCAATTCAGTCGCGCAAGATGCGAATGGAGATTTTCAATACACCGAGCGTAATCGATTCTTGTCTCCTATCTTCATCATTGTCTTTGCACTGACCTTCACGATGGCTTCTTTTGACCAAATGATGTCCCTCGATCCCTATTGGTTCAGTACGATATTTGGAATCTATATGTTTGCTGGAATGCTTTATTCCACGCTGGCGGCCCTTTGCTTGGGGACTCTCTACCTCAAAGGAAAGGGGTATTTGGATGGTCTCGTCAATGACAACCACATCCACGATATTGGTAAGTTCATGTTTGCCTTTACCGTTTTCTGGGCCTACATCGCCTTTTCTCAATTCATGTTGATTTGGTACGCCAATCTGCCGGAAGAAACGGGATATTATCTACGTCGCTTTAATAGCGGTTGGCTAGGGCTCTCCATTTTCTTACTGGTTGGTAAATTTTTGGTGCCATTTGTTTTTCTTCTTCCACGAGGCGCAAAGCGGTCCGAGGCGCGATTGAAGAAAGTTGCGATCTTCATGCTTATTGCTCAATGGATAGATGTTCTGTGGATTGTTCAGCCAGAATTTTTCCAAGAAGGTCCTCGCGTAGGCATATTCGAAATCTTGATAGCCATGGGCTTCTTGGGCGTCTTTATATTTCTGACGCTGAAGTTCTTAAGCAAACACAATGTGGTTGCCATTGGTGATCCAAGGCTGGAAGAAGCTGTCTCTCATCATCATCAATAGTCTCCTAAGCTTGAAGCATTAGGGTTTTCGGTGAATGCGGCTTAGGTACATTGGCCCCGAACGATCTTCATCTGGTAGAAAATACCACCCGTACTGGGTTGGACGACCTATGGGAAAGTCTAGTTTATCCAAATAAAAGTCTTCCTGCCGACGATCAAAGAGCTTCTGCAAGACACCGTCATTTTCCTGGGGAGCCAAAGAACAGGTGGAATAAATCATGATGCCGCTTGGTTTCAGTAGGTCCAAGCAGGAGGCCAACATGGCGTATTGGTCGATTGCAAGGCGTTTGGAGCGGCTTGGGGACCATTTTTGCAGCTCAGTTGCTTCTCTGAGTACGTGAGATTCACTTGAGCAAGGGGCATCCAATAAGATCCGGTCAAAACTAGATTTTTCGCGTTGCGACCACTGCCTCACGTCGTAACCCGTGATCGCAATGCGATTCCGAGCAGAAGAGGTGAGGTGCTCATCCAGAACCTTCTTTAATCGTAGTCTACGAGGGCGAGAAACATCGTTTGCGATAAGGTTTCCCTGACTTCCAAGACTTTGCGCTAGGATCAAACACTTCCCACCAGGCGCAGCACAAGCATCCAGTACGCGGTGATGGGGCTCAATGGGTAAGGACTTTGCGGTGAGAATGGATGCTGGATCCAATTCGTAGACTTTGCCGCCAGGAGTCGGCATCTTTGCTTTTTCGGGCGGGCGCACTAGCGCATCGCGTAGACGTGGCCAGCGATCGCCATAAAGGTCTCGGTAGTACTCTTCGAAGGCTGCGGGTCCACGCATAGTGGTCCCGACTATAGTACGAACTCTTGGCTTAACACAAGGCGTTGGATTAAAAGCATCCGTATTGACTCATAAGTAAATGGCCTATTAGCTCAATTATCCTTTTATCTCGGCCGATACGTCTCCGATGGGTTCTGAGAAAAGGCTCGCCAAACTTGCTACCTATGAAGACCTCTTTGAGCGAATGCTCGATGCGGGTCTGTTATTGGACAAAGATCAATTTACGGTCTTGGATGCCAATGAGGCATGTGAGGGAGTGCTTGGGTTTTCGAGGGACGCCCTCATTGGGAAGAAACTTGAAACCTTCTTGTCTCCCTCCTCCTGTGTTTCTTTGCTCAAAGAGCTTAGGGTCTCACGACGGAGGTACCATCCTCGACGGTTCGATACGCTTTGGCTCGGATCGGATTCCAAAGAGCGAACGATGGAGATTGCAGCATGCAGTCTTCGACTGCAGCCAGGTGAAGGACAGCCGGCCGAAGTGTTACAAGTTCTTATCAAAGATGTAACTCGCGAAAGAAGCGCAGAGCGCGATGCAGAAAAATATTTAAGTGATCTTCAGATAGCCAATCAGAAACTTGAAAAACTTTCCACGACAGACGAAATGACTCAGCTTGCGAACTATCGGCATTTTCGTTCAGAACTAGAAAAAGAGCATGAGCGCTCCTTCCGCTATGGAACACCCTATGCTTTGATTTTTGTAGATATCGATCATTTCAAAAAGCTAAATGATACCCACGGACACAAAGCGGGTGACGAAGTGTTACGGCAGGTAGCAATGGTGCTGCGAACACAGTGCCGAAATACAGACTTGCCCGCACGATACGGCGGAGAAGAGTTTGTCGTACTTTGTGCCGGAGTGCCATGGCATGGCTCTTTGATTCTTGCCGAGCGAATTCGAAAAGGAATCGAAGCTATTCAAACTCCCTATGGTTCAACCCAGCCTTTAGGAAAAGTAACCGCTAGTTTTGGTGTTGCTGGCTTTCCGGATCATGCACCCAGTGTAAATGAAGTACTTGAATGTGCAGATGAAGCTCTCTATGAGGCTAAGTCCGAAGGACGGAATCAGATCCACACGGCTTCTCCTAAGCTAAAGGCCCGAGCTAGTGGCGAATGAGTGGATGGCATTATCGACATCCCCCATTTTAGAAATACTTTCGGGTGCGAGAGGCAAGGGACCTTCGAGTGGGTCAGAGATGCCGTCTTCAGACCAGAAATTGATAAGCCCAGATTCCTGCCACTGTTTCAAAAGGACCCACTGATCCAAAGGATCTTCAAGATGATCCTGAAGCTGATTTTTCAGCGTCAATATTCGGTCTGGCAAAAAGCTTGTGGCGTAGAATCGTTGTATGGGGCCCTTAATCTTTAGGTAAAACTCTCCGTGATCTTCCAATATAAATTCCATTGCACACTCCCTATTTTTAAATCTGAGCCCGCATGCAACTTACGTCAATCTGGCGGCAGGCCCAAAGAAAGAAATCTTAATTAAGCTTTCGTTCTATTTCTTCGATCAGCCTTCACTAGGAGGCTCTCAAATGAAAGAAAAATACAATCGCTTCGCTTTATTGGCTTTGGTTTTAGGATTGGGATTGTCCCAGTTCGCACTGGCCCAAAGCGAAGACGAAGATACCATTTGGTTCGAAACAGTCGGTGGCTATTGCAGTCATTTTGAAAAATCCATGACGACTTGTGCGACCGATATTACTAACTTCGCATCGGATCATGGATACGACTATCCAAGTCCTCAGAGCGGACATGTCGTTAGCACGGAAGTCGTAGATATCACCGGCGCTGCTGAGACGATGGCTCGCTGGATGGTTTGCGTAGGAGCAAGTCCCAGTGGCGGAGGCCAGGGCTGCGGAGGTCCAAATTAAATCAATTTCTCTTCTTTTTTTGTAAGGGTCATTGGAAACAGTGACACTTCCAATTGATAGACGTCTTTAGGCGCGGATAGGTATTGCAAGCGATTCATTTTTTTGATGAATCGGCCTATCTCGCGCTTAAAGGTGTTGAGGTCCTTCACGTCAATATTAATGATCCAATTATAAAAATGCCTGGTGTCCTGATCGAGGCCAGCCTCATTTCTTGCCAAGATACTTTCATACCAATTTTTTCTGAATTGCTTCCATGCCTCTGGCGCTACTTTTGCTGAGGGAGAAACGGGGTAAAGCCTTGTTCGTTCATAAAACACTCCTGCTTTCGCAAGGAGCCCTAGTTTCTCAAGGTTTTTTAACCGAAAAGACAGCGCTTTGAGAGTGAGTCCTGATCTCCTTTGAAACCATCGCATTGAGGGCCTGAAATCTTCCAAATGAAACATCTGGAGAACGCAATAGCTCATAGGATCGGAGCAAAAAAATTCCTGCTCCAGAGTTAGTAATGGCTTGCCATCTCGAATGGTGTGAAGGGCGAGGCCTTCTTCTGGCAAGAAGGAATTTTTCTCTTCTCGATTAAAAGTTTCTTCCAATTCCGCCAGTGCTTGCGGCTGAAAAAGTGGACGGAGGTATTTCTGAAAGGCTTTTCTGGTAACTTTTCTTCGACCCGATCGATATTCGGAAAGTACCGTTTCTGAGATTCCTAGTTCTGATGCGATTTGGGTGAGGCGCCGTCTCTTATCAGCGTCTCTGCACTTGAGACGTGATTCAATTTCGGAGCGAATTCTATCTTGGGAGGAGCGGAAGTCCTTAGGCGTCCTTCTTTGATTGAGAATCAAATTGGATTCCATAATTAGCCGGTCTCCCTATTCGGTGGGTTCTTTTTTGCGAATTCGCAAAATGAATTTATACACGAATAGTGAGCCTGCCTCTAGAGGATACTTGAATTTTTAACGTAGAAAAAGGCTCCAACGGTCAACCAGTGCGGCCGCTAAATAGATGAGAAGACTAAAGTTGATCCATAGAAAGAAGGGGAGCCATCCTTTTTCGTCCGGCTGCCTTACAAATCGCTGGAGCTCCCAAATCAGCTTAAAACTCGCCGGAAGTACAATCATTAAATAAATAGGGCTGGCGTGGAGTAAGAGCTGGCCAAGAATAGCTACGGCCACGAAAGCTAGGGTCCAAAGCGTAATGTGAAAGAGCGTCTTCGAGACTCCATAGACTACGGGAAGGGTGGGAATGCCGCCCTTTCGGTAGTCCTCGCGGTAACGAATGGCGAGAGACCAAAAGTGTGGCATCTGCCAAAAGAAGAGGATCAAAAATCCATAGAGCCCTTGAGGTGAAGTCCAGTCTGAATTCGACGCCGAATATCCCATCAAGATGGGGAGTGCTCCAGGGACAGCACCAGGAACTGCAGCGAACGCCCACTTGCGCTTCCACCAAAGTGTGTAAAAACCATTGTAAGTAAGGACGGTCAGAAGTCCCAACCAAAGGGTTTCTTCATTGAGAGATCCTAAGATAGTAACGCCCAATGAAAAGCAAAGGCCCATGACCACGATACCTTCGGCTAGACCGATCCGTCCTGAGGCATAGGGGCGAGAAGCCGTGCGTGGCATTTTTTGGTCAATGGATCGCTCTTGAAGCTGGTTGAGTACCGAGGATCCAGCTCCAAGAAAAAAAACGCCCAATAGCGTGGCCAAAAAGTGCGATATCACCACGGGTTGATTGATAGGTTGCCCAAGGAGGTATCCAAGGAAGGCCATCATCACGACCAGATTCAAAACCTTAAATTTTATCAAGTCACGGTAGAGGCTCAATCGAACAGACAGGCTCCACCGACTTGCCGTGGGAGTTAGGCTTTCTTCCATATCCAAGACAATCCTCCTGTCCGAAGGACTCCGAAGAAGGTGATTCCCCAGAGAGCATAGCCAATGGCTGCATGAGTAGCCCGCACAAGGGTGCTCAATCCCGAAAGTACGGTCCATATTCCAAGGGTAGCTTGAAGTACCGCAAGAAGAAGGACGGCAGCACTCCAAAGAGAGACTCCCTTGGAGGAGGAAAAAGATCGCGCGGCGAATCGAATCTGAATAAATCCTACGAGGAGTAAAATGCCGATCCATCGATGGCAAAAGTGAAGGGCATTTTGGATTGTGATGGGACTAGGTAGGATTCCATCCATGCAATAAGGAAAAAGCGGGCAAGCGAGTCCTGCGCCCGAATGTCGCACCAAAGCACCCAGCGCAAACTGAAGCAAGAGCGCACCAAGCGTGGCAACGGAGAGTGCGCGTAATTTTTTTGTAGCCGCCGGGTTAGAAAGCCCCTCCCAAGGAATGGGCTCGTAGGTGGTGGCAACAGCAACCGCAATAAGCGCACTGAAAAGCAAGGTTGCTAGGACTAAGTGAATGCTGCTCACAATAACCGAAAGCTTTAAAAGTACGGTGATGGCTCCGAGGAGAATTTGAATTCCAATAAAACTTACGAGAAAGAGAAGGGGCTTTTTGAGAGAGGCTGTTTTGCGAATTTCCTTCCATCCTTTAAGAATGGTGAGAAGGATAAACGCCGTCGCAAGTGCTGCGAGTAGTCGATGTCCCCATTCTAAAACAATATCCACGCGAATGGGCGGAAGGAGTGTGCCGTGACAAGTCGGCCAGTCAGGACAAGCAAGCCCCGAACCCGTTGCGCTGACGGTATTTCCCCAAACCATGAGACAGTAGGTGAGAGCCACAGTCCACCAAGCGAGTACTTTCATAATGAGTTCGGGTCTAACATAATGAAAATGGCTTGGCTTGCCAGAAAATCGGATTGGCGACGGGGGTAATCCGTGTGATAGGCTGAACGCACAGCCAAGATGAAGTCTTCACGATTTATCCCGCACCTTCTGCTTGCTTTTGCATTCCTATCTGAGGGCGCCTTTGCCACGTCGCAGCGTCCACCGGACGAACCCCCTGGACAAATTCCGACTGAACTTCAAAATATTGGAATTGACGCCCAGCTTGGCAAAAAATTAAACCTGGAGAGCCACTTCTTCCGGGATGAAGCTGGAAATAAAGTTGGGCTGGCTAGTTTTTTTCATCAGAAGAAGCCTGTTATTTTGAACCTCGTCTATTACCAATGTCCTAGCCTATGCAACCTTCTATTGAACGGACTTTTGGAAGGATTGAAGAAGCTGTCTTGGACGGTTGGAGAGCAGTTTGACATTGTTACTCTCAGCATCAATCCGCGCGAAACTCCAGAGCTGGCTCGTGCCAAGAAAGAAAACTACCTCAAAATGTACGGGCGCCCTGATGCCGCAAAGGGTTGGCATTTTCTAACCGGAGATGAAGCGAGCATTCAGTCTTTGGCGGCAGAATTGGGATTTAAGTATCGCTACGATGAGAAGCAAAAAGAATATGCGCATGCCGCCGGTATCTGGTTGGCAACTTCTGAAGGTTTGATTTCGCGCGTTCTTTATGGGATTCAATTTTTAGAAACAGATTTGCGTCTCGCGTTATTGGAAGCCGGACATGGTGATATCGGAACAATCGTTGATAGAGTATTATTGTTCTGTTACCGTTATGATCCTAAAGAGAAAAAATATTCTTTGGGAATATTGCGTCTCATTCAGGCCGGTAGTGGGGTAATGCTTCTTGTTCTGGGAATCTACCTCCTTCTGTTTTGGAGACGGCAAGGGCGGGAATCCGAACCGTAGTAGCTAAGTTTTGATTAGGTGTTGAAGTAGTTGAGGAGAAGTTAGGGCATGAAGAATTTCCTGCATTCTGGAGCGTTGCCGGCCACAGGATCTGATGTCGCCGAACAGTGGAACCATCTCTATGATTTTTTGGTGGGAATGAGCTTTTTCTTCCTATTGATTGTCGTTGGCGCGATGTTGCTCTTTATTTGGAAGTACCGCAACGCCAAGGAGTCTGATGTTGTTCCGATTAAAGACCATCACGCCTTAGAACTTTTTTGGACTTTGGTTCCTACGGCGCTGGTTATGGGTCTTTTTGTTTGGGGATACGTCGTCTATCGCGACATGATCGTAGCTCCGACGGACGCTGTTGAAATTCGTGTCATAGGAAAGCAGTGGCTTTGGAATTTTCAGTACCCCAATGGTGAAATCCTTACCAATAAGCTCATTGTGCCAGCCAATAAGCCGGTAAAACTTATTATGACCTCAGAAGATGTCCTGCATTCCTTCTTTATTCCTGCGATGCGAGTAAAGAAAGATGTCGTGCCGGGGATGTATTCTTCTATTTGGTTTAAGGCGCGAGAGTCAGGTAGGTACCAGGTATTCTGCGCAGAATATTGTGGCGCGGCGCATTCTGGAATGCTTGCCAGCATGTACGCTGTAGATCAAGACAACTGGGAAAGATTCCTCAGTGGTAGAAAACTCACCGTAGTATTGGATGAAGTGAAGGAGTCTCAAGCGGCTTCAAATGGGACAGGCGGGCGGCCGACTCTCGTTGAGCAAGGACAGATGCTGACCAAAACCAAGGGTTGCATCGCTTGCCACTCGGAGGATGGATCATCCCGAATCGGTCCAAGTTACAAAGGTGTTTTCGAGTCTGAAGTCGAGCTGACGGATGGTTCCAAAGTGATTGCGGATGAAAATTACATCCGAGAATCTATAGAGTTTCCGTTGAAGAAAGTGGTGAAAGGATTTGCCCCTACGATGCCGTCTTTTAAAGGATTGATCAAAGAAGAAGAAATGAACGCAATCCTTGCGTACATCAAAAGTCTGAAGTGACGAGGTAGGATTTATGTCTTCCGCTGCAACTGTCCCTGGTGAAAATTATCTCAATTGCGAAAAAGGACTTTGGTCCTGGCTCTCAACCTTAGATCATAAACGAATCGGCGTGATGTACCTCTTTACGGTGCTTTTTACGTTTCTGCTCGGGGGTATTTTTGCTCTTTTGGTTCGAATTGAGCTGATGTCGCCCGGAAGGACGATCGTCGACGCTGACACCTATAATAAGATGTTTACTTACCACGGTGTCATTATGGTTTTCATGGTGGTGATCCCCATGATTCCAGCTGCCCTTGGAAACTTTATTCTGCCCATGCAGCTTGGGGCCAAGGATGTCGCCTTCCCACGGTTGAACCTTCTGTCCTACTATATCTTTGTGTTGGGTGCGCTGATCGCCGCTTCCACTCTCTTTTTGGGTGGACTTGATACGGGTTGGACGTTTTATACCCCTTACTCTTCACAATCAAGCACAGCGGTGACTTATGCCCTCTTGGGCGCTTTCGTAATGGGGTTTAGTTCTATTTTGACTGGATTGAATTTCATTGTGACCATACATAAGTTGCGAGCACCGGGTCAGACTTGGATGCATTTGCCACTTTTTGTCTGGGCACTGTATGCAACTAGTATCATACAGGTCTTGGCTACTCCTGTCGTAGCCATCACGCTGTTCTTAGTGGTTTTGGAAAGAACCATGGGAATTGGAATCTTTGATCCAAAACTTGGAGGAGATCCTGTTCTCTTTCAGCATTTCTTTTGGTTTTATTCTCATCCAGCTGTTTACATTATGGCTCTGCCTGCTATGGGCGTTATCTCAGAGGTCATTCCCGTTTACTCAAGGAAGCCCATCTTTGGCTACCGAGCTATGGCCATTGCTATCTTTGGAATTGCACTGGTCGCCTTCTTGGTCTGGGGCCACCATATGTTTGTCAGCGGTCAATCAGAAGTAGCAAACTTTGTATTTTCGTTATTGACCATGTTTGTGGCGGTTCCAACTGGAGTGAAGGTATTTAGTTGGGTGGCAACACTCTACAAAGGCTCCATTCGGCTGACCGCAACCTTATTGTGGGCTGTTGGGTTTATTTTTATTTTCACGATTGGCGGTATGACTGGAATGTTTCTTGCGACCCTTGCAACGGATATTCACCTCACCGATACTTACTTTGTGGTCGCGCATTTTCATTATGTCATGGTTGGAGGAACGCTCTTTGGATTTATGGCGGGACTTCATCACTGGTTTCCGAAAATGTTTGGCCGGATGTATTGCGAGAGGTCTGCTCGTATTTCTTGGCTGCTCGTATTTTTGGGGTTTAACGTAACTTTTTTCCCGCAGTTTATTCTTGGCGCTCAGGGTATGCCGCGAAGGTATTACGACTACCTTCCAGAATTTACGACACTCAATCGTATTTCTACTTATGGATCCTGGCTGATTGGCTTAGGATTTCTCTGGTGTGCCGTGTATTTATTTCGTGCATTGCGAAGTGGCCCAAAGGCACCAGACAATCCTTGGCAAGCTCTTACGCTGGAGTGGGAGAGCTCTTCTCCGCCCACGTTTCACAATTTTGATCACAATCCCAGAGTGACCCATGGTCCTTATGACTACGGGCTGATTCGGAAGGAAGTGTAGTCCATGGCTCACCCAACAACAGAACACCACTACGCCCATCATTTTGAGAGTGCGGAGCACGAGTTTGAATCGTGCAAGCAGGGAATGTGGCTCTTCCTGATGCAGGAAGTCCTATTCTTCAGTGCTCTCTTTGTGGCCTACGCAGTGTTTCGGATGTTTTTTCCTGAGGCCTACCATCAAGCGCACCATGCTCTGGATTGGAGAATGGGCGGACTCAATACGCTGATTCTCATTTGCAGTAGTTTTACGATGGCGCTGGCTGTGAATGCTGCGCAGAGGGGCCTGCGCGAGCGGACGGTTTGGCAGTTGGCTTTTACTTTGATTTTGGCCACTGGGTTTCTGGTAGTGAAGTATTTTGAATACTCCCACAAGTTTCATGTTGGAATTTTGCCGGCGAAGTACTTTCATGTGGCGGAATTGATTGGTCCGGGCAAGGAATTTACGGACCCCAACGTACCAATCTTTTTCTCGCTCTATTTTACATTGACTGGGTTGCACGGACTCCATGTTTTGATCGGTATGGGAGTGATCTTTTGGATCCTTCTCCGAGCGGCGCGCGGAGAGTTCAGCCCTGGCTACTATACTCCGGTAGAGATGGTGGGGCTCTATTGGCACTTTGTAGACTTGGTTTGGATTTATCTATTCCCGCTTCTGTATCTCATTAGTTAGAGGAAGGTTTTTCATGTCGAATCACGAAGGCAGTCATCACCATTTCATCCTTCCCGTAAAGACCGGGACTTTCATTTGGATCACTTTGATGGTTCTTACGGTGATTACCGTTTGGATTGCTCAGTTCAATTTCGGAGCCCTGAATTTTGCAATTGCGATGTTAGTGGCGACGATCAAAGCCAGCTTAGTCGCGATGTTCTTTATGGGGTTGAAGTACGACAAGCTTGAAAATCGCGTTATCTTTATCGCGTCACTGATTTTCTTTGCGATTTTTATGGTTTTGACCTTTTCGGATTTGGCTTTTCGAGGTGCGTTTCGCGTCCAGCAGCCATTTTTTGCAGAGTCAGGTTCACAGCCAAAGTTTGCGAATCCCTGGAAGGTGACTCCCGAGTTGCTGGCGCATGGTAAAGCGGTGTTCGAAACCAATTGCGTGACTTGTCATGGCGCTCAAGGAAAGGGTGATGGACCTGCTGGTTCGGCCTTCAATCCGAGACCAAGGAATTTCACTGAGGAGCCAGGTTGGAAGAATGGACGAAAGCCAACCCAGATTTTTGCCACCCTAAAGAATGGTCTAGGGAGTATGCCTTCTTTTGCAAGCCTGCCCTTGGATGACCGTTGGGGCGTGGTGCATTATGTTGCTTCTCTGGGGCCAAATACTACGGTCGTAACTGACGCAGATCTCAAGTCAGTCGGGGTCGACCCATCTGGAGCGGTGAGTGCGGCTGCAAAGACGCTACCCATTGATTTTGCCATCGAGCGAATGGCAACCGGGAATTAAACCCCGATTCCACCGCTGCCGCAACCGATTCCCGTGCAGGTTTCGCCGCCGTGAGTGCCGACCGTTCCGGTGCTACTGCCGCCATTGCTACATGGATTGCCTGGGTCGTGAGCTGGGCGAGTGTAGTTATTTGAGTTGAGGGGCTTCCATCCTCTTTGTTGCATGCCGATGTAGGTAGGCATTGGGAGTGGAGGATTATGAGATGAATCATGAAACTCACCCGTGCCGAACCTGCCGCAAGCCTCATCATTATAGAAAGCTGGGTTCTGAATTTCGGATTCAGGAACTTGTCGCCACATCAATTGAAGAGCGATGTGGTAGCGAGGTCCTTGGAAGTACTGAACGCGAGCTGGAATTCGAGTTGATCCATCCAGATATACGGCGTTTGATCCGCAGGCAAATTTTGGGGGATGGACAAACGGATCTGAAATTGCAGTGGCGAGACCATGTCCATCGGTGTCAAGATCTACGATGACACCATCATCAGATACGATACCGAACTGGTAATATCCGGCTTGGTCAACCTGCGATAATTTGATCTGGGTTTCGAGCTTGAGTCCAAAGTACTCATAGAGGTTTTCGCCTGTAGGTGTTTTGACAAAATTGCCTTCTTGAGTTTCGAATCCTCGGTCAAAGGGGCGAGTTGGTACGTTTAAGTCATTCATATAGACCGTCGCGCCAATTCGGATTCCGTTTTGTATCAAAAAATCCACAGGTGTGGAGAAGGGATTAGGAAGAGAAGTACGAAGGGCTTCGGAGAAGTAATAGAGTTCTCCACGAATACCACTGCTTGCCTGACCATTTCCGCCACTACCACCTAGGGGGTCGCAAACCACGGGGTCATCGCTGATTTCGACAGGCGCAGGCTCAACGGAGGATCCCTGAATTTCTGAATTTGCTGTGAGATTGATGTCGGTGTGAACAACCTGGAGCTTACCATCTTGGTCCATTGAAACTTCACAACCGGCAGATCCGATGGTGAGTAAAAGCCCTGCTGTTAGTAGTAGTCTTTTCATGGCCAGGTCCTCTCAGTGAGTCTCAAAAATTAACAGAGATTCACAATATGAAGTTAGTTTAACATAATGCGTCACGACTGCAAAGCAATAATAGTCATTTAAAGTCAACGAGTTATGTGAGATCTGTGCCCCATGCGTCTCAAAACACCTCGTAAATGGGTCCTTTTATTGGCATCTCTTTTTCTGGTCCTTGTCCTGGCTGGCGTGCTGGGCGCTTACTGGTATTCACGAGCTGGGAGCAACACGTTGGTGAAGCCTGGTAGTGGAGGCATGATAGCTGGATTATCGGGGGAAGTAAGGATCGACCAAGATGCCAAGGGCATTCCCACCATTCGGAGCCAATCGACCCTGGACGCCTATCGAGCCCAGGGATGGATCGTGGCGCGAGATCGATTTTTTCAGATGGATCTTATGAGGCGCGCTACTTCTGGGCGGCTTTCGGAAATCCTTGGGTCCGGCCTAGTTTCTCTTGATCGATTGCATCGATGGGCGCGATTTCAGTTCATAGCGGAAAAGGCGGAGCAATCTCTGGATCCAGCCGTTCGTGAAGAAATGCTGGCTTACGCGGATGGAGTCAATGCCTTCCTACAAAAGCACCCAGAAACTTTTGAGTCCAAAATCTTAGGCTACCACCCCGAGCCTTGGAAGCCCTCAGATTCTATTTTAGTAGCGCTCTCTCTTTTTGAACAGCTGGACTTCTTCACGCAATATGGAGCCGAGCGGATTCGAACCCTGGCTTCTGAAAAGCGTGCCCCGTCCGTACTTTCGTTTTTGTTTTCGGATTTTGGATACCTAGACAGTCCTCAATTTCCAGATGCAGTACCGGGATCTTTGCCTCTGATTCCTGGCCCCGAAATCTTGGATATTCGGAAAGAAAAAATGGATCTCCCAGACCCAAGTTTTGCAAGTCTAGATCACCAACCTGTTTTTGGAAGCAATGCCTGGGCCCTGTCAGGGAAGAAGACTCAGTCAGGAAATCCGATCCTGGCGGGTGATCCACATTTAGCAATGATGCTTCCAAGTGTCTGGTATCGAATAAAGCTTGTGTCACCCGATTTTCAAGTAACGGGAGTTGCCATACCTGGAATGCCTGGAATTGTCATTGGACACTCAGACTTTGCAGCATGGACTTTTACGACCGCTTCGGGAGATTCGCTGGACCTGGTTGAATTAACGGATCGAGACAAGATTGAAAAATTCAAAGAGACTTTACCGGTTCGATTTGGAAAAGACGTAGAATATGAGCACGAGTGGTCGGAGTACGGACCGGTCTACCAGGAAATCAACCAAAGAAAATTCGCCCTCAAGTGGGTTGCATTGGATCCCAATGTTTTGAGTAAAATGTCCGTGACGCCCCTAATGAAAGCTCGAAGCCATTCAGCCTTCAAGGACGCCATGCGCGGTTGGACAGGACCTATTCAGAATTTAATCTATACAACCCAAGAGGGTGATTTTGGTTGGCAGGTAGTGGGTGTTTTTCCAAAGCGCGTGGGAATCGACGGCAAACAGGCCTTTGTCTGGGATGAGCAGCACCGTTGGGACGGCTATCAGGCGAGCTCGGATTTACCCGGCGTAGAGAACCCGTCCTCCGGTGTAGTAGCAAATGCCAATCAGCGAATGATTTCAAACGATTCCCCCATGAAAGACTGGTTCAATAATTATCCTGGGCCATCGCGCGGGTTTCGAATCCGAGAGGTCTTGGCCGAAAAAAATGATTGGACTTTGGAATCGATGAACACTTTGCAACTCGATCGCAAGAACCATGAGTTTGATCTCTACTATCAAATTTTGACCGAAGCCCTTCAAGACGCAGAAGCGTTTTCGAAGCAAGGAATGGCTGACGCCCAATGGCTTGATGAGATTCGAAAGTTGCTTACCTCATGGAAAGGAGAAGTGGCCCTTGACCTGCCATCCTATGTCTTGATTCGAAAATTCAGAACGCTTTTGGTTCATTCACTTCTCAGTCCTATCCTTGGGATTGCAGTGCATAAGGATCCACTTCTGGATCGCGATACGTGGGGAATGTTTGATTGGTTCAATCCGTCACCGGCATTGCGGGCGCTCTGGTTGCAAAAACCTCTTCATCTTTTAACGCCTCCGTTTACGAGTTACCCCGAATTAGTTTTAAAGACTGCAGTGAAGGCAGCTAAGGCTTTGGCAGATCAGCCCGAGGATTTAGAGACTCAGAACTGGGGAGATCATAATCGAGTGCAGATTGGGCATGCTTTTTCAAAGATTCTACCTGATTTTTTGGCAGGGGGCTTTCGAGTTCCAATCACTGGGTTTGACGGGGATCATTGGTCGCCCAAAGTCGGCGTGGAGTACAAAGGCTTTTTTCACTCCGCATCGATTCGGTGGGGATTTGAACAAGGAAAAGAAGAAATGGGAAAAGGCTACCTGCAGTTTCCAGGCGGACAATCCGGGCACTACCTGTCTTCTCACTTTAAAGATCAATACGATGGTTGGCTTCGCGGATCCATCGATCAATTAGAGCCCGGCAAAGCTGTGGTCGAGGACGTCCTTACGAATCGATAACCTGAAGTGAGCCTCTTGCATAAACGAAGGCAAGAAAAAACAGCAAGGCAGCAAAGAGAAACGGTGTTTCAGCAGAAACATGTTGGTAGAGCCACCCCGCACTCAAGGGCCCTAAGACTCGCGCCAAACTGCTTCCCGATTGAAAAACGCCCATGGTAGTGCCTCGTCGAGTGGCCGGCACTTCTTTGGTAACAAGACTTGTAAGAGAGGGCTGCAAAAATCCTCGAGCGGCAGAAAGGCATGCCAGTGCAAGGATCGCAAGGTAGAGGTGATGAGTGGATCCATAAATCGCCATCGCCAATCCACATACTAATGTACAGGCCAGTATCATTTTTGAATCGGAAACATATTTTGAAACTCGACCAATGAGCCCCCCTTGAACGAACACCATGATGAGTCCCAATCCAAACATCAGATAGCCAGTAGAATGCGCGGTAAATCCAAAGAGCGCGGCCATATACACAGCAAACATCACTTCCATTTGGGTGAGCGAGAGCGTGAAAAGAAAAAAGATAAGGATTCCTACGCGAGAGGGTTTGTGTTGCAGGACTTGGAGGATCGCTGCCTTGCTCAACGCTTTTTCCCTTCTAGCAGCGAGACGTACCTGCTTGAGTTCAGGCGGTTCCTTTAGCCAGAAATAACCCACTGCAAAGTCCAGAAACGAAAGTGACGCTGCCAGGTACATTGGGGCCGAAAAACTCACTTTTGAGAGCAATCCACCGATGCCCGGTCCAAACGTAAATCCAAGTCCGAACGCTGCACCCAAAAGCCCAAAATACTTGGTTCGGTTTTGGGGAGTTGTCGTATCCGATACAAACGCATACGCAGTAGAAATATTTGCCCCAAAGATGCCCGAAAGGGTGCGTGCGACAAAAAGCCCAGCAAGGGTATCTGCGCGTCCCAGGGCAGCAAGTGCAACGCTATTTCCAAGGAGACATATGAGTAGAACGGGCCTTCTGCCGACCGAGTCGGACCACCTTCCCCAAAGGGGAGCAAAAATAAATTGGGCTGCCGAATAAGTACCCATGAGCATTCCGAGCTGAAGCGCAGAAGCTCCCATGGATTGTGCGTAATAGGGAAGGACTGGGATGATGATTCCAAATCCGAGCAGATCAATAAAAACGAGAACAAAGAGTGTAAAAAATCTTTTTTTATCCATGGCGTCGAGAGCGTACACCAGTATTTTTGGGCTAGGAACCTAGATTCAGTGTGATAGCATTCGGAAGCATTTTACGAATAAGGAGACCTAATATGTCAGAGATCATTCAAGTTGGAAAGCAAGCACCAGAATTTCGCGCCACCGCCTATGTTCGCGGAGAATTTAAAGAAGTTGGACTTTCTGACTATCGCGGAAAATGGGTTTGCCTTTTCTTTTATCCACTAGATTTTACTTTTGTTTGCCCTACAGAGATACGCAGTTTTGCTCAAAATTATGCGAAGTTTCAAGAAGCGGGATGTGAAGTTCTCGGCTGTAGCACCGACAGTCAATTTTCCCATAAGAATTGGTATGAGCGCGATCTGAAGGAAGTCACCTTTCCAGTATTGGCCGACACCTCCTTGAAGATTTCTCGATCTTTCAATGTCTTGGTTGAAGAAACCGGCATCGCATTACGCGGAACCTTCTTGATCGATCCCAAAGGAATCTTGCAATACGCTTCCGTGAATAATCTCAGTGTGGGCCGCTCTGTGGATGAAATTCATCGCACGTTGAAAGCTTTTCAAACCGGCGGACTCTGTCCCGTAGAGTGGAAGCCTGGACAGGCTACCATCAAAGCTTAGTTTTATTTTGGTGTAGAGGCCAACGGCGACTGTTGAAGTTTATTCAGCTGGGCTCTTCCGTCCGGTGAAAGCTGGGCAGTAAGTACATTCACTTTGTCGCTTAAGTTTCTTGCTGGCGAGTCAATTCCTAATTCTACCATTCCAATGAGAGCTGCATTGGATGCCGATAGTCTTTTGGATTCGTAAAGAATTTCTTTGATCCGATCGGGCTTGATGGTCGCAAGTTTGGCTAAAACATCCGATTCAGGCGTGCGAGGACTCAGTGATTCTAGTAGCGCGGTCAGTGCTGCTAGTTCTTCATGGTAGTGGGTTAGTACCGAAAGTTGAGCAGCTTCCAACAGGGAGAGGGGGTCACAGTATTCTACCCGCCACTGCGCATCAATCCAAGTCCAACTGCTTGCACCGAGTACAGAGAGGGACCCCATGCTGAGGAAGGTTCTCGCCTTCGGCCATGGGATCTTTCCGTAAGTTCTTGCATAGGCCGCTTCTAAAAGACGAATGGGTCTTTGCATTATTTCGGGCGTTCGGGAGTATGCTTGAGCCGATTTTTCGAAAAGTGTCTGCAAAGACTTCCATTTAGATACGGCTCCTCCACCATTTTTTAAAAGAGAAGTAAGGAGGTAAACGGCCACTATTTTTTCCGAAAAATCAAAAACCGGATCTCTTTCATGAAATTCAAATTGGCGTATTTTAATTTCTTGATAGCGTGGACTCCGGTCTACCGCATTGGCGAGAGCCCCTAAGGCTTCTCGCTGGGTAGGATCCAAAAACGCCTGAGTAGCAACTACATGAAAGAAAAGATTGAACTGATAGGGGTCAATCATGATTCGCTCGACAAAAGCATGAAGCTCGGTTTCCATTCGGCGTTGGTAGCGCGCGCGGGTAGACTCATCCAGCGGGGCGTCTGTCTTTTGGATAGCCGACTGGTAAGACTTCCGTCGAAATAAAAAGCGGCTCCAATCAGAATCCAGTGAAGTCGAGTCGAAAGAGTTCAGAGGCCGCTCTGTCTGATTTGGAAGGGTGCCAAACTGAATGGTAGATTCTAGCACCATGGCCTCAAGATGTGATTCTCTCAACTTAAGAAGCTCATAAAGTTGTTGCGCGGAATCCTCTAGTCCAGGTTCATCTAATGTTGAAAGGTAACAAACAGACATCATCAAAAGATCTGATGGGTTGGTTGGAACTTGACCACTGCGGAGCGACTCTCGAAAGGCATCAGCGAGTTCTTTCATTTCTTCAAGGTTGATTCTTTCTAAAAATTGGATCTTGGTTTCTTTTTCTTGAGAACGGGATTCAAAGCGCCGGTCGTATTCCTGCGCTAACATTTCGGCAGAGGGGCCACGTAAGCTGATAGCAGCTCTGTCTTCATTGGCAAGGAGGCTCCGAATAAGAAAGTGCGAATACCATCCATGCCACTCAAATCTTTGAGTGCCTAAGAGCTTAACGATCTTTAGCACGCCTTCTTGGCGAGCAGTTTGGATCTGCCGGTCCTTATCGAAGGCGGCACGCTGATAAGAAGTCGAATGGGGTATCAGGTGTGAAGCAGTGTTCTGGAAGCCTTCCTCAATTCGAACAAGATTTGTTTGAAGTTCCAGGCTAGCTTCCCGTACAGGATGGTCCATTAATCCATAGAGGTAGCTAATGGACTCAGCCATTTTTTCTCCCAGCTGAATGAGGGACATTTTTTGCGCCGGAGTTCGATTAGGAAGCGTAGTGGAGGACCGAATTTGCTCCATATCACGAAAAATTTGATAAAGGGCGCGATCCATCTTTTGGACTTCGTAAGAGTGGATTGCTTCTTGAAAGAGCGGTTCGATTGCTTGGGTAATGCCAATTCCAAGCAGAAAACCACCTACATTCCACTTCGCCCCTTTGATAAAAGAAGCATTGCCTTTGAGCCACTGAAGTCCACTACGGGCAACGGACAGAGTACCCATCGAAGCGGCCCAACCGGCCGTCAATGCCATTAGTTTTTCTTGGGATATCTGATCATCTGCTTCACCATAGGCGGTCCAATCGGCGATGACGGGAGGAAAACCAAATGTTTCCTGGCTGGTTGAATGTAAGCGCTGTCCCACTAGCGGGCCTGACCAGGCCCCTAATGCCGGGAGTAGGTGACCCGCCATAGTGAGGCTCTCAGAAAGAAGGACTTTCTTGGTTGCAGTGGCCAGTTTCAATGCGGTCAATCCCAAGAGAATGCCGGAGGCCGCGCCGTAGGACTGGCCCTTTTGGAGCCAAACTCTGCGATCAAAAACGCCGTAGCGCTTCTCCCAACGCTGCACTTGAAGGTAGTTTCTCAAGTGGGCCGTACCTTCCGGATCAGCATCCGCATGGGCCAAAATGAGTTCTAGCGTTTTTTGGTAGGAGTCGAGGATGGTCTGTCGTTGGGCGCCTACTGGCTCCAATAGAAACAAGGAATCCCCTAATTTTTTTCGAAGGCTTAGCAATGAAAGGTTGGCTTCGTAAGCAGCATCCTCATCATGAATATCGCGGGCACTAGCATAGTCTCTTGATGCCTGAAAATACCGATCGAGCATGTCCTTAGGAACAAGCAGCCCTTCGTCCTGTGCATAGAGCAGAGTGCTCCAGACGAAAAGAAAAAGTACGACAAGGGAGCCGATCCTCCTCATCGCACTCTCCGTAGCGTTGCCAGAGATTCGATTCTTTGGAGATAACGGTAAGCATTTTCGGCTAATTCGCGATAGGCTGGAGAGGTCGATGTGCTTGCTCGAATGTTTGTAATTGCTTCCTCGAGAGATGCAAAATTCCCAGGTTCTAGACCTAAGTTTCGAAATGAGGATCTCGTTTTCAGGTAGCGTAATCCAGAGGATGCACTCGGGACTAAATCAGTGGCGAGAAAGAGTGGCAAGTCTAAGACGAGGAAGTGAAATCGACTGCTAGCGTAGGCGTCTTTCATTTGAAAATAATCCCTCGCAGAAAAATCACCCGATCCCATAGCCCGCGCTTCCGAAAAGCGTCTCTTTTGTTCATTGAGCTCGTATTGTGGGCCAAGCAAATCATAGCCTCGCAGGACCATCGTGATCCGAAAACTCCAAAGCATGGGACGAAGGAGCGATTGGGTGTAGAAGCCACTTCCTAGGAATCGCTGCAACCACTCGATCGCTTGTCCAGTTGCCGATTTTTTTAGAAATCCAATGGCTCGAAGTCCTATGTCACCCAAGAAAAAAAGAAAAGTCGGGCCGTGAAGTTGGTTTTGAAGTTTTTGGAGCGAGGACTGGGCGCTCGTACGCAACGTCCAATCGCGATAGATTCGACCATAGGCTGGATAGAGTCCACTCATCATCCTCCCAAAGGCCGAAGCCATCAGTGGAGCAGCAAGTTCCTTGGGATTTTTTGCAGAAGCGATTTCAGAAAGAATGGCTTGGATTTTTTCGTGAATTTGATGAGCCGCTTGTTGGATGGCTGATAGCGAGTTGGCGATGGCTTCAGGGGTCGGTGAATCGTCGGGACTCGAAACGAATGGGGCAAGTACTTGGCGCAATTCTAAGGTTTGGCCTTTATAGTTTATTTTTTCAAAAAGGATTCGGTACGTGTCAAAGACTGCAATCTTAAGTGCTTCTCGAAAAGCATTGCGATAATCTCTGCGATCTTCAGCTTGGATGAGTATTTGTTTGAGGCTTGGGCCATTCGCTAGTGGTTTTAGATGAAATCCCATGCTGACGCCAAGTTGTATGATTTGCCAATCGAGGGATCGAATTTTCTTTTGAACTTCTTGATCTAAGTACTGATCCAATGGGGTTGGTCGGTCAACGTAAGCATTGCGATTGTCCTCTAATAGCTTTGCTCGATGGAGAGACGAAAGTCGTTCCATTCTTAGGTACCCACCTTCGACGGATTCTTGACCCAAGAGGATCGCAATTCGATTGAGGTAGAGACCGCGCGCGCTCTCATAGTCTTTGGCCGTGGTGAGTGCCTCGAGGAGATCGATCGACTCGGCTTCCACTGGTGCGCCGCCCCCCTGTAACTTACTCCATGCGATTTCAACTAAGATTCGAAGTTCGGGCACATCTGATTTTTCTTCCTCCTCAAAGCGCTTTGAGAGCGAAAACAACCATTTCCATCTCCGTTGATTTGCCTCATTTTTCTCTTTGGCTTTGCTCGTATTCGAAGCAGCGATCCACTCAGAAAGATTCAATGCTGGAAATAGTTCGAGGTATTTGGCAGCTCTTTTTTCGAGAAGTGGTCCAAGTTTGGTTGGATACCGTTCCAATTGCCCATGATTTTCGGCAACGATCAATGCCTTGAGATAGGGATCGCTTTGGATGGCTTCTTGAATCTTCCGCACCCTTTCGTATTCCACATGATCCAAAGGTAGATCGCCGTGAGTCGATAGTTCAATCAGAGGTAGGCACTCGCGATAGTCCTGAAGTCTTTCTAAGTAAGAAATAACGGTATCTACCCTTGCTTGGGTGACAAGATTTGCAAGAAGAGATGGAAGCGCTTCTGAATTAGTCTGAGACAAAAGGTGAGGAGTATTGGCCAAGGCTTTCTTGAGTTGTTCCAAGAATTGGGCCGACTCCATTTCTTGAATGAGTTGAGCGAGTTGGATTTGCCATTTCTTTCGCTCTTCGAGGGGCGGGGCATTGGAATGGGTTTGAGACAAGAGTGTGTCCGCTATTGCCAATGCAATGGGCTCCATCAGGGATGGGTTTTTTTCCAGTTTGACGTCCTCAGCGGCCCGAAGCAGGGAAGCACGAAACTCAGTTTCTTGTTCTACCAGCCGAACATCCTGCCGGACGCTATCTTGAAGAGGGAATCCACGAATGCGCTCAATCAATTCGGGAGGAGTGTTGAGGTCAGAAAAGGTTTCTTCTGGAAGTAGGACTCGCAGCTGTTCGTCCGCCGCCCATTTTTCTTTAGTAAGGAGGTAACTCGCGAGTTTGAAATATCCGTCGAGCGAAGGGCGACGTAGAAGAGCCAGGTTGACGTAGCGTTGGTAATGAGTATCCGAAGCCCTTAGTAATAGGTGAGTAGGACTCGTGGAATCAGAGGAGACTAGCCAAGGGGAGTAGGTGTCCCCGTCCTCCGATTGAATAAAGCGCATTCGAAGTCGATTCTGGAGAGCGGCGGGGAAACGAAAGGCGTCACGCACCAAGGTTCCCTGCTGCGGGTAGATTTGGAAGGAAGCGCGCAACTCAATCAGGCGAGGAAGGACTTCGAGGAAGTAGACAGGGACCAATAGCGCCCCGTCATTCGGATGGGCTTCGAGAAAGACCTCTGCGCGTGCTTTCCACTCATAGACCTTCGATTCAAGATAGTCAGTAGGCCGCGGCGCACCTTGGTTTGGTGCAAAGTGCAGATCATAGAGGGCCTGGTCAATCTGGTAGGTGAGAGCTTTTCCGTCCAGATGAAAGGTCGCAGCCGTTTCCTCGGGTAACGGTTCTGACTGGGGCGCCTGGGCAAGGCAGGGAGAGTATAGAAGTCTGAGCGCTAGAACGATGAGCGCAAGCGGCAAAAAGGTAGCTCGGATAGAGACCAACCCATTTTTCATCAAGTACCCCGCCCGCAAACTAGCGCGTTCAACCTGCGAAATCAACCCAGGCCGGCCCGAACAATAAATAACGCTTGAAATCTACTTAAAATGGTGATTTCTAAGGGGCTTATGAGTGAAACTACGAATTCAACGGCAACCGATGCAACCGCTCCCGCGGCTGAAACCTCGACCAAAAAAGCTCCTTTTTTCCCCCCAATTCCAGACCGAGCTAAATTAGGACGCCGAACGCTGCGAAGTATCGCGCGTAAGCGAAGAAAGATCCGTCTTGCTCAGGATACTGAGTTTGCCAAAGCCTATTTTGACGCCAAGAGTAAAAGATCTGCTTCAAAGCAGAAGGCTTTTAAGACGCGTCATACGAAGGCCGCTTCCTAAGCCTAGTTGGCTTAGAACTCTAAACTTAATTAGTGTATTGCTTGGCTTCCTGGCCGATTGCTTCCCTTAGTTGGGAATGTTATTCCTCCAAGGTGTTCCCAGGATTGAGGTTCTTTTTATGGATCCTGACCGTAACCCTTTGGCTTACTCCTCTCGCAGGTGCCTGGGTCGCTCAATCTGAAGTTCTAGGTCCATCTCCACTCGAACTTGCCATTCGATCCTATAATTATTTAGAGGCAGATGAGCTATCAACGAACGGCAAGCCTTCAATTATCCCGGGCTTAAAGATTGGCGCTCATAAGGAATTTGTTGGAGAGCGTTTTGAAGGGGGCGTTGACGTAGACGCTTTTTTTTCGACTCGTGGACTTAAGAATAGCTACTTCTTGATTCGAGAAAGCTATATCGCTTCTTCCCGTCACTGGTCCGAAAATCAGCTCACGATAGGACGAAGGCTTCAAGAATGGAGCCGATTGGATAGCTCTTGGGGCCTTGGAGTTTGGCAACCGCGGTCTCGATGGGACAACTTGGCGATTGAGGAAATGGGGTTATCGGGTGTCTTCTATTCTCGTAAGATTCCGGGACTTGAAGTAGTGGCTTATTTGTCGCCTATTTTTGTTCCTGAGCAAGGGTCTGACTACAATATTGATCCCAATTCGGGAAAAGTGACCTCCTCTAATCCCTATGACCTGATTCCGCCCAATCAGGCGTTATTAAAAGAATCTAATCCAGTCCCAGTCCGGTACACGCTGAATAAACCCAACATCGTTGAAGACATTATTTTGAAGGCGGGTGCGGGTGCATTGGTCCGAATTGGAAGGGAGCGTGGACCTTGGGGTAGGGCAGCGTATGGCTATAAACCCTACAATCAACCTTTGCTGAGCTACGATCCTTTCAGTGTCGCTGGTGGCGAGAAGGAACTACGGGTTAATGTTTATCCGCGATTTATCTACCATCACGTTGCGACCCTTGAAGGGGGCTATGAAAGTGGAATATGGGGTTCTGAACTTATGTTCCTGGGGGATTTTCCGGTTCAGGAGTCTAGGATTCCCATTCACGTCAACCAAGAAGTGTCCCAGGCTTTGATGGCAAGTTTGGCTGGCCATGTTCAGTACAACCCGTTTGGAAGGGGAAGAATGACCTGGACAGGGTCCTACCTAAAACGCTGGGGCGGATCGGAGCCTGATTCGGGTTCTCCCTTCATTGTCACTGG
The DNA here is from genome assembly GCA_963169695.1 of Bdellovibrionota bacterium. Classification (GTDB taxonomy): domain Bacteria; phylum Bdellovibrionota; class UBA1018; order UBA1018; family CAUJDS01; genus CAUJDS01. The sequence continues at coordinate 53,549 of CAUJDS010000081.1, forward strand.
CGCGCATAGCCTTTTTGAAATTCGATATCCCTATCGCGAGGCGGTCCGATTGAGTTGGGAGTATGAATCTCCCTCCTCCCAATGGGCCTTCGGGCAAAAGATTACCTATGACTTTCCACTCACGGGAATGATCTGGTCAGGCGAGTTGGGCTATCGCCCCGAAAAAAATTGGAAACTGAATTTGGGATACGACCTTATTGGAGTGGGGCCAAGTGCGGATAGCAGTATGGCAGAAACTGGAGGCACCAACTGGCTCTCTAGGATACGCCAGACCGATCGAGTTCGGGGGGAAATCTCTTATGCGTTTTAAGAGCATTTTTTGGATAATTGCAGTGACTATTGCACTGTCTTTTTCACAGCTCGGGTGTGGATATTTTAAAGAAGGTGGAGCGCCAAAACAAAATGGGCTTAATCTTACCAATTCCCTGGGATGTCTCAATCAGTTTGATGCAAAAATACGTAACTACTTTAAAGGAAGATCAGTTCAAGATAGTCAGGAAGTTGAGCAAAATTCAAAAGATGTTGAAGCAGTCTTAGATTGCGGTGTTAATGCGCTCTCCTTTTTTATGGATCATGTCCGAGGAGAAAGCCGAGACGCCAAAACTACCAAATACATCATCTCAGATCATTATACGCCAGATGAGCTGAAGCGGTTTCTAGAAACCTATCTCTTAGATCAGAAGCGACTACCGAACACGCTTGTGTCAGGCCTGATGAGCCTTAAGGTAGCGCTGTTGGGTGGGGATGCCAATCACCTCAGTCGAACGGATATACAACGCATTCAAACTATTCTTCGAACCCTGAAGATTCCCGCCAGAGCCATGGCTTCTTTTATGCCCCTCACGATGGAACGTGCAAAAACAATGTCCTTAGAAGAAATAAGGAGCGCAGGACGTGCGTTGGAAGCCGCAGGTGAAATCGTTGGAACTACCCTTTCCTCTAGTGCCAAATCCTATTCTTTGGACGATTTCAAGCTCTTGTTAGGTGCGGTATCTGAGGTCTACGAAAACGGAGATTCCGGCACTGGTCCGCGTTATTTTCTTTCTCACATTAAGGTCTTTCAGGGTCTGAAATTGGTCTTTGTTGGAGACGGAATCAATGCCGTACGCCAAGACCAATGGAAAGAACTCATTAAGATGGGAGCGAGGCTTTATTCCCTTCAGTTGTTTGTCAGCTACTTAAGCCATGAAAAAGAAAAGACCGATTCAGCACCCAATCCGAATGGCAAGGGAGTGGAACGCCGACAATGGGAACTCATCCTAACAGGAGTGGAAGAAGGATTATCTATCCTCCTACGGGCTGCGGACAATCACGCCGAAAACTACTTGGCGGATGCAACCCTTGGAACCAGTGGGGTGACAGCTGATTCACTCACTGTTCTTTTGAGGGCATTAGTGGACAGTTTATTACTCCCTCAGTCGCTCGATGTTGAGAACTTTGTCAGTGCAGCGATGGGACTAAAGGTTGCCGTAGTGGGTGGGACGCGAAACAAAATTCATCGCGAGGAAATTCGTCAGTTTCAGACCATGCTTCAGGCAATACGAGGCCCCTTCTTGGAGGTCGCGGACTTCTTTCCTTTGAAGGCCTCGAATCCAGGTTTTGAAGATCCACAGTGGGTCGATCAGGCAAGTCAAGCTTATGGAAAGCTTTTGAAAATTGGTGGATCCCTCGTTGAGACGAGTGCCACCACCTATGCATTTGAAGACTTTGAACTTATTGTCAAATCACTCTCCGACCTGGTTGAAGCTCCCCCGACAGGCAATTGGATTACCTTTTTGAAGAGTAATGCTGATTTGATTCGAGCCTTTAAGGGCGCACTTCTTGGCGGGAAATCCAACGAGATTGAGAAAGAAAAATGGAAAACACTTTTTGAATCCAGTGATGAAGCCATCCGACTTTATCTAGGAGTGCAACACCTTTTCAGCGGCCACTTCAAACATTGGACCTACGGAGAGGGACTACATTTTTTTACCAATTTGGCGAACAACTTCTTTCAGTTTTTTGAAAAAATAATCGAGCAACAAGATCCCGATCGCTGGGGACAGCGAGTCCTCTCATTCGAAAAAATGAAAACCCTCCTTGCTGCAATTGCTAAAGCAGGGTGGCTGCCAGAAGGATTAACTCCAGAAACTGTCTACGAAACCTTGGTGGACGCGACACGGCAGATATTGAGGGTCAGACATTCAACAATTGAGCCTAAGGACGTGACTGGGATCTCCATAGAGTCCTTGAGGGTAATAGAAAAAGCCTTTCATCAGTGGCAGCGCAGGCAGGAAGTGCTGGCGGAGTTGTTCTTAAAAGCGGCAAAGGGCGACGAACGCGAACTTTTTGGTGTAACGATCAAACGCACGGATATCCTTGATTACTTAATTAAGTTGCCAGGCCGACTCCCTGAGCTCGAGGAAATGGTAGCGCGCCATGCACCCATGTTTGATCTCAATCAAGATTACGTAACGATTGACCCAATTAATATGCCGAGTGAATTTTCTTTCTTCGGCCTATCCGAAATAAACTGGTGCCGCGAGCTCATTCTATTTCTGACTGAGGGATATGTTGAAGATGAGGCCCGAACCCATCCAATTAAGCGGATATTAGTAAACGAGCTTCGAAACTTCTATGAATTTACTCGACCGCTTGGAATCCAATTAAAATGGGTTGATCCTCGGTTTCGAGATTCCGCCGAGGGACGATTTTTAGAGGCTGGACTTTTTACTAAGAGTGGAGACGGAGATGCGTTTCTTGACGAATTTGAAGGCACCGAGGAATTTATCCTTCTTGTAAAAGGTAGGTCTCGTGCTCGCCTGAACCACGATAAAATTGCAAGACTTTGTAGTAAGGGTGCTCCACTCGAGCTGGATACCTTTGGACTGCCGCTGATCGATGCGACTTGTTATCGTGATCAGTTCTATGATGCGAGTGCCCTTTCAGAACATTGGGCGGGCCTGCCGGGACTCGTTCAATACTACAATGGACTGGATGCCAATAAGAAAAAGGAATTTCAAAGAGTTTTCGAAAGTGCCGCTCGCCGGGGCGGGTACCTAGCAGAAGGCAAATTTGAAAGCTCAGACTCAGAAGCCTATATGATCCTAGCTTACTATTTGGAAGGGGTTTTCCTGAAGTTTGATTCCCCTGGCGCAAATGGAAAATCAGCAGATGGCGTATTGAGATTTAACGAATTGATACCTCCCAATGAAGCAGGATTTGAAGATAAAAAATATGCGCTTTCTGTGCTTTATCCTACCTTGCAAACCCTGGCCAAAGGTCAAAATATTCAATTGAATAAGAGTGCCTCGAAAGTCCTCTTTAGTTATGTCCTTATGAAGGGAAAAGTCGCTGGATCCTCAAGAATGGGGATTTGGTATTCTACAACCTTTGAAAGCAGTATCTTTGCAGATCGAATGGCGATTTTGCGCGTGATAGGAATTCTGAAAAACCCTCAGTCCATGTCCGCTAGTGGTCAGGAGAAAGAAACAACCTCATCCAAAGATGACCTAGGGAAGAATGCAACTTCGGATTGGCCTGAGGTTCAAGAAATGGCTGACATCTGGCGGCAGACTGCTGAAAAAATAACGGACCTTCAGCAGAAAAAGGCGAAAGAAAGTAAGAAAGTAGATAAAAAGTAGGTCAGTGCCTTCTTTTTGGCTTTTTTTTCTTTACCGCGGAAGCTTCCTGAATTTGAAGTAGGATTCCTTCCGGGACAATCCTTGCTCCGCCCCGTGGAAGCGATCCCAATGCAATGGGTCCTGCACCAACACAGCGAAGTTGTATTACAGGATGACCGGCTCGATAACAGATGCGTTGGATGAGATCTGGATAGGAGTCTGTGGTCTCGATCTCAATATCTGTTTTGCCCTTAGGTGCTTCTCGCATGACTTTTACGGATTTGAGTTGGAAGGTTCCTTCCTCAAGGTGGCACTTGGCCTGAAGCCTTCGGATTGAGGCCTCTTGAACTTGTCCTTTTACCCGCACACGATACGTTCGGACCCATTCGTGAGAACGATCCATCCATTTCTGGGCCAATTCTCCATCATTGGTGAGAATGACAAGTCCTTCTGAACGATAATCCAATCGTGTGACAGGGTACAGGTCTTGGTGTTTGGCTGGAAGGAAGTCACGAATGCAGGTGCGTCCAAATGGATCCTTCTTAGTGCAGATGACTTCAGCAGGTTTATGAAATGCCAAAGTGGTGCGCTTGCGCTTCTTCGATACTGACTCACCATCTACGCGGATTTCATCGGCCACCAATGCCTTAGTCCCAAGGCTTGTTACGACTCTGCCATTGAGTTCTACTCTTCCTTGAATAAGGGCTTCTTCAGCCTTTCGACGGCTCATGATTCCTGAATTTGCGATGATTTTTTGTATGCGTTCCATTTTTATTCCTTATCCGTTTTTGTATAAATGACTTTGCCGTTGGATCCTTTTAGAGTCGATAATGTTTGGGAATTTACTGGAGCCAGCTTGAATTCTGAAGGTTTAAAGAAAGCGGAATTGGTGCCGTTGTCATATTCAGGCTTAAATAGAGCCGCCAATTGTGCTTTTAGGTCCTTCGAGCCTCGAATAGCCTCGATGTTCCAATCTCTTGAATATCCCCATGAGGCCGAGGGGCTTTTAAAGAGGTCGTCCAAAAGGGACCTTTTAATGCTCGAGAGTTGATTTGCAATATGGGAATAACCCGCCTGGATGCTTTTTGGATCTACAAAGAAACATTGTTTGTCTTGGCTTATTTTGTGCCAAATCTTTTGAAGTTTTGCCTCAGGATCATCTAGCTCCAAATAAACTGGAATCTCAACTCTCACTGGCGCCACGGCAGCAGCCCCTTGGTTTACCGAAGGTATTTTGGCATTGGCGGAAACTTGGAAAGCGAGAAGGGGATTGCATTGCTGTTTCTTCTTCGGTCCAATAGTTTCGTATCGTTCATAAAATCCATTGGTAGGCTGACTCACTAAATTGGTTTGCGCCACAGCGATAGGAGCTAAGACTTCATCATTGAAATAGGTCTGAAAGGCAGTCGAAGGTATGAGATTATATTGGGCCGGCTCGCCGCCCGTATTTTTTTCCGTACCTTGCGGGTTTCCTCCAACGCTCCAATAAGCAAATGGGGCTACCACGGTTTCCTGTCGAGCTATTTCTATGTCGCCGCCTCGGTAACCTGGTTTCAATTTGTCTTGTTCGATGGGTCTCGGCAACGCAGGACTTCTGAGGTTGGCATGAAATACAAAGAAATGTAGGCCCGCATCAGGGTCGCGGTTTTTCTGGTAATCGTCCTCGGAAAGGTTGAAGATTGACTTATCGCTGCCTGTATAATTGGTTCGAATTCCTGCAAGAATAGGAAGCGCCAATCCTCCTGAATCTTTGCCTAAGGGTGGAACTTGATAGTCCTCATGCTTAAGTACATCCTTGGCAGAGAGATTGAATATTCCTCCACCTGAATAGCTTGGATCAAGCGTGATTCCGATTCCGGAGGTATCAAGTAGGAAGTCATCTGGTAGGCGGCCGGGTTCTCTGCCTAGTGAGGCCGCAAAAGTTACTCTGAGTCGTTTTACTTCCGTTGCTTCTCGATAGCCAGCATAAGCGGGACTCGGCCTTCCCTTGCGTACGGATTGAGCAAAGTTGCTATCTGCAGGGAATGAGAAGGTATGACAGCCAAGAGGGGGGGTTGTTGGAAGCTGGATGGTGCCTTTGCTTAAAATTTCGTCGGTTAGACTTTGAGAAGTG
>CAUJDS010000082.1 GCA_963169695.1 Bdellovibrionota bacterium
GAATTCTCGACCGCGGTGAATGCGACTAGCATTCGACGCGGGCAGGCACGCAGGATGCGTGACTGAGAGAATTGTCCTGGCCTGAAAACGAAGTGAGCCGGAGGCGAACGGAGTGAAAGGCGAATCCCTCCTCCTGAGCCATCCATGGCTCAGGCAGTCCTGTGGACTGCCGGACTTTCGGACTGTGACTCTTCTCAGTTGATGGTAGCATCATGAACCAATTTCTAGACAACCCAGATTTGACTCTGGAACCGAGTGTGGACAGTATTCGGCTTCAGACTCAACAGTCCCTGAAATACATAGAAGAGTTCTTCGGAACCTTGAACGAACAGAAAGTTAGTTTTCCTGCCGATACCAAGGCATTGCGAAGTTTATTTTCAGAAAAGCTGCCGACTGAAAAAAATCCCTTCGAAGCTCTACTTAAAACAATTTTTGAAAAGGCGTTACCCGCTGGAATCAATCTGCCAAGTCCCGGTTACCTTGCCTACATTCCCGTAGGATCCATGTTTGAAACGGCGGTCGCAGATTTTATCACGGCGGCAATCAACAGGTGGCCTGGCCTTTATGAGTTTGCACCAGCATTTATCGAGATAGAAAAATCGGTCGTCAGGTGGCTTTGCGAAATCATGGGGATGCCCGAGGGATCATCTGGAATTCTAACTTCGGGCGGTTCACTCGCTAATTTTACAGCGGTTTACACGGCAAGAGTTAACAAATTGCCAGAAGAGTTTTTCTCAGGAACACTGTATGTTTCGAACCAGGCACATCATTCAGTGCTGAAAGCAGCGCGCCTCGCTGGTTTTCCCAAACGATGCATAAAGCTGATCTCCATTGACGATCAATGCCGCATCAGAATCAATGAATTAAAAAATGCCATCGCCTCCGATAAGGCTCAGAACTTGAAACCGTTTCTGATTATTGGAAATGCGGGAACGACGAATACGGGAGCGATCGACGATCTCGATGAACTTGCTAAAATCTGCAAGACTGAAAATATGTGGTTCCATGTGGACGCAGCCTGGGCCGGGGCCTTCCGTCTCACTGACCATGGAAAAAAGTTGATGAATGGAATTGAGCGTGCGGATTCAATCACGTTTGACCCTCACAAGGCGCTCTATACTTCATTTGGATCTGGAGCCTTACTCGTAAAAGACATCCGAACATTGAAGAAGGCGCACACAATGGACGCCGCCTATCTTCCAAGCGTCGACGAAGACTTGGAGACAATGAACCCCTCACAGATTGGGCCGGAGTTGAGCCGGAACCTAAGAGGCCTGCAAACTTGGCTGCCTTTGAAGTTGCACGGCATTGGTCCGTTTAAAAATAATATGGAAGAAAAGCTCGAACTTACTTTTTGGGCTACGGAGCAATTGAAGGCCATTCCCAACCTTGCAATCGTAACCAAACCTCAAACAAGCATTGTGACATTTACCGCGGTCAAACAAGGCGCCTCACAAGAGACCATAAACGCACTCAATAAAGAGATACTTGCTAAGGCAAATGCAGATGGCCGCATTTTACTCTCTGGCACCACAATCAACGATCGATTCGTTATTCGCCTAGTGCCCTTTGGTTTTCGAACACACAAGCCGACCGTTCAGCTCGCTCTGGACTTTATCCGCAAGGCTTTCGGAGAAACGCGATGAACGAAGAGAGAGAAATTTGAACTAAAATTAGCAATTACCAGAGGCAATTTTCAAAAAATACATCTCTGATTTGGCGGGTTAGCATGCCATTCCACTTTCTGAGCCATTTTAATTATCAGCGAACCCCAATCAACCCGCTAAGTTTACGAAACTTTTCACATAGTAATTGTACGTCACAATTACCCGACTGGGTGCAATATCACTGTACATTAAGCACACTTCTGCGAACTGTCGTTGCCCCGTAGGAGTAAAACGTTAATTTCTTGACAGTCATTTTTCGTCGCGATTAGATACCCGCGTCAACAGAGCGGATTCAACCTTATAAAGGCATAGGGAGACAGTAATGAAGACTTCTATCGTATTTTTTTTGACAATTTTTTCGATATTTTCCAACTCAGCGATTGCCCAAATTGATAGTTGTATCCGCATCGACAATCACAACCAACCATTGGAGAAAAGGGTCAAGATTTTAAAAGCCCACATTAAATTGTATTTGAAAGTTAGAAATTCCGATACTGCCAGTGCAACTTCCAAAATTGAACAAATTCTGGATCGATGGCTTTTGCAATCAGGCCGACTGGGTGGAGACACCTCTTGTGTCGGTAGTTCTACTAAGATCATCCAGCCGGATGCCAATCCAATCATCGCGTTAGAAACAATCAATTGTGCACTAAAAGAATTGTCCTTAGATCAAACCGCAATTGTTTCAGCATTAGAATCGTTTTTGGGGCGTAATAGCAACTGGCTTTCGCAATCCTTGAACATTAAATACGGCAGTACATTCTACAGCGCGAGTCTTAACAAAGAATTTCGTGCTTCGCTTAACGTCGATTTAAGTGTTTTTCTACCACTATTGAATTTGGCGATCCAACGCATGCTCTCTAGCGCTCTAACTCAGACTAATTTTGGAAGAGTAATCTCCACCATATTTTTTCATCTAAATGGTGAGGGCAAACAAAACCTAATTTTGCGGGCGGGATCAATTCTTGAAGATGAAAAAAGTCGCGGTATAGCGCCCTATCAATACCAATCGGTCCGAGATGCCCGCCTATATTCATCGGGAGTTATTGCAAAAAATGCTTACAGTCGAACGGTCGATCCAAGGTCCAACCTCAAACAGAGTGAGAAGTTGATTGGGTCATCCTTGGGCGCCAAGTTGATTGGTGCCCTGAGCCTGCAGGCAAACAAGAATATTCGACGAATGAAGTTATATAGTGGCTACGGAGAAGATTGGGGCGCCTATATTCCTACAAGGTATGATTTAGGCGCTACTTCGATTGAAGAGCTGATTGATGATTACAATAGTTTGGCAAGAATAGCTGAATTGGCTGCGACCTATCACCTACATGTCGACGTTGGAAATATCTACCGTCCGGATGGGAACACATTCGCAAATCTCGCTACGGCCATCATGATCATTCTGGAAAAGGGCAGCTGGAGCAGAGAGAATACAAAAGAGCGATTTTTAAATTACGCCTTGGTAGCACTTGATAATGCCGCAAAACAAAAACGAACCGGCGGTAGAGATAGTTATGAAGGTGAGTCGATTCCCCCTGATGTTGACTTAACCGGCTTTCCTAGAATGATGGGGGTCGAAAATGTTACTCGCGTAGGTGATTTGATATATATCTTTAGGGCAGCACGCGATACCTTGGGTCTTGTTCAGCTAAGGGATCAAGCTCAAAGATGGGTCTATCTTAAAGAGTACCTTGCACAAACATGGGCGATTGCTGCGGCTGAAGTACTTTCGGCCGCCTTCCCAGGTAACGAAAAGAAAGTTTCTAGTACCAAAGGTGATACACCCAGTTTCGAGAAAGTCGATATTCAGAATAGGAGTCTCACCTACAACTTCAAAGACGGACCTAACCAAAGTGGACTCAGAGATTTAAGAAAAATGGCGGAGCTTCTCTGGCCACCAAAGCATGAGGGAACAGGACACTTCATGGACAAGTACCTGGGGCTCAAGCTTCTGGCTTGGGGTGGTTATAGACCAAAACCCAAGGATGTCGTCGACTATTATAGCAGCACACTCGTTTACTGGAGAAGTACGCTGCTATTTCTAAAACCCTATGAGCCGGAGCTTTGGCCTCGAAGTGGACTTGGAAAAATTAACTTCGGAGATTACGTCATCAACAACGACGAGTCAGGCTACGGCGGAATATTGGATTTTATTCGCCTAATTGTGATTGCAGATTTCAATGAACAAGAAAGCGATGTATTTGCAAAGGCGTTGGCGGAGCTTTGGTTGAGCAAACCCGCCTCTTCGTCGCTAATGTCCATAGCTACGACGTTCTTTGATAGCCTCTATGGCCATGCTACTGCACCGGACCTATGGTCTTTTGACCCAGATCGATTTGGTGAAGGCCAGCATGATGTAGCTACCAAAGCAGATTACCGGCGATACTTCGAAAATCAAAAAATGCATAGGCTATTGCAACTTGCACTTCTTGAATTTGGAAAACTCATCGACCAGAGATATCCAGCTATTGACGAAAAGGGAGCCTTAGCTCGCGCTTCATTGTTAAGATATCTCGATCATGACATCAACAAGCAAACACGCGCAAACTTTGAAAAGTATCTAACCGAGTTTGAAGGTACTGACCTGATGAATCAGGCGATGGCGCGGTGTCTTGCGATGATACAGGAGAGCCGCCAAACCTTTTACAATGGACACCCAGCTAACGCCAATGGCGTCCTCATTGCGGGTTCTGGCTTGCCTCTTCATATAAATTTAAATTTAAGTGATAAGAAAGTGTGGCGCGCATATGACTCCTACCTTTTTCGATCTTTCGATTTCAATGGCAGTTGTGTAGTTCCGGATGAAAAGCGGATCAACCTCATCTTTGTTAGGGAGGAATATAGACCAAACTAAATCGCCTACTTTGTAAGCTCATTTTAGATGAATACGGCTTTCAAGGCCCTAACTCATTGCGAGCCCGTCAACACTCATAAATAATGGTACCGCTATAATTCAAATCATCAATGACCCTAAAGACCATCTCAAGTGGACCGAGGTCGTTCAACCCGTAAAGTAGGAAATCAAGGTGATCGCCGGCCGAGCATCGGCGCCACTCAGAATCAAATGGTGGAGCTGGATCGAGATGTTGATTTTTTAAGAGATACGCAATCTCTTTCAGACAAAAGCAATACTCTCGTAGTTCTTGCGGTAACTGAACGATGCCTTTTTCTATGCCTAACCCGATCCCTCGTTCGCTTCGCATTCAAACCAGCGTAGAATCGCAACTTTCTTCAAGAAGTGATTTCGGAACTACTGACGAAGCAAAGTATTTTGAATTGATTTCGCTTAGTTTCTGTACCTGCAGCTCGATGTTGGGAAACCGTTCAGCATATTTTTCGATTTGCTTCTTGATCCAAACGCTCGGATTCGGCGACCTCTCGCTGCTTGAGTTCTTGCTCATAACTGAAGGCGGCTTCACGTTTCGCTGCACTTTGCGCCTTCTCGCAATCGCCTTGAACTACAGGTAGCACTTGCTCAATCGCCTTCGCGAGGTAGGCCACTGGCGAATTTGATTTGCGACAGCTATGATCGGAGTTTTTTCGGAATTCACTTTTCTCTCCATTCGTGTTGAAGTTGGCCCGTCCTTCCCAGAGAGTGGAGAGGTATATGCCTGGGTCGACGACTCGTCGAACGGGTTAATTCCGAAATTTTCAGCTTCTCCTCCCCCAAGATTTGAAAGTTGACGTTGCCCTTAAGTTCCATCTGCTTGTTGTACTGCCTGAGGCCGAAAGCCCGAGAGAACCGTAAAAACAAATCAGAAGGTTGCAGGTGTTCGTATAGCTTTCGCTCTTCCGAGCCATCCATGGCTCAGGCAGTCCTGTGGACTGCCGGACTTTCGGGCCTTCTTGGCCCTCAAGCCTGAGCCTTCTGTTCTGGTCCAAATCCACTCCTACTTTGCGATATTATTGAGATTTCTTGGTCCAAAGAAAAAGATGATCCGGTTCATTTAGCTGAACAGTTAACTGAGTGTCAGGGGTCGGTAGCTGCACTTTCGAAAAAGACCGGCATTCCTTACTCCACTCTCAAATACAAACTTCGAAAGCTGAAGATCTCAACTTCGAATCAAAAAAAGAAAACGAGAAGCTTATCCAAGGCTCCTTTGGTAAAATCAGAGGATTGAAAGATAGAAAGCCATGGTGGTGGTGTTATGAACAAATTCCTCGAAAATTCTGTGAGAATCGTCTGGGCTCTCATTTTTCTAGTTCCAAGCACGTCTTTTTCGAAAGAGATCACATGGCGCGAAAAGACTGTGAACGACCTTCAGAAAATAAGGTCTACACTTGAAGCCAATCATCCTGCGTTCAAAACTTTACAGGAATCTCCTGAGAAGGATTTTTTAGAATGGTTTGAAAGTGGATTTAGAGTCGCAAAACGACGAGCAGAACAGGTTGATTCACTTTTCGGATATTATTTCACATTGCGCGCATATGCACTTGGCTTTAGAGACGAACATCTTGTAGTGCAAGTTGCTTCCTTCGATCGTTTCAAGGAGCAAATGAAGTTCAGGTGGCCTGGGTTTGCAGTACAACAGTCTGACAAAAATCAAATCAGGATTTCTTCGGTTAACCCGCTCGTTCAAAACCAAGTGCCGTCCGTGGGAGCAATATTAGTTTCTTGCGATGGGCGTGAGCCCGAAACGATCTTGAATGAGAACGTTTACACTTTTTACGGGAACAAACGTATCCTTAAGAACCGCGCGACCTTCGTTCCCCGAATCTTTGTAGATTCAGCTAACCCCTTTATTCAGCTTCCCAAAATCTGCATCTTTCAAAAAGACGGTAAGGCGAAGTCGTACGCGATTAAATGGACTTCAATTTCATTCGAGGATCTCTGGCCCAAAATAGACGTGAGTTACAACGCAAAATTACAATCCACAGCGGCCAAAATATTAGACGGTGACATCCACTGGGTATCGCTTCCTACATTTTCTCCAGATTCTATGGGCGAACAAAATCTTGGGAATATTATTTCTGAAGCAAAAACACATAGAAATCACAAATCGCTCGTAATTGATCTTCGAGGAAACGGCGGGGGCTCTTCGACCTGGGGTATGGATGTACTTAAAGGATACTTCGGCGAGGAATATATTGATGAGATTCAAAATCAGTCACGAAAGATCTCGCAAGAAACATTTGAATATAGAGTATCGAAGGACAATCTAAAATATTTCGAAGATCTTTTAGGAAATGCCAGCAAAAACATTTTAAAGACAGACAACTTTTTCGTTCGTGTTGCCTCTGAAATGCGAAAAGCTCTGAACGAGGACAAAGAAGTTATTTCAGTAAAGCTCGCTGAATTGGATGTGCAGAAGTCCCACGGCAACAAAATACAATTTTCAGGAAAAATCTTTGTTCTTACAGATATGTATTGCGCAAGTGCATGCCTCAGCGTGTTGGATGCAATTAAACTCATTCCGGGTGTGGTTCATGCAGGCCAAGAAACTTCGGCCGATGCCGTCTTTATGCAGAGCACCGTTCCCACCGCTCTCTCAGATCCAATGATTCAGTTCTCGTTTCCAGTACTTAGAATTCGAAATCGATCTCGCGGGAATAACTCACCTGTCGTGCCACAGATTTTATTTGATGGAGACATTTCCAATTCTACCCTCATCGAGCAATGGATGAAAAATTTAGCGGGGAAATCATGATTAGAAAACATGATGTTGAATTATCGTCCATTCGAAAGAGTTTGGAGAATTAGAATGAACAAAAAAGAGAAAAATAAGAACCAAGATTCGAAAACTCTTGAGTCCCTTTTCGAAATGTATATTAATGCTCCGGCAAGTTTGGACGGCATACAGCCTTCTGAGCCATCACGTTACGGGACGTTACCTGGCGTTGCAAGATCCCTGACATCACTACGTAAATTTTGGCGAGGAAGCTCGATGTCTGTTTTTGAAATTTGGCTACTTTTTGGCTAACTGCGTTTCGAGAGTAGAATATTTTGAGGGTAGGTCTGGGGTGGGTAATAGATTGCAAGACCTGCCAGCGCAATGTCCCGAAATGCTGCGACAACTTTTCCAGAGTTCACACTGAGCCAAAGCAACTCGCGAAAGTAACGATCAAGGAGATGCGCCCGTTCCGGCTCGCTTTTCAACGGGATAAAAACGGCCACAGAAGGATCTGCGTGGTAGACATTTGCCATCAATCGAGATGCCTCTCGGATTTCGGAGGAAGAAAGAAATCTCAAGTCAAAGCCATCAGAATTCATGAATCGGTAGGCGGCATTTCTGGAAACAAATGTTGCCAGAGAGCTCGAGTTGTCTCCGTAAGCCCTTCGATCTTCGGAATGTGTAAGTCAGACTTTGGAATAAGCAGCTGGGCATATACCGCTTCAAAAACCCGTTTAGTATTACCAGGCGCAACTAAGTCTCGGTCGTTTCCAGGAATGATCCCTACTAACTTGTATCCCGTTTTTTCAGCCAAAACCTGATTGCCCTTCGATCTCAGAGTCGAAATGTAAAACGCCATCTCCGCACCAATGCGTTTGCCAACAGCGCGTTAAAAATCGACTTTCGCTTCCCACTTCAATGTCTGGATACCAAGCGTGAAGCTCGGGAATGAACATGTCGATTTCTCCGGGAACCATCTCTGTGAGGTGGTATCCCGCCGGAATGGTCACAGTTTGACTGATTTCTTGGATCGAACACCACTTCATAGATTGCTTTCTGGGCCTTACCCAACCTTAAGCATCGTCTCAGGATAAAGCGCCTGCACGTACCCGATCAGCCGATCGGTCGAAAATTCATGAATTCGATGCTTTAGGATCTTGCTCACTTTGCCCCTGTCAACTCCGAGAATCTTGCCCATTTCTGCAAGGGTCAGATCATGCTCTCGTTTATAGCGAACGAATTTTTGACAAAGGTCCCATCGGAATTTCTGCAGAGGCGTAGGGTGCTCGGGAAGCATGAGTGTTCCCTTAACTCTAGAGAGCTTTTTCCGGGCTCGATTTAGTTCGGTCTGAGTTGGAAAAGCCATTTCACTTTCTCCTGTAGGCATTCACGACGCCGATATAGAGCTCATTCTGTTCCAGGAGCCAAACCAGCTTGTATTTCTTGCCTTTGAGCTCCAATTGATCAGCAACGTAATACTCAAAGGCTCCACTGGAGTCGTCGGCTTCAAACTGACCACCGTCCAATTTCTGAACAAGCGCTAGAATGACTTTGTCACTGACGTCCGAATGCTTCAGCTCAAAATGCGGATCGATGATCACCCGTTCAATTTTGCGACCATTGACGGTCAATTTGACCGGGTATTCTCGCCGTTGCATTCGTAGAATAGGATAGACGATGTTGCCAAATTTAGCAACATTTAGTTCTTGACGTTACCCGACGTTATATTTAGCCTTAATTCAATGGCTACCTGGTGGCTACTTGCCCAGGTAACTACACGGAATCAGGCGATCCGGTCCTCCTGAGCCATCCATGGCTCAGGCAGTCCACTGGACTGCCGGACTTTCGGGCCTTCTTGGCCCTCAAGCCTGATCATCCATGGCTCAGGCAGTCCACTGGAATGCCGGACTTTCGGGCCTTTTTGGCCCTCAGGCCTGAGTCATTTGCTTTTTAGCGGGCCTTTAGGCCCAAAGGCCGGCATTTTGGTCTCCAAAGAAATGGGCCGTACCCCGTTTATTCTTTAGGCAGCAATTTGAAGTATGACCGCGAGCAGAAAATTATTCAGGAACCTTCTCATTAAGAGAACAGAAAAACTGTCATTGCCTAGTCCTTTGGTATTCGCGCGCCTTTTCGCCCACAAATCTGCGACCCGCGCTACCACCCTTAATCCAATCCTCTGGAGGAAATAGATCAAAGAGACCGACTTTGATAAGCGTCGGAACTGCGAGCTCAAGCTCCTTTTCGATCTCACCGCGTTCTCCCTGATCATATTTCTTAATGTTAAACAACATTGTGGCCACAGTCCCTGTCTGTACTGGCGAGCCGTCCTTTAGCCGAACAATAGGAAGAGATTCACCTTCAGCGATAATCTTCTTGTTAATATTGCCTAATTCATCGGTATGTTTCGGTTTCGACATTTTTATCTCCATCATAGTGTTTTGATCCAAGACGAGAACCCGCTGAGCCCTTCTCCACACAATTCTGAAGCTGCCGTTCCCATTGGCGGCATTTCCTTCAAGGGTTAGCTCTTTATTGGATATTGATTTGATAGTGCGGGGCATTTTTTTTCCAATGATTGCAAGGTCGCTCGAATTTTTTACAAGGTGTACAACAGTGGTCAATCCCTCAATCCAATAGGTTCCGGCATAGAGCAACCGGTTTCCATAAGCTTGTGATGGTGCATCCGGAGGCGTGTCTTTAGCGCAATTGATAGCTGCGGACATGAAACCATCTGCCGTATAAGTGAGAAGACCTATAGGATTCTTGCACCAAGGGACTTCTTTGCCGTCATCCTTAATTCGGATGAACGACTCCAGCTCCCACGTCCCCACAACAGGCAATGCTGAATACGCAATACCACCATAAGTGAGAGCGAAAAGTAGAAAAATCAGACACCTCATACGGCCTCCTCGAAGTGGATTTAGCATTCTGTTCCTATCAAACTCCACCCCAATTGAAACCGCCTAATTTATTTCACCTTTCCGTCGTGTACTTGGAGACAATGAATTCCTCTCAAATTAGCCCGGAGGTAAGTCCCGCCTAAGAAGCCTGCAAACTTGGCTGCCATTGAAATTGCAGGGTATTGGTCCGTTCAAAAGCAATAGGAAAGCTCGAACATAGCGTGGCCTATGTCATCCTGCCTTTTCTAGTTGAGCGTTCAATAATCTCGATCAAAACATCACGCTTCACTGGCTTTCCAATATGTTCGTCAAATCCATTCTGCAAACAATGCTCTCGACTATCGCTGAGAGTGTGGGCGGTAAGTGCTACGATTTTTCCAAGATATCCGTCCTTACGAAGTTCCTTTGTAGCCTCAAAGCCATCCATAACAGGCATTTGCAAATCCATGAGAAGAATATCGTATGGATTCAATTTTATTTTCTCGATGGCTTCTCTACCATTTGAAACAATTTCTACTGTCGCTCCCGCCAATTTCAATAGGCTACTGACCAATATTTGATTGTCAGAAGAGTCCTCAGCCAAAAGTATCCTAATACCTTTAAGTCTTAGTTCTTCGCCTTGAAAACCATCGACTGGTGCTTCTTCTTCTGAAACTTTAAACTTGTGCGACCGAACTGGTCCTGGGTCAATCATCACCGTAAAGGTACTACCCTTGCCCAGCTGCGTTTCCGTAAGGACAACGTCACCACCAAGCAAACGAGCAAACCTCTTTGATAGGACCAGACCGAGACCAGTTCCGCCATGATTTCGTTTTGAGGTTACATCCGCCTGCGAGAATGGGGCAAATAACTTGTCTACCTGATCCACTCCAATGCCTCGACCAGTGTCTTTAATGACAAATCTCAGAAAATTACTCCCATGCTCTGGAAGGTCTTTCTGCACATTAACTCGTACTGTTCCTTTTGAGGTAAACTTGATGGCATTACCGATTATGTTGATGAGGATTTGCCGCAACCGTAGCGGGTCCGTATTTATTATTTCTGGTACGCTAGCTTCAATGGAAACACTGAGGGCTATACCCTTTTCACTAGCCAAAAGATCAAGCAGCGTCTTGGTATCTGTCAGAACTTCGCTCAAGGCCACATCCTGGGTGACAACCTGCATTTTACCGGCTTCGATTTTTGATAGGTCGAGGATGTCATTTATGATGTTTGAAAGGAGCTCGCCATTGCGCTTAATTGCGGAAATAAAAATGGCCTTTTCGGCTGGCTGTATCTTTGGATCAACAACTAATTCCGCAAAGCCTAGTACAGCGCCAAGTGGAGTTCTAATTTCGTGAGACATATTTGCCAAAAAAGAACTCTTGGCAAAACTGGCTTCTTCGGCAGATTGCTTTGCCTGCGCCAAATCTGTTGCCACTTTTTTTCGCTCGGTGATATCGACAATAGAAGCCAATACGAATTGACCATCCTTGGTTTGTATTGGATTCAATCCGATTTCAACGGGAAATTCTGTGCCATTTTTATGTAATCCAGTTAATTCACGCCCAGCGCCCATTTGACGAGTCTCAGGATTGCCAAAGTAGCCTGCCCTATGGGCGGGATGCATTTGACTAAATCTTTCTGGAACGAGGATTTCTATTTTTTGAAATAGCAAATCCGCTCGGCAATATCCAAAAAGTAATTCAATCTGGGCATTGCATAGAACTATTTTGCCATCTTGATCCACCATCAGTAGACCATTAGGTGCTGACTCGATGACTTGATTAAGCGTTGACTTGCTAGCATGACGCAATTGCTCATTCAGGACCTCTAGGGATTTCTCCTTCTGTTGCAGTTCATTAGTGCTAGGCAACTTAAGTAAGACCGGCATGAGCCGCCACAACATCACTGCAGTAACGAGTGACACCGCTGCCGTAAATAGCTTGATCAGTCCCTGAGTTCCGTAAAGGGGATTCCAAATAGTTATAACGTCCATGACATGCGTTGCGCCGCAAGCAAGAATGAAAAGAGCGAACATCACAAAAATCCAATTAAACTCTAGATCATATCTCTTGTGTACAAGATGGATTAGGGCAACCGGTATGGTGAAATAAGCAAGTGCGATACCAATATCTGCTCCAACGGAGAGCCACAAAATATCTGGGCGCCACAAGAAACAATGTCCATGAGGCATGAAGCTGTCTGAAGAAAACAAGGCGATAAGATCGGCCACTAATTTCTCACCATGATTTTAGCATTTGAAGAAAAGGCAATTTCTGAGTAGCGTTGAGATGACTACTTGGGGGCGCACTTCTCTCTAGCTCTTCTAACGAAAATCTCATTAATCTTCGGCTATTAACAGGAAAGTTACTACTAAGCTCCCTCTTTTTTCTCGGTAAATGATTCAGAGTTGGCTTAAAAAAAAAATTTCGGGAAGTGACCTCATGAGTTTAGTTTACTTAACTGGGTTTACCAGCCCCCTCTAGTGACACGCTCCGGACTAGCGTTAAAATGGATGCCACCGTTTGAATTGCCAAATCACTATAGGGTTGCTAAGTCCCAAAGAGGATGAAGAAATGGATTAGTTTTGTTGGGAGATTCACTTTCCTTATAACATCGCAAATTGGGATGGCTGCTCCGACATCGGCGGATAAATGAAGCTGCCCACACCCTTAATTAACCAGGTCCTTTATCACATCGTGGATAGTACAACCTGGATCGCGCAGAAAGACGCTCAAAGCTATGAGGCATCATCACGCGCTTCTGAAGGCTTTGTACACCTGTCGAATAGAGAACAAATACTCAAAACGGCAAATGCTTTCTTTAAAGGTCAAAAGAACCTATTGCTCCTCGAGCTTTTCATCCCTGATTCGGACATCCTTTTGAAGTGGGAATCGGTGGTCAATCCAAAGGGGGTATTGGAGCCTTTTCCACATTACTACGGCAAACTGGCGAAAGAATTTATAAGGCAAATATACCTGTTATTACCTGAAACTGACGGAACATTCTTTTTTCCGACTCAGTTATATCCGTCTTAATGCTAAGGCTTACTGATAAATTCTTGAAGGTAAAGAAGTGCGGCTTTGCTTTGACTCAGCCATGGTAAGACCACCTCCTGCCGAGTCTCCGCCTATTGCGATGGGAATCTGCGAGAAATTTAAATTCCAATGGGACTTCTCTCACTTCCATTCGTCCTATTGGTTCTTGGCACCACTGATGTACCTGGCAGGTGTCCAGTATTTGCCCCTTCTCTCATCAGAGCCTTTCAAACGACCGCAGTGACATTTTCCGATGTGTTTCATCACCTAAGGATTACGACAGTTTGATTTGGCAAGAAATAAAAAAAGCACGAACTCACTTGTGAAACTATCCGGATCACATCGATTTGAGCTGATGGTGACGCGATTAGTCTCACAAGTAAGTTCGTACTAACTTCTGGCTAGAGTGCTCTAGGCGAACCGCCGAAAAGGCGTACTAAAGTAAGTACGATAGCCACTACCAGCAAAATATGTATTGCTCCACTCAAGGTGTAGCTACTTGGTTCTTTTTGTGAACCTTAGGTCTAAGCAATCGCATGTAGTTATGGGACCAATACGCCAAGGTAGTGCAAGGATCGGACCGAATTTCCGCTAAAACAGCTCACTGTCGTACCTATTTGAGAGATTTGCAGACACATTTTAGGTGGAGTACGGGCATAAATAGAACCTATTTTGTCCAAAGTGAGGCAGAACTGCAGTTCTATTTTCGTTGCTGACTTAAAGACACTTCTTCATTGTTCACACTCTTGCATCGAGGATCGAGGCCTATGTGTCCTGGGGACCCAGAGCTTTTTTCCAAAGAGATACCTCACAATCGACTGCCAAAAGCTCATTTAGGCCTGGGTGGCAGCATTCTGGTGACTGGACAGCTGCCAATTGATAGCCCAGGCGAGCGTACCAATCCTTGAGAAACTCTTTGTGGGGATGCTTATAGTGCTGAGGAGCAAGTACCTGAAGTTGTATAGTAGCAAATCCCCGAGAGTATCCTGCATTTTCCGCCGCTCGTACCAATGCTAGACCAATGCCTTGCTTTCTCATCGAGGTATCAGAAACCAGCATTCCAAATTCAATAGTTGATGCATTGACAGGAAACAAGACGACTGATCCTACAATTTCGCGATCAACCTCCGCAACAAGGAGCTGTTGAGCCTGCATTAAAGCACGAACATTCGCTAAGGTTGTCCGTTGCCCGAGAGTCTTCATAAGATCACCTTCCGATTGATCATAGACCTCTATGATTCTACGAAAGATCTCTTCCGCTATTGAGGAACCTGCCTCTTCGAAGGTAGTTAAGCGCGTTAATATTTTTACCTTGCTCAATGGCGGCTCATCTCCGGTAATTCAACTTTTCTGGAGGCTTTGGATTTATTTTTGCTGATGATCGTTTCAATGGAACGCATCCATTGCTGAGATTCAATATCAGTCATTTCCCGGATGCACTCCCGCTTTTGAGCGGGGCATAGTTCTTTCAATCCTGTTCCAGGAAAATTTTTCCAAAAATTTGGCCTAACTTGACACTCAGCTGAGGAGGGCGGACACTTCAGCATAAGATGAAAATGGTCAGTATGACCTCGCCGATGCACGAGATAGGGTAGAACCTTTAATTTGCGCTCCCAATTCCATCCAGGAAGATCCCGAATCATAAACTGCCGGGTGATATCCATGGAGATCAGAATGACTTCAACAGTTGCATGTTCAATGAAATATTCCATCAATTCAAAAGTCTTTTGGAGATCAAGATTGTCACTGACAGTCCATTTCTGATCGACAAATAGCTCAGGAAATCGATTGTTGTACTTCTTCGCACGATGGCCCGGTGGCTTTTTCTTTTCTGCAAATAAGCCTACATCAGCTTCAAGGCCATTTTGATGATTGACATGCTCAGCAAGCGGGCCGCCAAATTCTGAAGAGAGATCACCCACGCGAAGTCTTTCCTTCCAGTTGGATTTCACAAATTGAGCCCCGTCAGTCAGGAGCTTGCAAAGCTCTAGCGACCCGTACTGAAAGGACGGAGGCGAGACATAGTCAAATAAGTTGCGGGTTTTATGTGAATATTTTTGAAAAGAAACACCTTCCCTGAGTGATCCATCAAAAGGATACCCAACAGGTCCCGCAAGCACAAAGGAGGGAAAGACAAAGGACACACTCCCAAAGGAAATACAAAGGGCTATAAATAATTTAATCAAAAGGCCTCACTAAAGAGTCAAAGTCTGATGGTAACTGCGAATCACGGGTTAGCACGCTTATTTGACAACTACAATCAGACATGCTAACTCGAACCGACTTTTTAACAGAAATAAGTACTGAGGAATCACCTTCCATGAGACGTCTTCTCTATCTCGCTTTGGTCATCACTTCGATCTTAGGCTGCTATTCCACGAGTCAGGCCGAATCAACAGCATTGCGGTACAAGAATTTTACAAATAGATTGGAGAGCTCCATTCTGAAAGCGGTACGCGGGGAGACAAGTCCAAACAGTAAAGCCAGTCTGGAATTGTCAACCGAAGGTCTGACTTTTACTAGCGATGCCTTAATCAGACTTCCGATCTTCACTAAATTGAACATTTTCTCTAAGGAAATTTCGGAAATATCTGTTCTACAAAATGACATAAACGGAGCGGGCATCCGAGAAGCAGATAAGAATTCAGGAACGCTTTGGATTTCAATAACTTTTAAGGACTCCTCTGCGATAAGTTTTGTTTGTTATGCCGATGCGGAAATCGTGCCTGAAATACTTTCAGGTGGAACACCTGGTGATGATGGACGGATAAGTTTTTTTGGGATCAATGCCTTGGAGCCAATCCTATCTAACTATGCAGAAACCAAAGATATTCGTTACGACGATCGAGATTTGGTACTTCGACTTAAAGAAATTGAAGTATCGAAGTACTCGTCGAAGCTTCGGACTGCCGTCCAAATGGATCGCATTGTTAACGGACGAAAATAATTTGACGACCGCCACTTTCAAACCGACGCATTTTTGACGGTAATTTTTTGACTTTGTAGCTTACGGATTGGCTTCCTAAAAAGCGTGTCCCAAAAGGGCAGCCAATGAAGCGAATTTGTTGACCCGGCACATCCCACTGCACGGTAACACACGGGCAAAGCGTCAGTGAATTGACCCCACGAAATAGTTAGGCATTGATTTCTTTGCTAAACGACATTCATTTCAGAAAAAGAAAAACCGATAGGTCTTTGAAGGACATTATATGGTTTGGGGATGGCTCTGGATGACAATGCTTCTACCCTTCGGAACGGTCGAAGCGGCGGACGTCCAAGTTCGTTGGATCAGTCCACGGGGAAAGCCATTGGATTTTCAGTGGCCAGTAATGAGCGAGTGGCAATGGAAGTCTTCAAAAAAAGACGGAGAGGTCGTTCGAGTGCCCTACCTTCGTACCTGGATAGGTCTACCAAGAGGTCTGGAAATAGCCACGACCCCAAAAGATGTACCCGAAATAGTGCCATCGCCTCCCAGTCCCCCGATCCTAGAAGCGGACACCTGGATTGCGCTGGATACCACCGAACCGTCCCTAAGTACCACGCTAAGGTTTAGGGACTCACGAGATCCTATTCCGACAGAAGGAAGAATTACCGAACTTGGTTTGCTTATATCCAACCGCTCTCAGAACCCAGAAGTAAGCATGGACGAAGGATGCGCGGATATCGATCTGAAATTTAAGCCTTTTCAATCCGAGAAATCCACGGGCTATTCCTTTCTAGGCATTACTTGCAGTAAAAATAAAAAATCCGGATTGGACTTTGATCTGTACTATGATTCGGATGCTGAACTGAAAATGAGTGTACTCGAAAAAGGAAAAGTAGAGCCAGGAACTCTTCGGGCTCACTACGAAGAAAAAGTGGAGAAGGGTAAAAAGCGAAATAAGCCAATTATTATAAAGATTACTCGCCCTAATGCGACTGCATACCATCAGATTCTCTTCGATAGAACCAAACATAAGACGTGGACGTTTTTCACGGGCATGGGAATAACTTCCTATTCATACAGTGATGAACAACCTGCGGGAAATGTCTCCCTGAATGCCATCGCCCTTACCCTGAAAGCAGGAGTTGCTTATCACTTAAGTAAGAGGTGGGATCTTGGACTCAGTGCATTTGGGAACTTACTCAACTTGTCGTCAAGCATAACTCCATCTACTTATCCTGCTGCAAGGTTTATCGGAATCAATCTTCGGGCCGGCTGGACTCTTGTTTCTGGACCACGTTTCTCCTTCAAACTTTCTCCTGGTTGGTATTACTGGGGGATGTTTGTATCCGATTCAAGTTACGGAATAGCAAGGGCTATGGGACCACAGATTTTTTTGATGAGTCAGTTCTCCATTTCAAAAAACAAATTTATGACTGCTTATCTAAAATTTGCTCCCGTATCATCGAGTCTGAGCGCTTTATCCTTTTCTAGTAGAGAATTGGCGGTCGGATTGACGTACCCATTGAGCTCTAATCGCTCACGCTATCAATGGTCGATAAGCTTGGACGCTTCACAGTTGACCATTGGTGAGGCCATCTCCGACACCAAACCTTCGCTCACCACGATATCGCTGGGAGCCGGTGTAGCATTCTAGTAAAGTCACAATTCTTCTGATTGTGCTACAGGCATCACTTCGAGATTTTGCTTCGTCTTAGGAAGATCTTTCGGAAGCACACGCAGTATTGAATCAATGATAGCCGTTCTAATTTCTTCTTTAAGATGATCTCGACCAAAGACTATACTCACTTCTCTGCTAGGAATCGGCTTTAGAAATTCTCGAATGAGGGATTGAACCTTTGACGATCGATCTTGCATAAAGCTCAAGTATGGCAGGAGCGTATAACCTGAGTTTTGTTCAACAAGGCGCTTAAGTGTCTCAAGATTGCTACTTTGAAAATGAACATTTGGCATTAGTCGACGCTTTTTTGTAGTGCCACATAACTGAATTACCTGATCACGAAGACAGTGCCCTTCATCTAAAAGCCAGATGTCCTCCGCCGATAGATCCGATTCTTTAATTCGCTTCTTCTTAAAAAATTCATGACTCTCAGAAACAAAGAGGTAGAAAGGCTCATAAAATAGTACTTGCTCTCTGATTGAGGGTTGCCCCAGTGGTGTAACTAGAATTCCAGCGTCAATTTGCTCGAGGTCCAACCTGGAAATAATCTCTTCCGTTTTTAACTCGTCGATGGTGAGTTCGACTTTCGGATAGGTCTTTGAAAAATAGGGCAAGAATAGCGGTATCAAATAGGGCGAGAGAGTCGGAATGACTCCGAGTCTAAAACTACCTTGCGGCTCCGCGGAACCACTCTTCCCAATAGTTTCCAATTTCTGCAACTCTGATAAGATTTTACGGGCCTGCCCTATAATAATCATACCCCTTGTAGTGGGCACAATCGGTTGTCTCGAGCGATCAAAGATGCTTACTCCTAACTCCTCCTCAGCCTTCTTCAACTGCATACTAAGTGTAGGTTGGGAAACATGGCAAGCCCTGGATGCCTTTCCAAAGTGCCTGTGAATATCGACCGCAACAATATAAGATAGTTGTGTAAGCGTTGGCATGTTTATAGTTTAAAATTATGGATCATTACAATCAATAGACATTACCGTAACTTCGAGATAAAGCCCAGTAAGTTAAGTTACTTCTTCTTCCGAGGACAGTATCCAGGCTTTGAACCAATTCGAGGAAATTCTCTGCAAACCCTTGGGCGTTGTTCATAAACTCTACATCGCCGTTCGGCATTGAGATGAATGCAGTCGTTATTAGGCTTCTGGGCCAGAATAAATATTTGTTTCTTAGGAAGGAAGTCTTGAATCAAATTCGATTTTAGTAATCGCTTCGCGGTGTCAGCCAATGAAAAGGAAAGCTCTTCTTCACTCGCATAACCCAATCGAATGATATCGATCGCGTTCATTTCCACCGGCATCGTGCAACATGCCGCCCAACAGGTGGTACAATTCTTCTTCTGATACTTTGTCCAGTGGTCAAGATTCTGGAGATTCATATAAAACCTTTTTTACAAAATCCTTCGGCAATCGGACCTTAGCTTTTCTGGGATAAAACCATCGACCTGCCATATCGTCTAACGCGAGACCGTGCATATAGTTATAGAGAGCGGATCGTAGCACCGCTCCCACTTCATCCCAGTCACAGTCGGACTGCGGGTCAAAGAACGGAAGGTCATTCTTGGAAAAAGTCTTTGAAGAATTGCCGCTAGGAGAGGACAGAAGTTTGATTTGAAACCGATCTGGATCTTGCCCCACTGGGCTATGTACCGTTGCAGAAAATCGATGCCAAAAGCCTGAATGAATACATCCATTCAGAAAAAGCTGCCGCACAAATTCTAAACTCTCTGCAGCTTCTTGGTAAGTCTGCGAAGGAAAACCATACATAAGATAGGCGTGTACCAAAATACCAACTTTTGAAAAAGAATGCGTCACTTGTGCGGCCTGTTCTAATGAAACCCCCTTCTGAATGAGAGCAAGGATTCGTGGTGAAGCTACCTCCAATCCACCCGTAACCGCAATACAACCTGCTTGAGCCATGAGCTCTACTAGGTCTGAAGTGAATGTCTTTTCAAACCGAATATTACCCCACCAGCTAAACTGACAGCCACGATCGATAATCTCTTGAGAAACGGCCCTCAGAAGCGCTGGTGGCGCGGCCTCATCAACGAAATGGAACCCAGTAATTCCGGTCTGAAGGGACAAAGCTAGCATTTGATCGACGATTTTTTTTGCCTTCATGGGATCGTAGCGGCCAATGTAGTCGAGTGAAAGGTCACAAAATGTGCATTTCTTCCAATAGCAACCGTGGGCAAGCGTTAGCTTGATCCATCTGCCTTCGGTCCAGAGCCGATTGACCGGATTGAGCATTTCAAACATCGAAAAGTAGTCATTCCATTGAACCCCTGCGTAATCTGGAAGGGCTCTCTCATTCATAGTCAGCGGTTTTGGGGAAGTGTGACAGTAATTTATTTGTCCCTCTTTCCTTTTATGGAAGGTCCGAACCAGGATCGATGGCGCACTTTTTCCATTGATAAAATTAAGAATCGCTTCAAGCGGCTGCTCCCCGTCATCAAAGGTGATAAAATCAAAATAATCAAAGACTGATTCATCCTTGAGTTCACGAAGTTCAGTGTTGACGAATCCTCCCCCAAGAAGAATTGGCACTCCGGGAAATGTTTCTCGAACAATTTGCGCAATTTTGAACGCAAAGAACACATTGCCGGCAAACGGGGCCGTTATCGCAACCAAATCAGGCCTAATTTCTTTGAGATGGTGAACGGTCAATTCTCTCAGCAATTTGACAATGATGCTCTCATTGGATTCAAGTGCTTTTTTGAGTCCATCGAAGCTAGGTGCCGAGGCCGCTAACTTCTCAGCATAGCGAGAAAATCCGAACTCCGGGTCGACACCTTCTCGGATGGCATCTGCTAAATCATCAAGGTATAGACTCGCAAAGTGTAAGGCTTGATCCCGAACGC
This sequence comes from Bdellovibrionota bacterium, assembly GCA_963169695.1. GTDB lineage: Bacteria > Bdellovibrionota > UBA1018 > UBA1018 > CAUJDS01 > CAUJDS01. Next base: position 20,670 of record CAUJDS010000082.1, read on the forward strand.
CCAATCGGCCAAAAGCCCATTCAAGGGATTCACTATCTTGAATTTGCAAAAAACGCGGTCCTTCGGGCAGAAAATTTCTAGAAGCAATACGATAGATCCAAGCTTCATCTTGACCCTGCAGAAACCGAATAACTGGTTCGATGCTGGCTTCATAGTCGCCGTAATGCGCAACAAAGTGTTGGACGCTTGGCGATTGGTGATGGGTTGATTGAAGGAGCAGGGCATGCAATTGCTTGAGACCCGCTTTAGAAAAAATCGCCAGGAGCAGTTCAATCGATAGATCAGATTGGACCGGGTCGTGACCAAGGGACTTGAGATGGCCAGACAAGACCGGCATCGCCGGGTAGGGCGTGTTTGTTTGTAATAGTGGGGGGGTAACTAACCAGACTTTCATGCCAGGGGGTGATCTATCAGTTTTGGTCAATTATTGCGAGACTTAGAACGTGAATCTAATTCACATTCAATCGTATCGCTGGTCTCGCTGACTCAGAATCCTTGAAGTCTCTGCATCCACAATTACACGTCTACCCGCTACTTGAACCTGGTAGGCATGATGCCCCTTAGCCACGCCACCTGAAACCCGACTGATCCAAATAATGGATTTAGCGACACTAGGTAGTTGCTGAAACTCACTTGGCTGAGCATTCTGAAACCGCGTCAATGATAACTCCGCACTTTGAACAGCCGCTTCACTACCAATGACCTTTGAATTGCTGATTTCCACGTGTGGCAAATAGCTGGAATCCAGATTGAGGAGCTCGCCACGAGGTCCAAAGTTCATCGTTATTTTTCCCCAAGGCTCTAAGGACGCATCCCGATTGCTCTGCTCAAAAGTCACTTGAGCTGTGCTTTGCCCAGGGGCCAAGCCTTTGAGGGAGAGGGAGCTAATTTCTTCAATACCAAGTAGTTCCGCGAAGTCCTTGAGGACTTCCAGTGCATGGCTTCTGATCATTTCGGGGTTCTTAGGATCAAAACTTGAACCACCTTGGCTACTCTCAGCAACCTGCCCCTTGAGCTTCGTAATGACTCCCTCGGTCTCGGATTCTACCCGAAGCTGATAGCCATGCTTTTTGGTGGCCTCCTGTAGTAGATCCTCTTTTCGATTTATTTGAGCTGGCCCCCTCAGTGCAGGTACCCGCTTTGAAGCTGAAGCGTGGATGGCCAGAACATCTCGATATTCGGTTCGAGTCTCGGGAGCCGTGCGTACCTGCCATGTCAGCAAACCAGTCAAAGCCATAGCAATTATAATCAGTTTCAGTTTCAACTTTTCCCTCCTTGGAATTATTGAATTTGAGTCTGGATCGTGAGGTTTTGGGCAGGAGCATTTTTCGAACGAATCCTGAGGTGAAACTGTACGGTCGCTCCAGGACTATTGTCGACGCTTGCCCAAATCCCTGTATACCAACGTGATCTAAAAAAAGGATTGCTACCAAAATAGGTATTGGTCATCGGCACGGACGATGCTCCGGCCCCATAGTTCAATGCCTGTAGGATATTGGATCCATTGACCTTGAAATAGCTTACCTGTGCCTCTGTATCACTGACAGATCCATAGTTGATGTCAGGGCCAAGTAGGTGGACAGGCCCATCCACTGTAACACTGATATTCAAACTTCCCACTGTCAGTGGGTCATTGTTTTGAATGTCAAACCAGAGGACAACAATTTCTCCTGAGTTCAGCCGATGATTCAACCCTGACTGTGGGCTCTGAGGAATTGAGAAAGGACTGTAGCCCAACTTGGAAATCCAATTTTTGAGCGTGCCGACATCATCAACTATAGAAAGACCAGGCGTCCCATTTTCTCCAGGTCCCACGGATGCCCAATTCGACCCAGCCTGTGCGACTTCCCACAATCCTCGCGCTAGCAGTGCACCCTTGATCTCTTCGATTTCTTGCACGCTTGCTCCCACAAGTGGAGCTACTTGAACAATAGTAGAGCCAAACTCAACAAAAGTAACCGGAGAGATGTCTGCAAGTGTTGGCTTTGGAAGTAACTTGAGGGACTCTAAGACAATTTTAAACATCAGTTGTTTTGCTCTATCTCGATCTCCCGATAGACTCAAAAGACTCTGGTAGACATCCCAAATTGCCCCTGCAAAAAATATTCCGGTATTATGAATTTCTTCCTGAGATTCATAGCTAAGAAATGCATTCTTCAAAAAAGAAGGACCGTAGTAGTTATTTCCATAGGGCCACCCCATTCCATCGGGATAGGAATAGCTAATGTGATTGGATACTGCAGAAAATCCGGATGGCTCCCTGCTAAAATGCGCACAGTCTGGGTATCCGGGATCATAGGCGGGACAGCGCTGTAATCCTCTGCGACCGTCATATCCACCAAAGAAATTTCCCAATGCCCAGCGGCTGAAGGTACGAACATCCAATCCAGTTGGTACGGCGGGTTCATCTAAGAAAATAAGTGCAAGTGCGTCCGAGACCGCTTCATTGATACTTCCAGCTTCATCATAAAAAAACTGATTGAGGTCGTAACTCGTAGAGTAAGTATTCAGCGTATTGCCGTGCTGAAGTTCATGAACAACCACCGTACTATCGTCGGCATAGGAAGCCCCAAGAGTACTCGCCGAGTCACCTAGGCAAACCGTCTCAAAAAATCCACCAGAACTGCGCCGTGAGCGTGAATAAAACGCATTGTCCTGCAACATACAATGCGCGATGACTCGAGCAGGATACTGGACATTTGCCTGATACCCAAAGCTATCCGCATAGCTTCTATAAGAATGTGCTACGTGATACGACATGGCTTCTTGAAATTCAGGCTGCTTTGATAGGTACTGAAATTTATTCTGTGGGTCGAAGGCGTAGAAGTTTCCACCACAGAGACGGCCATTCACTACGGAAGTGTATCGACCTTCTAAGATGCCTTTTCCAGTCAGGTCTGCGAGTGACACTTCACTGCGATAAGTATCCAGGTCCTTTGAATAAGGTGAAAGAAGGGGCAGGCCAGCTGCATAAGCAGGATCAATATGATAGACGAGTGCAGACCCAGTGGTTGGTGCCACTAAACTTAAGTTGGAGGTTTTGCAATCAGTACTGAGCGGCGATTCCTTTTTTGAACCGCATCCAGTTAATAATAGAATCCCAACTAGGAGAAGAATCCTTCTTCCCACTAAATCTCCCGACCCGAAAACCGTCCTTGATTCTCAGTAAAAATATTTTATATGAAAAATTTCTTAAATCCAGAACAATGGTTCTCCCCAGAAGTGCAGAGCTCCAATTGAGTAAGCGATAGTCAAAAGATTGACGACTTAGCGCCAGGGATTAGATCGAACTTCTACTTGGCGCAATGACTTTTCAAGTTCGCGTATAATTTCTTTGCTATGTTCGACGCCCCTCGTTTCGAGGGTAAGATGAACAGTCGTTTCGTCGAGCATAGTGGATGGCTCGTTTCGATCGTGAATTGCCTGAATCACACTTGCACCTTGTTGGGCAATAAGATGGGTGAGCTGGTAAAGAGATCCTGGTTTATCACTGATAATGACACTGATACGAAGGCGGCGACCACTTTCCATCAATCCTTGATCGATGATCCTTGCAAGGAGATTCACATCAATATTTCCACCGGAAATAATCAGTACTACTTTCTTACCTGCCAAATCATCTTTCATTTTCTCTAAGATCGCTAAGGGTAGTGCTCCCGCACCTTCCGCCACAATTTTCGCATCCTCCATCAATGCCAGAAGTGCACTTGCTATTTCGTCATCTTCTGCAGAAGCAAAGGTATCAACATTGGGTTGAAGCAAAGCCAACATAGTCGACGATGCTTCTGGAACTGATATCCCATCGGCAAAGGTTCGGGACTGGTCGATTTTGATGGCAATTCCCTTTTTTACGGAATCCACCATAGAGGAGCAACCGCTTGCCTGGCAGGCGATAACTTTAGTTTTTTTACTGAGGCTCTTAATCGCAATCGAAACTCCGGACATCAATCCACCACCACCGACAGGCCCTATCACCACATCGGCGTCTGTGAGTTGATCCATTATCTCAAGTCCCACCGTTCCTTGTCCAGCTATGACCATAGGATCAAGGTAAGCCGGGACATAAATCGCACCGCGCTCTTCTGCCATTCGCTTGGCTACACGATTGGCTTCGTTGTAATTGTTTCCTTCTAAATGAACCTGCGCTCCCAATTTTCGAGTTTTATGAATTTTGGTATGCGGAGCTTCCTTCGGCATTACAATGAGTGCCTCTGTTTTCATTTTCTTAGAGGCCCACGCCACTCCTTGAGCGTGATTGCCTAAGCTTGCCGCGATAATTCCACGTTTTCTCTCATCATCGGAGAGCTGACTTATTTTATAGAGCGCTCCTCGAATTTTAAAGGAACCAATAGGTAGAAAATTTTCAAGCTTGAGATAGACTTCGCATCCCATTCGGATAGACAATTTATCACTCCGCAATAACGGACTAGGTTGAAAGTACTGCTGAAGCACTTTCCTAGCCTTTTCGATGTCCTTTATGCTGATATCAAACAATTCTTCACTCATGTGGAGACTCCATAATTTTTTTGGAATTGAAATATTTCAGGCGCGATGATTGCGCAATCAGGATCTTGCCATTCGTAAAGGGTACACGTCCTGCGCTGATTCTCGTCTGGTCTGATCCAAGCAAAGCAAGTTCTTCCATACTTCTTTAGACACTCAGGATCTTCAAAGGCAGGGGACCACGTCCCCGTGTTAATCAGCTCAACATCCTGAACATGGGTATGGAATTCTCGATGCGTATGTCCCATGATTACCCGTCTAACTTTGACTATTTTGGCAGCCAGCGGAGCATGCTCCACCAACGTTCTTTCAATCTTAAAAATATCTGACTGAACGGAACGCGCATAAAACAGAAAAGCCGGCATACCCAAGAGCAATGGAATCGTCATCCACCACATTGAAATATGCACGAAGACATTGACGAGTGAAAAAACCTGAAACGACGCCGTGACAATCAATAGAAATAGTAGTGCCCGATCCAGCCACAATTCCTGCATAATCCTCAGCGGATTAAAAATTGCCGGGTGCACGTGCAGCTCACGCAAGGACCGAACTATTTCTGGACTCGCATTGGCCCGATCTGCAACGTCTTTTACACGATGCTCAACCGTCAGAGGATCCTTCAGAGCTGGCAGTACGCCATCAGTTAAAGATGAAAGAAGTGTAGCCATTGCTCCCCAAAACCAAGACCAGATTAAAAAAGGTTCGTACCTCAATACGTATTTAAAGAAAAATACGACGTATTCTGTAAACGACGATTTAATAAAAGTAGAGTCAACGTGAGGATTCATCATCCCCATACCATTGAGGATGTATTTTCCAGCAGCATTACCGAAGGGAATACGGACCAAGTACTTTCCACCCTTACGAACTAAGGGATGAAGCGGGTTCTGACAAAGACAATAGTCATCATACTGATTGCCATGTTCAATCAGCGTATCTTGATTGCTGAGATAGAACCATTCACAGAACCGCAGCCCTTCTTGCTTGTCTTCAGGAAGTCCAATGGCATCGCGAATGTCTTTCTGAACAGAATCCCAGTACATTTCAATGTCATGATTGCCTATGACAAAAATAACTCGGTTACCGTCCAGAATAAATTTCCGCAAAGCTTGAACAAAGACCGGATGATCGCTCAAAATTGTGCGGATTTTAAATCTTGATTTCTCTTCCTCGGAATTCAGTCCTCGCAGTCGCTCAAGCCATCCAATATTGAATTTGGGTCGCGTTGGAAAAGCCATTACCGAATCAAAATCAAAAATATCGCCATTCAGGACCAGCTCGAAATTATCACCAATCTTTCTCTGAAGATGAGTCAGTAGCCTCGAAAAGCCCTGATCAATAAAATACCGAGATCTTTTAAATTTCTTCCAAAGTGGATTTCCAATCTTTGGCAACTCTGCCTCAGACAGATGCACATCACTCAAGACGATGGTGTGACCTGCTTTACTAAAATCCATCACCCACCACCGAGCTTATTTCTTTTGAAAGTAAATTAAGGAATCCCACATTGCCAAAAAAGAACCGCAAGACCCTACGCTATTTCGGGAGACTGCGTTGTGCAAAAAGCAAATACGAAAAGGAGCAATGAAATTGCGCATGGATGAATCTCCGATCGAATTGGTGCACGCGGAGGGACTTGAACCCCCACGCCTTACGGCACTGGCTTCTAAGGCCAGCGTGTCTGCCAATTTCACCACGCGTGCACTTTCTGAAGGGTACGTCTGTCAGATTTAGCGCAAATTATGCGTAGGCACAAGCCAACATCCTAGGTCGAGCTGCCTTTAGGCACTCTTCTTACCCGGTGGATGGCCCACCTCAGCGTCGTGTGAGTGGTCATGGTCAGAATGATCTCCGCCTGTGACATGATGCTCATGGCAACCATGGAGGGTATGCTCCCGAACATCACCTCGACCTTGGGTAGAAAATACAGATACCTTTTTTTTCAGGTTCTTACTGCCGCATTGAGGACAGGGGCCCGGCGAGGATTCCTTTAGGCCTTTTATGACCTCAAACTCATGCTGACACTGGAAGCACCAGTATTCGTAAATCGGCATCCATTAGATTGTACCAATAGGGCGATTTTTTGGACAATCTGGGCAAAAAGTGTTGTATCTAAAGGCCATTACGACTCCATAGCTCAACTGGATAGAGCACCAGCCTTCTAAGCTGGGGGTTGCAGGTTCGATTCCTGCTGGAGTCGCCACTTATTTTGCCACCCTACCACCCGCATTAACACTCCTTCGGCATGATCAAATCTGTAATGAGGGATCGAGGGGTTACATCAAAAGCAGGGTTCCAGGCAGGAAAGCTGGTCCGATTAGGCCCGAGTTGAACTTCCGACTCTTTCCTCAATTCAATGGGAATTCCTAAGCCAGTCTCTATTGAATTGTCGCGAGTGGAAGTAGGAGCCACAACATAGAATGGAATCTGATGGTACTTGGCTGCAATTGCCAAACCATAGGTACCTATCTTATTAGCAGCGTCCCCGTTCCTGGCTACGCGGTCTGCTCCAACAAATATCTTCTGTACTTTCTTGAGACTCATAAGATGCGCAGCCATATTGTCGCAAAGAAGCGTCATTGGTATTCCAGCCTTTGTGAGTTCCCACGCAGTGAGCCTCGCACCCTGAAGGAGTGGACGCGTTTCATCCACATAGACATGAATAGCTTTACCTTTTTGGTGAGCCCTCTTGATGACTCCCAACGCTGTCCCGATTCCACAAGTTGCTAGTCCGCCGGAGTTGCAGTGGGTGAGGACTCCGTCTCCATCCTGAATCAAAGCTGCGCCCTTTTCGGCCATCCACTCACACTCAGCCACGTCCTCATCAAAAATCTCTTCGGCCTGCGCTACTACTTCTTTTACGGTGAAGTCATTTCCGCTGAATGCAACTCGATCCACAGCCCACATGAGATTTACTGCAGTCGGCCTTGCTTCTCGAAGGCGCTTGGCTATTTCAAAAAAGGCGACGGGTGAAGCTCCGTCCTCCGCAAATCGCGCGAGCGTAATGGCTGCAGCGGCACCAATTAGGGGCGCCCCTCTTACGGCCAGCCGCTTGATACATTCGATCATCACCTCTGGATGAGGTACTTCTATCCAGACTTCCTCATCTGGCAATCTCGTCTGATCCAGGATTTCTAAACGACCTGATTGATGGCGAAGCCCAAGGGAATCTAAGTCTTTCATCCTTCAACCTTTCTGCCTATTCCAAAACGACCAATTGGCCGCCAATATGAGCTGGATGCAAATGACAAGTAATTGGGAATACTCCGGCCTTATCGAGTTGAATCTTGATGGTTTTTTTCTCTTTCGTAATGACTTCTTCTACGGAGAAATCTGCAATCTTCAGTCCGTGTGCCGCGTTCTTGCCAGGTACGGCACTGACCGCCTCAAGCACTAAGGTATCTCCCTTATGAGCGGTAATGGTGGAAGGAAGCCAGAACTTCGTTCCATTCAATTCTACCGCTACCATTCGTACTTTAATTTCTTGAGCCGAATAAGCTGACATTGAAAATCCAAGAACTGATACCACTAGAAAAAACAGGGTTCGAAGCTTCATAGGGAGACCTCCTCAAGGCGACTTTCGTGAGAAAACCAAATTCACACACGGATCACCACGGTTCAAGTACTTCTTTTCAAAGTGAGTGCGGGCCTTAAAAAGTGCGGTCAAATCCGTCTTTTCCTTCAATTCTAGTCCCCATCGCTGCGTCATAGCGGCACAGGCATCCTCCGCATATTCCGCTACATTCGTCGCAAGGACAATGGAGCCCTTCTGGTCCAAGGTGTGAATAAGGTGGCTCATAAAGGGCAAATGATGCCACCTTCTGTGATGCTGCGAGCGCTTTGGGTAGGGATTGGGGTAGAGCAAATAGTAGGTATCCACGCGCGGTTTATCCAGATGATGGCTAATCCAAGAAACGGCATCTGCTCGCTCGATGGTGAGATTGTTCGGACTTCCATGAGTCAGGTAACGATGCTTCATTTTGGCAAATCGCTCCTGCGTTCTTTCAATGGCAACAAACGTAGCCTCTGGCCTCTGCATGGCTTGCCTGATCATGAACATGCCCACACCCGAACCCAACTCGATTTCCAACCGACCGGAGGCAGGAGCAGACCATGGCTGAGTGCCATGAGGTTTAGGCACACGATCTTTCTGAAAGAGCCTCATAGGGCAAGGCTTTAACACAGCTTTGCCTCACTCAACACGAGTGATAAGCTCTAGAGACTCATGAAAATGCTTAGTTCACGATCTATCGGCTGGCAGATGGGTCTTCTCTCCACATTTGCTTTTGGTTGGATGGGGTACTTGGTTCATAACGCCCCTCGCGGAATGAGCGCTGAGGGCATGCTATTTATTCGATCTTTATTTATGAGCCTCATCCTTGCGCCCCTTGCGTGGAAGCATTCTCCCTCTCCATTTTCAGCAAAATCTCGCATTCTCTGGATAAGAAGCGCGACCGGAATCGGAACCATCCTATGCTCTTTTTGGAACCTCACTCAAATCTCGGTCACTCACGCGATGTTATTTTCTAATTTTACGCCACTACTGGTGCTGCTCATCGCTCGCTGGCACTTAGGCGAAAAGCTCAGTCGCGTTGAGTCCTTTGGAGTTTTTCTCTCCGTATGTGGGGTGCTACTACCCCAGGTGTTTGGTTCGGGGCTTTTACAGTACCAGTGGACTCATATCGCAGTGGGCGTTCTCGGATGCCTTTTACTTGCGGCTTCGTCTACGTCACTACGACAGGCAACTTTGTCTCACACGGTTCCCGTCATTATTTTCTGGATGTCCACGTTTGGATTACTTCTTACGTCCGTACTTTTGACCGCAAAGGGAACCTGGCAAACACAGTGGCAACTTGTGCCGCAATCCTGGTACCTTCTGGGAGCTATTAGCATCATCTCAACATTAGCCCAAATTGCGCGAACCTACTCGTACGCCTATATGTCAGCCGGAAAAGCGAGTGCCCTAGGTCTCCTAACGCTTGGATGGGGATTTGCATTTGAAGCTATATTAGATGGATATCGCCTTCAATGGATTGAAGGTCTATCGATCCTAGTTACTCTGATTGGAATTGCTCTCTCGCAAAGAGAACTGAATCTTAGAAAAACTAAGCCTTAGCTGAAGTTTCGAATCGTGACTTATAGTAGGCGCTGTCTTGAAAATTCTTAGGCAAGCCGTGTGATCTGACTAACTCACCCGTTTCTGGACAAACGCTACCAAGCACAACACTCACACCGCGATTAGCAGCATGACGGCGACGATCTCTACGGCCTCTTGAAACTTTTTTCTTTGGTTGTGACATGAAATTATTTCCTTAAATTAGCTTTTCTTTTTTGCTGGTTTTAGCTTTTCGTATCGCTTCTTGAAACGCTCAACTCGACCTTCAGAATCGAGCAAACGCTGCTTACCTGTAAAGAAGGGATGCGAGCTGCTTGAAATTTCTACAGAAATCAAAGGGTACTCTTTCCCGTCTTCCCACTGAATCGTCTCACTGGTGTGAGCTGTAGATCGCGTGAGGATAATAAAATCGCTAGCGATATCCTTATAAACAACTTCTCTGTACTCGGGATGAAAACTCTGCTTCATAATACTTCCTTAATCTCTCTGTCCTATCAACCTAGGCGAAAACCGTTCCGGATTTGCGACTGATTCGCTCCCACGTAGAAGCGGCGCCCTTTTTTCCTTCGACAAGCCTTCGACCGACGCGCGTACCCTTTTGAGTCTTAGGGTCCATCAAAAGCACATTTGAAATATGAACTGGCAATGTCTTCTCTACGACTCCGCCTTGAGGGTCTTTTTGGCTGGGCTTGCTGTGCCGCTTTGCCACGTTGACACCTTCAATCAGGATGCGGTCGGTCTTAGGCAAAAGCTTCATGACTTTACCTGACTTACCCTTATCGCGACCTGCGATAACGACTACCTGATCGCCGGACTTAATTCGAAATTTTGACTTCATGACATTACCTTTGCTTAATTAAAGAGGCTTACTTGCCTTTTTTGGACTTCGATACCTTATTGGATTCTACAAATTCCACGTGCTTTCGAACCATTGGGTCGTACTTCTTCAGCTTGATTTTTTCAGAGCTTGTACGCTTGTTTTTTTGGGTCGTATAGAAATAACCGGTGCCCGCAGATGATACTAAAAAAATAGTCTCTCTCATGATCAGTCTCGCTCAGTATATGGAATCAAAGCGAGCTGTCTCGAACGCTTCAATTCTTGCGTTAATTGACGTTGCTGATGAGCGTTAAGTCGACTGATCCGACGTGGAACAATACGTCCATGTTCTGAAATAAATCGCTTCAACGTTTGCACGTCTTTGTAATCAAAAATGAGGTCTTTCGAGGGACGAACTCTCGAAAATCTCCCTAAAGATCGCTTCTTTTCGCCGCCAGCTGCGCCGTCGCGGCTTCCTTTTTCCTGTGTTTTATCAGAATCTTGCTGAGTTGAAATTTTCATAAGCGAACTTGATAACACCAACCTCCATAGCTGGCAAACGCTTATTCAAGTCTTGGCAATAAGAGTTCCTTTTGCGACCAATCACAGAAAGTGGCAGAGATGGTTTCTGAAGTAACCAGTTGATTCGGACCTTTTTCTTCTACATAGCGGCTGAGTGCATCGGCAAGGTCCACTCCATCGTGAAGCCGCCGCAATAGCCTGGCCTCATCGAAAGCGAGCTCAAAGTTGTACGAAAACAAGTCGTTAGGGCTGCGATAGACAACCCCCGTGGCTTCCTTCAGCTGGGGAAAGGGGTTGGACTGGGTTACCTCAAAGATGCCCCAGGTGCTCGATAACCATTGAACATGGGACGGCTTCCGAAAGGTTGTAATAGGAGCTTCAGACTCCTTGGGACTGGATTCCTCGGAGGCATAAAATGATTCCACTTCCGCCCAATCTAGCTTGGCCAAGTCAGTCAAATAAGGGTGGTCCCGCAGAATGGAATGGTCCTGAAGAAAATCCGCAAATCGCTGACCCCAGTCAGAGAGGGTGTGACTTCTTGATGGATGCTTCTCTAGATAAGCCAAAGCAACCTGGGCAAAGAGCTTCGGACCCATGACATTGGATACTCTCCCAAAGTCTTCAGCCAAAGCTTCGATCAGGCGTTGCCGAAAGGCAAAGTGATAAACCTCAAATCGTTCAAGGCGAGAAAATTCAGGAGTGTATCGAATCCACCCGAGCCGGTGCGACGAAGGAAGCTCGGGATTCTCCAGGAAGTCCTGAAACTGCTTCTGTGTGGCTTCGAGTGATTCCATCAGTGATCCTTTTTGCAATGCTAAGTTCATCTAACCATTCTTGAAAAGGCGGAAAGTGATCGTCTCGTTCAATCATCGTGCTCACTAGTCCCATTCGACGAATAGCATAGGCATACAAGTCCCAAACATCGTCACATACCGCTTGGTCATGCGTATCGACCACGTAAGTACCGTGATCGGAGTGACCTGCGAGATGAATCTGCTGGACGCGATTAGCAGGCATGAGATCCAGGTAGCCTCGCGGATCAATGCCATGATTCCTCGAGCTTACATAAATATTATTGACGTCGAGAAGCAGGAGACAGTCCGCCGCTGTCACAACTTCGGTCAAAAACTCAGCTTCGCACATTTCTGAGCATTCAAATTCCACATAGCTGGAGACGTTCTCAAGGAGGATTCGACGACCCAAAAAATCTTGGACCTGTTGAATGCGATCAGCAACATGGCGAGCCGTGCTCCGTGTATAGGGAAGCGGCAGTAAGTCGTGCATATTTCTTCCATGCACTCCCGTCCAACAGAGGTGATCTGAGATCCACTCAGGCTGGATGCGATGAGAAAGGGATTTCAATCGCTTGAGGTAATCCAAATTGAGCGCGTCCGTACTACCAATGGAGAGTGACACTCCATGAAGCACGATAGGATAGTGCTCACGAACTTCCTCAAGGACCTTGATACCACGACCTGGGCCAGCAGCAGAAAGGCCCATAAAGTTTTCGCTGATGACTTCAAACCAATCGACCTTTGGCTTGGAAGCCAAAACTTCTGCGTAGTATTCGGATCGAAGCCCCAAACCCCAGCCCAGCTGTTTTTTGGGTTTGGAATCCATCGTCATCATTTTCTTATCCATCCTCAAATAAAAAAGCCGACTCTAGTTTCCTAGAGTCGGCCTTGACTCGTTTACAAACAAGTTTGGAAATTACTCGGCGTGATCGCCGCCTTCTGCGTCACCAGCACCGTCATGAGATTTATCGTCCTTGTGCTCGCAACCATCTTTGCTCTTACACTTGTCCTTTTTCTTTCCTTTGCAAGAATTGTGATCTTTTTTCGCAATCATCTTGCCATCGAGGCTTCCTGCTTGAGCTTTGCTCACCAAGTTGGCACCACCTACTGCGAGGCCTGTGAGCGCTGCTGCTACCAATAGAGATTCAACATTCAATTTCTTCATAGATTTCCTTTCAGACATTTAGACCTTCATTTATGGGACTTATCTAGGGTAAACTGGCCCAATAGAACTGCAACTAGATAATCATGAAAAATCTTTCATCCTAATTTGGAGTGGGGCGTTATGAAAAAGTGGATTCAGAATTGTGAAAAAATTTGCGCAACGAAGTGCGCCGGCATGGGATGTATCATCGCACTAATAACGCGCTTAAGTGTGGGATGGGTATTTTTGGAATCGGGACTCGGTAAATTTCGCAACTTGCCCAATACGATCAAATTCTTTGAATCTATCGGGATTCCAATGGCTTCCCTTCAAGCACCCTTTGTGGCGGGTGTGGAGCTTGTGGGCGGAGCACTTTTGATCGTAGGTCTTGCCACGCGCTTCGCTTCGATCCCTTTGATCGGTACCATGGTTGTAGCTATTTTGACGGCGCATCTTTCTGAAATAAACAGCGCATCAGATCTATTTGGTCTCATGCCGTTTCTTTTTATTCTACTGCTTGGTTGGATCGTGACCCATGGCGCTGGAAGCGTTTCTCTCGACGCCAAGTTTTGCCGAAAGAAATAATCCTGCATTCTGACCCGTAAGCGAATGGCAAATCAAAGAACCCGAATGGAGATTCGTGGGCCTTTGAGTTTCGATAAGTCCGGGTACACGCAAGAGCAAGACAAGAATGCTACCTAAGCTCAAGGCTAAGATCGTAGGCTTTCTCCATCGAGCCTCCAGCTTGTCGACGACTTTAACCCCAAAAGCCAAGGCGGGGAGGGTACCGAGCCAAAATGCAAACAGCGCAATCATGCTGACCTTGATGTCACCGCTTGCCAATGCCGCAGATTGAAAAACCGCTAGCCACCCGCAGGGCAAGAAGGCTGTGCCGACCCCCAGCCACCAACCTTGGGCCGGCGATAACCCTCGATTCAAGCGCTGAATGGAGCGTGAAATACCGGTCATAGCTTTACGGATGATACGCGGGATCCAGAATCCAGCGGGCTTACCACTAAGAAAGGTCAGCACAACACCCATAGAGAACGTTGCAAGAAAAAGAACCCAAGTATTGACCGCAGCAAAACCCAGCACGAACACACGAAGGGTAAGCCCCACTCTTGCGAGCAACCATGCAACACCCCAATAGCCAATCAAACGTCCGAGATGATAGGGGAGGGTAGATCCACCACGACGCTGAGACCAAAGAATGGGCCCGCACATCGCTGCACAATGAACGGAACCCAAAAGGCTCGAAGCCAGAACCAATCCAAATACGGAAAAAAGATCAGAAGGGTCCAACAACATGAAGGACTACTTCCTTTTCTTGCGGCGCTCTGCCGTCCGAAAATTCTACCTTGGCCTGAAGTCGAAGATTCCCTGAACCCGTTCCTGCCTGAAGAAGTTCCCGCTGAAACTCTACAAAGACTGGCACGCGTCCCGTCTCTCCTCCCTGAAGCGAAAAAGGCAGCAGAGGCGCCACTACTTTGATCCGAGGATCTGTGGAACTCAGGTGATAGCGAATGGGGTGCGGATCATAGCTACTTACGTGGATCTGAAACGAATTGGCGATCCACTCCTCAGCATTCACTTGAAGCACTTGGTAAGGCTCCGCTCGCATTCGAATAAAAGTGGCGTCTACCCATTCTCGAGTGCCAAGAAAAATGGTCAGAGCGGTAGTAAGCACCAAAAGCGCCGATGCATATACAATGACCCGTGGTCGCCAGAATCTTGTTTTTTCTCCACGCAGAGTGCGATCGCGATCATAGCGAATCAATCCCTTAGGCTTTTCTATTTTCTCCATGACTTGATCGCAAGCATCAATACAAGCCGTGCAGGCAATACACTCAAGCTGCTGCGAGCCACGTCGAATATCTACTCCGGTGGGACATACTTGTACGCAGCGATAGCAATTGATGCAATCCCCTTGCTGATCCTTAGGAAGGCCCTGTGCGCGCCTCGGCTCTCCGCGCTTCGAATCATAGACAACAGTCAGTGAATCATCGTCCGTCAATACGGATTGAATCCTTCCGTAAGGGCACATGATGACGCAAAACTGTTCGCGAAACCACCCGAACGAAAAAAGCACTAACCCAACAATAAAGGCCATCACACGGAAGGGCGTAAAATTTTCAAGTGGGTTCTGCTGAACCATTTCGAATAGGTGTTTTTTCCCTACGAAGTACGCCAAAAAACTATGTGAGATGACCAGACTTACGACCAACCATATGCCCCATTTCGAGGCTCGCTTGCGAAACTTTCCAAAGGACCAAGGAGCATCATCCAATTTTTTTCGGGCAAGGCCGTCGCCTTCAATCCATCTTTCGATTGGTCTATAGATGGCTTCGACGAACACGGTCTGCGGGCAGGCCCATCCACACCATACTCTTCCGAATAGCGCCGTCATAAAAGCGGCCAGAAACAAGAATATCCCCACCACCAAAAAGAAGAGTGGAAAGTCATGTCCCCAAAAGAAAAAACCGAAAACTGAAAATCTGCGATGAGCCACATCCAGTAGCATCAGAGGATGTCCACCTAGCTCCAGCCAAGGCAAAGCAAGAAATACGACGACAAGAACGAAATGCACACGCGCGCGCATACGCTGAAACAGCCCTTGAACTTCTCCTGGATAAAGATAAACTCGGGAACCATCTTCCGCCATAGTGGCCATTCGATCTTCGGGTAATTCTCGATCCTTCACTTAACCGCGTTTCCTTGCGGTGCCTTTGGGTTAGCTGGATGAGTCCCTTTCAGCGACACGATATGCGCCACCAATGCATACTGGGCAGGAGGCGGGATAATGGCTTCCCACGGCGGCATTCCTTTTTCTGGAACACCCACGCGAATCGTAGTCAATATCGCACTAGCCGATCCATCACCGTGAATCCAGTAGGCGTCGGTGAGATTTGGCCCGATCAGACCTTCTCCATTGGGTCCGTGGCAACTGGAACATTTTGCCAAAAATTCGGCGTGGCCTGTATTGATCTTGGCAGGGTCGGCAACTGCAATTCCCAAGAGCTTGAGATCTTCGTCAGTAATTCCCTTCTTGGGTGGTTCCAGCTGAGCCAGTCGAGCCACTTCAGTGTCGAACTCCTGCTGTTGTGAAGGACCACTCCCGACATGATAGTACAAGACATAGGCAAAGCTGAATACGATGGCTCCGTAGAATGTCAGTAACCACCACTGGGGCAAAGGATTGTCCAGTTCGTGAATCCCATCGTAAGCGTGGTCCGTCAGCAGATCATTGGTAAGCGCATCTCGTTTTTCGCCACTCATTTTTCATTACTCCTTAGAGGTATTTGAGAGATCTCTTCATAAAACTCCTTTTTGTTCTGAAAGAAGGTTCTCCAGACGATGCCCGAGAAAGATCCCAAGAAAAGAAAGAGCCCTAGAACAATCATCCACGTTTGTGGAAAAAACTTCAAAACTTCCTGCTTCATGGGGCACTCCTTCGCAATTGACCTAGGCTTTGGAGGTAAGCAATCAGGGCAATGATTTCTTTATCCTTCGTTACTCCCGAGTCACCTCCTTGATTCAGGCCACTCAGGATTGCAGAAGCGTGTTCTTCAGCAATCTTCGAAGCATTTTCCACTTCGTAATCAGAATAGGGGACACCCAGCGCTTTCATGACCGACAACTTCTTAGGGAGCGAAGCATAATCGGTATTCAAGTTGAGCAACCATGAATAGGTCGGCATAATGGACTGAGGCACAACATCCCTTGGATTTGCCATATGGCGAAGGTGCCAAAGATCAGGATATTTTTTTCCGACTCGAGCCAAGTCAGGCCCTGTGCGCTTCGATCCCCACTGAAAAGGTCGATCGTACTGTGATTCTTCAATTCGCGAAGGATCACCATAGCGAAGGCGCTCATCCGGCAACGTCCGAATCATCTGAGAATGACAAGTGTAACATCCCTCTCGGACATAGATATCCCGCCCCGCCAATTCCAAAGGATCATAGGGTCGAATCTTTGGATCGTTCTTTACGTATTCACCTACCGAAAGGGCAGGAACAATCTCAATAATACTTCCCACCAGCACAGCAAGTACTGTTAAGATCGTAAATACTGCCGGCACTCCTTCGAGCATTCGATGAATTTTTCCATCCTTTACCATCTCGCCTATTGAGAGTGGCGTTAACTCTGGCGAAGCAGGCACTGCTTCATCGGCGATGTTAGAAGACTTGATAGTCTTCACCATATTGTAGAGCATGATGAGGAAGCCAATAAAGAACAAGAGCCCCGAAAATCCACGAACCCAATACAGCGGAACAATCCGAAGAACCGTTTCTACAAAGTCTGGATAGACGAGACGCCCGCTCCCATCAATAGCGCGCCACATGAGACCCTGAGTAATGCCGGCAGTCCACATGGAAACCATGTAAAGAACCGTTCCACCCGTTGCGAACCAAAAATGGGTAGTGGCCAATGCGTCACTGTAGAGCTTGGTTTTCCAAATTTTCGGAACGAGATAATACAACATTCCAAATGTCAGCAAGCCATTCCAGCCAAGCGTGCCGCCATGCACGTGACCAATCGTCCAATCGGTATAGTGGCTGAGTGAATTTACGCTCTTAATCGACAGCAACGGACCTTCAAAGGTTGCCATTCCATAAAACGTGACGGCTGCAGCAAAGAACTTCAAAACAGGCTCTGTCCTAACGCGATGCCAGACACCTCGAAGCGTAAGCAAGCCGTTGATCATTCCGCCCCAACTTGGAGCCCAGAGCATAAGGCTGAATACCATTCCGAGAGTCTGAGCCCAGTCCGGTAAGGCCGTATAAAGAAGGTGATGAGGTCCGGCCCAGATATAAATGAACACCAGCGCCCAGAAATGCACAATAGAGAGACGATAACTATAGACGGGACGATCCGCAGCCTTAGGAATGTAGTAGTACATCAATCCCAAAAACGGCGTGGTCAGGAAAAACGCGACCGCATTGTGACCGTACCACCACTGGACAAGCGCATCTTGAACACCCGCATAGACGGGGTAGCTCTTGAGTATGCTTACTGGGATCTCAACTGAATTGACGAGATGAAGGATCGCTACTGTTACAATCGTAGCGATATAGAACCAAAGCGCAACATAGAGGTGTCGCTCGCGCCGCCTTGCAATGGTCCCAAAGAAGTTGACCGCAAAAATTACCCAGACGAAAGTGATGGCAAGGTCAATAGGCCACTCGAGTTCCGCATATTCTTTTCCGGTGGTGTATCCAAAAGGAAGTGTCAAAGCTGCAGCAACAATAATGAGTTGCCAACCCCAGAAGTGAATAGAACTTAGCGTGTCCGAGAACATCCGGGTCTTCAACAATCGTTGAGACGAGTGGTAGACCCCCGCAAATATCGCATTGCCGGCAAACGCAAATATTGCCGCGTTGGTATGCAAGGGTCGAAGTCTTCCAAAGGTCAGCCAAGGAAGCCCAAAATTAAATCTCCAATGGGCCAACTGAAACGCTACCCACACACCCAATAAAAAGGCCACGAGGCCCCAAACCAAGGTAGCGATTACAAAGCGTCGGACGACCCGGTCGTCGTAATTTACGGTATCATTGAGACTCATAGTATTACCTTTCATTCTCCAATAGTATTCGATGAGCTGGGGTTTCCAGATCATCCATTTGTCCTTTTTGTACAAACCACAAAAACGCGAGTAAAAAACCCAACGAGATTAAGAAACTTATCGCTATAAGCAATATCAAGATTTCCAACGAAACCCCCAGGTCGAAGACAAGAAGACCGTAAGGGCACTCAACGGCATAAGAATCGCTGCAACAAAGGGTGATGCATGCCCGGTCAATGCGAGCGTCCCTCCGACGGTGTTGTACGCGATGGTAAATACCCAATTCCGTCGAAGAACCTTCCGGGCTCCCGCTGCGATCTCCAAGAAGATTCTCACCCCTTCGATTTTTCCATTTTCCAAAAAAACTTGAGCCGAATCTTTGCAAGCGTCGATTCCACCTCGTACTGCAATAGCGAGATCTGCAGCGGAGAGAGCAAGCAGGTCATTCATTCCGTCTCCCACTACTAAGGACCGTTTGTCCTTTTGAATATGCTTCAACTTACTCTCGGCTGTCGATCTCGAGTATACGCGCGAATCCGAAATTCCTAGTTGAGAGGCAACCTGAAGGCATGCCGCCTCTGTGTCTCCTGAAAGCATCGATACAGAAATGCCTTGGTGATCAAACCATCTAATAACAGACAGTGCCCCTGATTGAATGGCGTCTCCCATTCTCACTCGAACCTTCGTTTGTCCATTTTTCTTGATTTGAATTTCGGTAATAGGAGCTTCAATTGCTTCACGCTTGCTTTGAGAATCTCCTTCAAAGATCCATCGATCACCATCAACAATACCCTCTATATATCCATCTTTGTGATGACTGAGCTGCAGATCGTCGACATTCGGTAAAACTCCCCGCTGCTTCAGGTATTCCAAAATCGCAATGCCAGCCGGATGGATACTTTGTTTTTCTAGACTCGCAATAACCTGAAGGTCTCCTTGACTCAACACAGGTTCCTCATCCCAAGAAAGGACCGAAAATTTTCCAACAGTAAGGGTCCCAGTCTTATCGAAGTACACGCGCTCTATTTGCGCTGCTCGATCAATGGATTCTCCATCAAGGATCAGTATTCCATGACGCAAGGCCTTGGCATACGCCGTCAAGTAGACCAAAGGAATCCCCAACGCGAGAGCACAGGGGCACATAATAATGAGAAAGGACAGAATTCGATCAAACCCACCTGTCAAGTCAGCCCAATAGAAATAGACTGAAGCGAAGAGAGCAATAAGTATTACAGCGGCTACAAAACGACCTGCCATCTTGCTTGTCCAATGTAAGAGGGGCCCTCGTTGCGCCATAGCGGATTCTACACCTTGGAGAAGTGAACCCATTCTCGTCTTGTCTGCTATCGCAGTAACTCGGAATTCAATAGATCCACTCACAAGTTTTGCTCCTGCGTAGGTAGCCTCTCCTTTTTTTAGAGCTACGGGCCTAGATTCCCCCGTCAAAAAGGAGTGATCCGCAGCACCCGCCCCTAGGGTAACCACTCCATCCGTGGGAATTTTATCACCAACTTTTACGCACAGAATATCGCCGACACGAGCATCTTGAAGCGGAATGCTTTTTCGTTTCCCGTTGGCCTCGCAAAGTAAGACAGTGTCTGGCAGGAGAACGCCAAGCCCTGTCGAAACAGATAGTGCCTGAAGCCTGAGTCTCCCAACCACCATCCTGCTAGCTAAGATCAGAAAAACAAAAGAAGTCACTGAATCCAAATAAGTCTCGCCGGAGCCTCGTACCCACTGCACCCCTGTCGCAATAAGACCCATGGTAAGCGCCAGAACAATTGGCAGGTCTATAGTTATCGACCGACTTCTAATCGACTTCCAAGCCGACTGAAACAGTGGTGCCGCTGAATAGGTAAGAACAGGTACCGCTAAGAGCATGCTGAAGGTATTGAACCAATTTCCGAAGGTTCCACTTGCGCCAGCATAAAGCGCAAAATTAAACACCATAATGTTGCCTGCACAAAACCCAGCAACTGCTGTTCGCAGCAACAGACTTCGATTTTCTTTTTCTTGAAGCTGAATACCTTCATGAAGCGCTGGCACTTCTACTGCGTGAAATCCAATTTTGCCAAGCGACTCCACGACCGCATTCTTAGATAGCCCTGCCAACGCTGGAACCCGTACCGTAGAACGACCCAAATCAACTTGCACTAAATGCTTGGGATCCTTTGAGCTGAATGCTTCTTCAATACGGGCAACACAAGATATACAATGAATCCCTTCCACAAAAAAAATGCGTTCAGCTGCGCCGTGCATGGGAGTCGGTGAATTCAAGTTGATTGCCTCACGGCAAATATAGCAAATAAAATTCACTTAAAAAAGTTGGAACGAGGAGTGCTTGGAAATAGTCACGGCAATGACTACTAAAAAGTACGCGATCAGGAACTTGCTTTCAGACTCTCAACCTGCGGAATCTTCAAAATCTGTCCAGGAATAATGCGGTCCTGAAAATCAGACCCTTGATAACGCCGAATCAACCAATAAGGTACGTCGAGTTCTCGAACAATCCCGTCCACCGTATCGCCATTTTTGACGCGATAAGAATCCACGCCTGTAATTTTGTAGTTCAAGTAGAAATCTTCTTCGATCGCTAGGTGGTATTCCATACGCTTTGATAGGAATTCCTCTGAGTGGCTGTCTTTTATTGGAAGGCGTATTCTCTGACCCACCTGAACCGAGTTGAGTCGTCTGGCACCATTTGCTATCTTCACACGAGCGACAGAAGCATGGGCCCACTCAGCAAGGTGACCAAGTGTCTCTTCTGCTTGCACATGCACTTCATAGAGATTTGACGAAACCTTCTTAGGCCGCAAATCCTCCGAATCCAACTTTGGCCCCGCGAGAGACCCCGACTCGCTACGACTCGTATCTTCTGGTGCAGTGTTTGCATCAGCACGCAGCCCAAGAAAGGCTTGAATTTTTCCGAAAATTGAACCGTCTGCCACTGCGACCTGCTCCGCTGGCTGCTGTGGCGCTGGAGAGTTTGTCGGATTGGGAGTTGGGAGAAGGGTCATAGGAATGGGAGGGGATGGCTTTTCGGATTCAACTTTTACAACGGCAACTTTATCTAACTTAATTTTGGATTTTTTATTGGACAATGCGACTACGATTTCTTCCAATTTGGATTCATAGCCGATTGGAAGATTGATGGTAGCATTCTTAGGCAGGACAATGCGTGACTTGAATGCAACCGGTCTTATCGCCAAATTGTAGTCCCTTAGTGAGCCCTCCTCAATTCCGGTGATCTCGGCGATTTGACTCAGCGATAAATCTCTCGGTAATTTCACCTGCACAGACTGGACTGGTTGAGGCTTTTGAAAATCTGGAAAATAATTGGAGGGCGCTTCAGAGATTTCGGCGGCTGCTATGAATGTCGCGTAGAAGTTTTTAGAAGCAAAGCCAAAGCGCCGCCCTTCATAGTTGTCAATGATAACGTTGATGTCCCTAGAACCCGTATTTCGAATCGCTCTCTCGATGCTATTCGGTCCATGATTGTAGGCCGTGAGGGCCAATGGCCAAGTTCCAAGCTTATTGAAATTATCACGCAGGAGCCGAATAGCTGCACGGGCGGCAAGGATTGGATCCCGTCTCTCATCGAAGACATAATTCATCTTGAGTCCATAAATTCGAGCAGTACTTCGCATAAATTGCCATATTCCTGCAGCCCCGACCTTTGAGTAAGCCTGGTAATTAAAAGAGCTCTCAACATGCGGTAAATAAGCGACCTCTTCTGGGACCTGCATCTCTTTGGTCAATTTCCGAATTTGATCAATATAAAGGTAGGAGTTCATCAGTCCTTGGTAATAGCGATCCTTAAGGCCCTGCTGAAATCGAATTCCCAAGGACAGTTCCTTAAGGACACGAGGATCCGAAGTTTTTGTAATGCGAAGAAGGGCTTCGTCGGAGGCACTGAGTGTCTCTTTTTTGAGAAGCTTCTTTGCAAGGCTGAGCAACTGATCACTAATTTCGCGTTTTTTATTGCGAACTTCATGAATTTTGGCTTTTCGGGAGAAACCCGCTATATCCATTTTTTGATAAATGATGGATGTATCCCCTTCGTCGTGAAGGTATCCCTCTGCAGAAGTGATTTCTGTATAGACCTTCTTCCAAAAGTCGACGCGAACCCGCATGGCATCGCTCACTGGAAACACTTCTTGAGAGAGTGGCCATACTCGTGATGAATAAAGGAAGACCGACGCTAAGATTAACAATCGAATAAATTGACTACGAGATGAAACTAGCAAAATGGCTCCCCTAAAGAATTGACCAGGAATCGTTCCATACAGAGTATCGAACTTTGCTCTCCAACGGAAACGACTTGGTTCTTTAGTTGACATATTGAGTCAATTCAACTAGCCTGCATGACAACATTGCGCCATGCGTCTTTGTTTCGGAGCAAGGAGTTTTTTTTACGTGAGGTCGTTTCAATTGATAAACAGGAATCACTATCTGCCCAGAATGATTTGCATTTTTGCAACGGCTTCTCTTGTTCTGCTGTTCACCTCCATTCTGGCCTATGCCTCTGAGTCAGACCAAAGGGACCCTCTCCAGTACGGAACCTTGGTCATTGCTGAGCCGGTGCACTCCGCTTATGAGAATCGCTTCCTTACCAAATTCCTCACTTCGCATGACTGGGGCGATTCGCACTACGTCATTTATTCAGCATCACTGGAGTTGGAGCGACCGTTGACCCCCATCTTTTCCTTGGGAATAAGGGGAACCAAGTATTTTGTTTCTGAGTCCGAAACCTTCACAGCACTTCGTGAAGCGCTAGAACTTCAGAGGTACTCCATTACAACTCTAGTCCCCAATTACTCCGTGCACGCGCTGGCTACACTCGTACCGTTTTCTGGCACCGCTGCGTTCTTTGGATCTCATCCTCGGCCAGTAAGATTCATTGCTACTTTGGGTCCAGGAATCACAAGTTATCAAGAAGCCGGAAGTCGATTCAGTTTGACCTGGGGCCTCGGATCCACCTTTGGAATATCAGAACAGGTTGGGATGCAGTTTCAATTTGGACAAGAGCGTGATTTCGGAGCACCCGAGACAGTCCTCCGCAACCATGTCAATCTGGGATTCTATGTGGCGCTTTGATCGAATTTTCGCATTCCCAGCGCTAATTCTTAGCTTAACTCTCTTTGCAGTTCCTGCTCAATCCGAAGTGAATTCAAATTACCTCGCACGTTTTGTCAAACAGCAACGTGAGAATTACCAACAGCAGAGTTGGCCAAAGTTCTTTGGATTTGCACGTTTCTACCGAGAGCGCTTGCTCAAGGAAGAACCCCATTGGGTTAACGCTGACTTACTTGCTCTAGAAATATTGGCCTTAGCGAAACACTGCCAATGGACATTGTCAGAAATGGCCGCTCAAAAGTCCTTCCTTCTGATGGCTTCGGAACCAGATCGACTCAAAATCAGAAAAGCCTATCAGTACATGCTCCTCATGAAGGGGAGCAATCGTTACGGGACCGTAACGCAGGCGACTCGCTTTAGTATCCCTTTGAACTTCTTTAGCTCTACCCAATACAAGGAAGCAGAAGAACTCGCCACTCTCCCTGTCCAATCTCCGAATCAACTCCAAGTATTTCTGCCCATCGCATGTGAGGATAGAACTTGAAGAATTCTTTTTTTGGAATCTCACTCTACGCAATTGCCGCTCTTCAACCGGTCGATTCGTTCCTAGATGGCCTAGTCAAATTAGACAATGGTTCCAGAGATCAAGGTTATTCGTCCCTGGAAGCAGCATTTGAAAGTACTGAGAAAACTGAGAAGAAGGCCCAGCTTGCTATTCAATTGGCCTTTGCGGACCAGCATTTTTTAAAAAAGCCCAAACATTTTTACGCTGATTTTGCGATGAAAAATACCCCTGATCAGAAAACCACCCTGCGTGCTCGGCTCAACATCGTAATGGCCGATAGCTTTTTTGAGTTCGGAAAAATTCCTGAATCCAAAATCGGATACGAATCAGCACTAAAGATATCCAATTTGAAGGAACAGGATCAAGAATACGTCACCTACAAGCTGGGTTGGGTTCTGCTTAACCAGAATGAATTAGAAAAAACCCACCTACTTTGGAACCAATGGCTAAAAAACCACTCCAAGGGCGACCTTCGCCCAGAAATGCTTCGAGATTTCACCAAGGCGTGGGTAGAGTGGGTGCATCTCAAGCCCCAGGAAGCTTCATCCTACGATTTAATTTTGTCCGACCAATCTGAATACGACAATTCAACTGAAGGGTTCCTTAATGGAATCCGCAGAGAGCAGATCAAAACGCCTGAATCTATACTTCCGAGAATTTCCGAGAATAGGCTCCGTACAAAAATTGCAGAGTCGCTACTGATAGATCCTGGATTCTTTTTTACCGACTCCTGCAAGGGAGTTTCTTGGATGCCCTACTCATCAAGTGATTTCCAAAAAGTACAAAGCAAAGCTCTGATTAGAATTTTAGGCAATTGCCTCAAGCAAATCGAACCCACTCATGACAGCCTACACGGGCAGCTTGCGGCAATTGTTGAATTCTATTCGCGGCTTGAAAGAAAAGAACTTGAAAGATGGCCTCTTGCACAAGCCTACGCATGGCTTAATCGTGGAACAGAATCTTGCAAGGAGTTTATATCGCTTCTTACTGAATCCAATTTGAATGCTGACGGTACTCTCGAAAAATTATTGAGTAATACTATTTTTCAGTGTCGAAATAATGTTGCTAACATAGAGGACAGTCATCTTCTGGATTCCATAAGAAAAAAAGTACTCTTACTCGATGTCAACGGCAAAGGAATATTTGCTACCTTACTCGCTTCTCCTGTGTTCAGAAATTTGTACCTGGAAAGTCTCAAGAAAAGCAGCCCAACCTCACAAGTAGATTGGGCCATTGCTCTCTATCTTCAATGGGCTGAAGAAAACCTAACATCTGAAGCCTATGAAAAAGAACTGGTCACTATTCAGAACCGAACTGACAGCGTGTCTTTGGACAGCAGAAAGCAAGCGATCCTACTAAAGCAAATCAAAAGCCAAAACTGGAACTCAGCCTTGGATTCACTGAGAAGACTGGCGCCGCTCAATCAACCTTTGAGTCAGCAGCAACTACAATCATGGACCTTGGTTTTATGGAATCATGGGCAGCTCCAGAGCAATCGCCCGCCCGAGACTTCCCTGATCCAGGAAAGAATCCTCCAGTCGCTTCAACAGGGACCCAACGCCAGCTTAGCTGCAATGTTTACTGCCTTTAAATTGCGCGATCGCGCAATTCTCGATTTGTGGAAGCATTGGGCGCTCCTGCATCAGACCATTGAGCAAAACGCTGAACTTTTAGAAAGGATTTTTGAGGATACCTTAGAGTTCTCATTGGAAGCCAAGGACATTGATCGAGTGCTACTACTTCAGCAGGTGGCTGTCGCACCGGGAGACTATGCTAAGAATCTGATGTCCAAAATAGTGGCCATAAATAAAGCACCAGATTCAATGCCACAGCCGCTGACGGTGCCGACCATTCTCGCTAAGTCCTCTTTGGTTCCTGACCTTGTTTATCTAAGAAAGCTCAGGTCGTTAGAATATCAGTTTCAGCTATTGGACCTAGAGAAGTCGCCGAATATGACGAAGACCTTGGGACAAGAAATTGCCTCCATTCAGAAGGTGATACGAGAAACTAAGGCAAGGAAGTGGAATTCAAAGTCCCTTTCTCGACTCAGCGAAGAGTCGCTCAAACGAGCTATTCAGGGATTTGCCGATGCCATTGAACGGACCAAGACAGGTGATCAAGAATCCAAGGATCAGCTTACTAAAATCAGTGCAACCGTTCGAAGCTGGGGGGGAGCATCGTGAAAATTCTGAAATCGTTGGTATTGGGCTCAATAGTGGTTTGTTCAATCGCCTTTTCATCTGGGGCTGGGCACACCCAAGAGCCCATGAACCTTGGTGAATTAGAGATTACTGGAGAAGTACGCAGACCTAATCTTTTTTTGGTAGATTCTCATGGCGCCGATACGGAGGCCTTGGGCAAAATTGCCTTAGAAAGCCTAAAGGAATTTGAAAGAGAACTCCTAGGAGATTACAAATGAATACCGCATTGCCTCTACCAAGCCGACCGAGTGGACTCCGAGCATCTCTGGCGATCCATTCCCTTGTGTTTGCGAGTTTTTTTGTTTTTCAACATTACTACCTACCGCTTACCGTTCCGGTAGAGGAAGAATCTATACAAGTCATTGTCATTGGTGACATCGACAGTGAAATCACAAAACAAGGATCACGATCAAAGATCCATATCTCCGATATGAAGAATGGGCTCATCCTCGCGGACGGAGTGGGGGGGAGAGGGAAAGCCGCTATGGCCAAAGGCCTAGGTGCATTAGCTAGCTCCTTAGGCAATAGCCCGACCCTTTCTCGAAAAATCATACCGGGTAAACCTGAAACAACCTCAGGTAGAACCGCCCTGGCGGCATTGGCCACCGAATTTCAACGCGACCTAATTGGCTCACAAGGACAGGGCAACGGACAGGGGACGCAACCTAGCATCAAATCCCTTACCAGCCTGCCTGCCAAGATGGATGGCGTTGAATGGAAGAAGATTGAAGGACTCGAAATGCAGTCTCAAGGAAATCTATCGGATAAAGACGTCTCCCTGGTAAGGCAAAAGATCGGCGCACAGAGTCTAGCGGTTCGTGATTGCTACGAAAAAGCGCTACTTCAAGATCGAGACATTTCTGGTAAAGTAGACTTTCTGTTCAAGGTCGGCGCTAAAGGAGCACTCAAAGGCACGAAAGTTAATTTTAGCGGCACGGGCCAAGAATCGAGCGTAGAGGCGCTGAGGGGATGTTTGAGTTCTCTTTTTGGAGCTCTCAGTCTTCCAGCTCACCTTTTGGGAATTGAATTTAAAATGAGTTTTCGAGTTAAGTCATAAGGATCAATTTAGAATGGAGCATCAAAAATGATTTCGAATATTTTTTTAACTTTGGCTTTGGCGGGTTCCGAGTGGGTTTTGTACCTTCTGATTTTAGTTTCCGTTCTTTCTGTTGCTGTCATGTTCGAACGCAGTCAGTTTTATCGAAATTCCAATCGATCTATTAAAGAATTTCAAGATGCGCTTCGGAAGGCAGCACACTTCGGCGAATGGGATAAAGCACATCAACTCGCCAAAGAGCGTTTGGATTTGGCAAAAACCGGAGCCGGATCTTTCGAGGCCAACGTCGCTTTCTCTATGATTGAGTTTTCTCAGTCCCAGAAAACAGCCCTGAACATTGAAGCGCTTGAACAAACAGGGAAGGATGCGCTCCTTCGAGTCAAAAACAAATGGGAAGACAACCTCTACATCCTTGCAACCATTGGGAACAACGCTCCCTTTCTCGGACTCTTTGGAACAGTGTTAGGAATTATTCAAGCGTTCCATAGCTTGTCCGAACAAGCCGAAACAGGCGCCAAAATGATCACTTCGGGGCTATCAGAGGCGCTCGTAGCTACTGCAGTAGGCATTCTCGTCGCAATACCTGCCGTAATCGCATTCAATCGCTTTCAAAGGAGAGTGCGTGTTGCGATCACTGATGGAGAAGCGTTCATGTCGTATTTAATCGCTCGCCTGAGCCAGAAAAGGGAAGGGTAGTTGGGGATGGCTGGTGGAAATTTAAGCTCTGACAATGATGACGGACTCATCTCTGCGATCAACGTAACTCCCATGGTAGATATTGTTTTGGTGCTCTTGGTAATTTTTATGATTACCGCACCCGTTATTTACCAGTCCGCCATAAAGGTGCAGCTGCCAAAGGCATCAAGTGGCGAGAAGCCGCAGAAATCTCAATTTAACTTTGTTGTCACAAAAGACAGTGAAGTCCTTTGGAATTCTGAAAAACTTGGATGGGCAGAAATTGAAGATAAGCTCAAAGGCGTATCGGAATCAGACAAGGACGCTCCTGTTTCAATTTCAGCCGATGACAAGGCCTATCATGGACAGGTTATTCACCTAATGGACCTCCTTCAAAAAGCAGGTCTCAAGAAATTTGCACTCAACGTGGAGAAGGTCATTAAGAAATAGCCATGTTTATTACCGATATTATTCAAAGAGTCGAATCTCCCGAACGAACTTATCCAAAGGTAGGATTACTTTTTGAATCGACCGGTATTCCTGTTTTCGTAATTGCCACAATGAAACAGCTGCCTCCTGTTCCAGTAGAAATTCGAGAAGCCGGTCGCATCTTAAAGTTTTTTGGCGATAGACCGCTCCACCCCATGGAGCGGTTGGGTTTGAACTCTGTATTAGCTTTTTTTGCGGCAGGTGGAACACGTCTTTATTTACTGCCCGTCACTGTCTCGGAGACTTGCTGGAAATCAGGCGGCCAACTCACTGAAGAACTACTTGGAAAGGACCTTGGCTTCTTTGACAGAACCGGACTCCATGCGCTTAAAAATTATGAATCTATCGTCGATTTAGTGTGCTTTCCTCAAATTGCAGCTTGCCTGGAGCCACTTGCCTGCCGTGATTTTTATAGCCGAGCCATCACCGTAGTAAATCAATTCTCAAATTTGTTTCTCCTAGTAGATAGCCCCTTTGAAATGGATGAGGATGCCGCAATCGCGTGGCGGCAGCCGCTTACTTCTTCTTCAGCAGCAGCATTCTACCCTTGGATTTCTTATGCAGATAAAGGCTTAATTCCCGCAAGCGTCGTAGCATCCGCACACCTTCAGATTACGGACCTACAATACGGATTGAGTGAGTCTCCTGCAAATATCCCCATTAAGGGCCCTTTCCATGCTTCCACTCCCTTGGAGCCAGATCAGATTAAGCGACTCAACCGAGGACGATTGAACGCTCTTTTTTCTAACTTTCAGAAAACCTTGATGATCTGGGGATCATGCACCCTTCATTCTGGGGATGATGATCTCGCGCACCTTCAGTATGCTAGAACTGCCCGGGCAATAGAAGATTCGATTAGGAGAATTGCTGAACCCTATCTGCTGGAACCCAGGACCCAAAGCACTTGCACAGGACTGGAAGAGGATGTGGGTAGTTTTTTTCGCCAGCTTATTGCACAGAAAATTCTCTTTGAAACTCCTGGCAATGGTCTGCCCTATGAGGTTACTTGCACCTTAGGCAATAGCTCAGAAGCAGGAGCACGAGGCAGATGGGACCAGGCAATCGAAATGCAAATTGGTATTTATCTTGAAAAATCGTCCCAGAGACTAGGCTTTGAGATGGCCTTCTGAATACATGATTAAATTGATCATTTTATATTCAAAAAAAAGCTGATAAATTGCCATTTAAGAAAAAATAACTAGCAGCCTTTATAGGTCATCTCATTCCTGTATTTTAATAAAAATGAATGATTACAAATGATTATGTAATTTTTTACCCCAGATTTTTACGGACACTGAAAAGCTGCTATTTCTATAAAATCCGACTGTTTTAATTAAAAAAGTCAGGTATTTGAGTGGACATGGGCTGTCGATTAGGTTAATCAAGTGTCGTAACGCTGCGTGCAGAAAATGCTGTTCGCGGCGTCGCTGATTTAAACCGACTGAACCATCTGCGCCAAAAGTGGTACCGGTGGAAGTCAAAAAGTGCCAGAAGACGGGAAAATGAATTCTACTTCGTTTGTAGGAATGACCACCAACAATATCATCGAATTTTTACAGGATGAGTTCCAGGGCAACAAGCTTTTCCCAAAGGTTTCTTTTATCCAAGGTTTGCCGGCAAGCGATGGTTCAAATACCCCTCCCTCTCGAAAAGGCCTTTTTTCCTTCCTAAGTGGTGATGGAGCAACTCCTTTGCACCTCACTCCCTATTCTGTTCAACGAGCCAAAGAGGGAAGAGCAACGACGCGGACAGAACATACCTCACCTGCCAGAAATGACCGCACCGCAGTCGTTACCAAAAATCCTGAATCCTACCTCATCAAGTACCTTATCGTTGGCCCCTCAGTTGTTTCAGAGGAGGGCCAAAGAGTACTGAGCGCGCTGATCTCAATTTTATTTGATCGTCAGTCCCTCAAATTAATCATTGATGGTTCTGAGGAAGAAATACGGCTTCTAGAACCCGTCACTCAATCCGATTCCCTTGCTTCAGATTTACTAAGAGAACATCAAATTGCGCGAGCGCCTCTCTATACTTTCTATGCTCAGGTTCAAATTGAATCTGGGCGGCAGCTTGCCGCCGATTCGTATGTCAAAACTCGAAACCTTTCTGTTTCAACGACTCAACAGCCATTAGGAGGATCACTATGAGTCAATTCCAAGCCCCAGGAGTCTATACAAGTATCAAGTCCAGTGGGAATAAGCCCATTGAGAGCGTAGGTACATCCACCGCAGCTTTTATTGGTCAGAGCAACGTAGGCCCTGTCAATCAGGCAACGCTCGTCACAAGTTGGGCGCAGTATGAGAAGCATTTTGGGTCCTACAAAGATTCAAAGTATTTAGCTCACGCTGTCTACGGCTTTTTCGCCAATGGCGGAGGCAAGTGCTTTATCTGTAACGTCGGGCCAGAGAAAGAATTGCAGACAGACGGCGATCTCACCGCTCTCGTTATGGGCGAAGACAAGGGCCCTGCACTTCGAACTGGTATCAATGTTTTCAATAATATTGAAGAAATTAGCCTCGTATCTGCACCAGGCCTAACGAGTCCAGAGATACAAAATATCGTTATCGAACATTGTGAGAAACTAGGCGATCGATTTGCTGTATTGGACTGCGAAGAAGAACTTAAAACAGGTATTGACCAAATGGCTCGACCCCGAGCAACCAACGAAGGTGCTTGCTACTTCCCATGGGTCAAGGTCTACGATCCCGTCAAAAAGGAGAACGTTTACCAACCACCATCCGGCTTCGTTTGCGGACTCTACTCACGAGTGGATACGGAACGAGGAGTCCACAAAGCGCCTGCCAATGAGGTGCTTCGCGGTATCACTGGACTTCGCTACACTTTGACTCGCGAGGAACAAACCCTTCTCAATCCGAGGGGCATCAATCTCATTCGTGATTTTGGTGATGCCGGACTCAAGGTCTATGGCGCTCGGACGCTCGCATCTGATCCGGAGTGGAAGTACATTAACGTCAGAAGACTCTTCCAGATTGTTAAGCAGTCCGTTCAAAAAGGGACGGATTGGGCAGTCTTCGAACCCAACAACCAGACCCTATGGGGAAACATCAAGCGAAACATCGCAGCGTACCTCAAAGGTGTTTGGCAAAAAGAGGCCTTGGTTGGATCAACGCCAGAAGAAGCTTTTTATGTCGTGTGTGATCAGACGAATAACTCGCCCGAATCCATCGACCTAGGAATTTTGAATGTTGATATTGGAATCGCTCCGGTGAAACCGGCCGAGTTCATTAGCATCAGCATCCAACAAAAAATTGAAATGGAAAGTTAACCTCATTTCAATTCAATCATAAAAGGAGAGAAAAATGTCCGATTCTTTTTTTTCAGTAGCATCGTTTTCAGTAGACCTTGATGGAATGAAAGCAACCAGTTTTGATGAAGTCGACGGACTCGAAATCGAAATTGAAGCTCTCGAGTTCCAAGATGGAAAAGCAGACACCCAGAAGACTCGCAAAGGTCGAACGCGCGTTCGCGATTTGATTTTGCGACGTGGCTTCAAAGGTGACAAAGAGCTCTTTACTTGGATCAAAAATTGCCAAGATGGAACACCAGAGAAGAAGAATGGCTCCGTCATCCTCAAAGACGATGCGGGCAAAGAAGTTTGCCGAATCAATTTTGAAGGCGCTTGGCCTACTCGGTACCGACTTCCTCAGTTCTCAACCGTCAATAGCAACCAAGTTGCTATGGAAGAGATTCATCTGAATGTCGAGAAAATCGAATTAGCTAGCTGATATTGAAATGACAGCGCCTCGAATAGTTCAGGCTATTCGAGGCGCCATTCAACAACAGGAATCATTCGAAAGTGAAAGGAGGAAATAAGAATGGGAATCAAGGAAACACAAGAGCAGCTAGATGTACTTATTCGTGCCCGCTATCCCCTTATCTATTGTACCTCCTACGAAGAAGCACGCGTTGAAGAGACACTAAAGGTCATCTGCCAAAAAAGAGAAGCACTCTTACTCGTTTGGACTCGCACCCGTGGATTTATCAATATTTCTAACGGAAAATCATTTGAAAATACACTTACTCCAGATAAAGCTCTTCACTTCATTTCAGAACATGAAGGAAAAGTTTGCTACCTTCTCAAAGATTTTCATCCTTATTTGAAAGATCCATTTATCGTACGCTCTTTGCGTGATCTTTCTTCATCTATACCTAAGACGCGTAAAAATATTGTTCTCCTTTCTCCTAGTGCCACCATTCCGCCTGAACTCTCAAAAGAAATGGCTATTATTGATTTTCCGCTTCCAGGAAAAGAAGAAATCAGAGCTATCTATGATGGAAGCATCTTAAGTAGCGGCATTAAGGAAACAAAAGGCGTTTCAATTAATCTCGATGAACTCATTGAGGCAGCTAGAGGTTTAACGGAAGAAGAAGTAGCCAATGTATTTGCTAAGTCTCTTATAAGTCATCATGAAATACAGGTGGACGAAATTCTTGCTGAAAAAAAACAAATTGTACAGAAATCTGGAATTCTGGATTTCATCAAAGTCCAAAAGGACTTTAGTGCGATAGGTGGTTTGGAAAACCTAAAAGCATGGCTTGAAAGAAGAAAGGCCGGTTTTTCAGCCAAAGCAAGGGACCTAGGACTGCCTACTCCAAAAGGAATGCTGCTCATTGGATTGCCTGGTTGTGGAAAGTCCTTAACCGCAGTCTGCACCAGTGCAGCATGGAAAATGCCTCTTCTTCGCCTTGATATGGGAAAGATATTCAGCGGACTTGTAGGATCTTCTGAAGAAAATATGCGAGCAGCCATCAAAACAGCCGAAGGAGTTGCGCCTTGCATTCTTTGGATTGACGAAATCGAAAAGGGATTTTCGGGACAAGAATCCAGCGGGTCAAGTGATGGTGGTACAACCTCACGAGTCTTCGGAACCTTTCTGACCTGGATGCAAGAAAAAGAAGCACCTGTTTTTGTTTTGGCTACTGCCAACAATATTGCAGGCCTGCCGCCGGAAATGCTACGAAAAGGTCGATTTGATGAAATTTTTTTCGTAGATGCGCCTTCTGGAAAAGAAAGAATGGACATCATCCACATTCATCTCGAAAAAAGAAAATGGGGCATTTCGGATTTTGACTCGAATGAGCTAACCAAGGCGACGGAAGGATTCACAGGCGCCGAATTAGAGCAGGGAATAATTGATGCGCAATACGAAGCACTTTTTCAAGAAGAGCCATTGGGTCTCAAACACTTAGTGAGTTCCTTTAATCGTACCGTTCCGCTGTCTAAGACTATGGGTGCAAAAATTGCTGAAGTCAGAGAATGGGCAAAAGACCGCGCCGTGCAGGCATCTCTCAGCAATAAGACAGGAGACCCATCCAACTTGGCCGGAGAATCCAAACGCGTCATTGAACTAAGGTAGGAGGAACGATGTCTCATTTTACTGAAGTGAAAACCGAAATTAAAGATAAGGAATCTCTAAAAAAGGCTCTAACAAAGTTAGGGATCGAATTTCAACACTCTGACCAAGGACTAGCAGTTCGAGGATTTTACGGTGATTCCATTAAAGCGGAGTTCTGTTTAACCGCAAAAGGGAACTACGATATCGGATTAAAGCTCAATGAAGACGGCTGTTACGAGTTAATTGCAGATTGGTCATCCCTCGCTCACCTCGGAATTGATCAGGAGACCTATGTCAACCAACTGAAGCAGAAGTATGCCCACGTACAGTTGATTGACAAGCTCAATGACCAGGGTTTCCAGGTAGAGGAAGAGACTTTATCCGAAGACGGATCCATACAACTTACCGTTTCGCAGTGGAGATAGAAACTTATGAAGAGAGAACTCAAAGTGATCATTCGCCCCGACGGAACAGTACAGCTTGATGTTCAAGGCGCCCTAGGGACATCCTGTAAGGATTTTACTGCCGACTTAGAATCGGCAATCGGCTCGGTTACAGAAAGAACACTCAAAGAGACCTATTATCAAGAAGCTACAGACAGCGAGGAACTTCGTCAAAATGACTAGTTCTCCAACTTTCGTCAGCGCTAGAAACAAATCCTATGTCTCTATTTCGAGACAAGGCAGTCTGGTGCTTTCGGACAGTTGGGATTCGCGATTCACTGGACAAATATTGGTAGGCAATCCCTCCAGAGATTTTCCAATCGGACTCGTAGACTTTGGAATATTGCATGGGGAAGAGCCAGAAGTCTCTGGACCCCCTTCCCAAAAAAAAGGCGCCGGCACTATTTATATTCATGGATGTTTACTAAAGTGCACGACATGCTACCAGCCTGAATTCTTTGCTCAGAGAGCAGAAATTTATACGGACCCTCAATCGGTAGCTAAGCTACTACTAGAGTTTCAACATAGCGGGGTCCACTCCATCAATTTTGTAGTGTCTTCTTACAACCCATGGGTGCTCAAGGCCATAAAGCTCAGCCGGGCCATGGGACTGTCGATTCCGGTGGTTTATAAATTTTCTGGCGCAATGTCTGTCTTCGAAGCAAAGAATCTTATCAGTCATGTTCAATTGTTTTCAGCGGATTTCAAAGGGATCACTGAAGGAGGCTTGGCTGCTCATGGGCTCAATCGGGAATACGAAACTAGAACTTCTGAAGTGCTTCGATACCTACTCAAAAATGACCAGACCGTCATGATTCGATACCTGATTGTTCCTACGCTAACTAAACACTGGCGAGAAGTTGATGAAATCATCAGGTCACTCCAGCTTTACCGTTACAAAAAGTCAAAGCTTTCAATACTTACTCAGTATTGGAATCCGAGTACCCGCACTATTGTTGGAGCGCCACTAAGCGAAATTGAAGAGATTCGAGCTATTTGCAAGTTTTATGATGTAGCGACCCTCTATCAGAAAGATGGCATTTATGTTGGTTGAGACTAAGTTTGAGATGAAAGAATTTGCGTCAGACTCAGCCTCCTTCGAGGTACTTTCCGCAACCATGACCAAATCCTTAAATAAACTTTCGAACCTAGCCTTGGTTCTTAGTTCAACCGCTGACCACCATTTATTTAAAGGAGACGCAAAGGATTTCATTCTTCCCACAAAAGTGGCAGTCCAGTCAAAATCCGTCGACTCTTCAGGCAATAAAATAGAATTGCAATTGTTTAGGGGATTTTTGGAATCTTATACTGTAGCGTTCCACAATACCTCACTATTGAGTCTCAATTTTATAGATCCCCTTATTGCTTGCGACGAACGAGATGACCCTCGCCAATTTCACAAGAAAAGTCTCAAAGAAATCGTAGACCAATTGCTTTCTAACGCCTTTTCTGACGGTCAATCTTTTGGAACGACCTTTGTTCCGACTCCTCCCAAAGTTGGTTCCGCAACGAACATGGGATCAACTGACTTAGCATTCATTGGCGAGATGGCAAAAAGATACGGCTATGCTTTCTACTATAACCATAGCGAAAAGAATAAATTCAGTGCCTGCTTTTTTCGCCCGGACTTCTCTGCCAAAAAGACGCCGATTAACGAGTCTGATCTACTTGAGCCCATTGTTTTTAAGTCGCGCCTATTCGGTCATCAGGATCATATCACTGTTCATGGTGGTTCCGGCCAACACAAGGAATCCATTTCGAATCATGAAGCTTCTTTGCCAAACGCCTTCAAACCTAAAAGGTCAGCGAGAAAGGAGATGAAAATCGAATTTTCTTCTCACTATTACATGCCGAATTTTGACAAATCTGACACTCGAGAACTTGCCAATTCCCTTCTTATGAATGCGTTGTACGAAGGCGATACTCTTACATTCACTTCTGTATTGCACCTTGAACTAGGCAGTCTTTTTGAGGTCGTACCTGACAAGCAGGAAGATAAGACCTTCCAGCGAATGAAAGGCGTCTACCTTCTAAGCTCCGTGGAATCCAAGTACGCTAGAGGAAGTTGGATTCACCGCTATACGGGGGTGCGTCCATGAGCGAGCAGGCACCACGCATGAACAATTATACCACTTTTAATCGCTTCCAAATGAACGATTTTTTGCAGGCGCTTGAAGAGTCCAAAGGAGATTTCCATCATTTCTCCGTGCAAGGATTGTCACTACTCGCCAGTCAGCTATCTTCTATTCAAATGAGTCGCTTTGAAATGGTCGGATGTAACCTTTTGGCAAGTGAAGAAAGTTGTAATAATTGGACGTTACACGAAGGCGCCGCTTTCTCAGTACACACTCAATCTGTGGAATTCTTTAGAACATTCACCTCGACAGTTGATTTTTTAAGATGCTCTTTTCTAGACACTAAGCTAATCGATGTTTATTTTTTGGACAGCAGCTTTAGCGAGTGCGATCTTCGCAATACTATTGCGAAGTCCTGTAATTATGTAAAGGTTACGTTTCAACACTGCGACTTATCTTATTCTGAATGGCTGAATACATGCTTCTACGAAACAAAATTTAACTCATGTGCCATTACCCAGACCAAATTCATTGGATGCAAATTTATTGGTGTAGACTTTAGACAATTTGAAAACATTGAACTTAATCTATTTGAGAACTGCACCTTTCACAATTGTGATTTAAAGATCTCTCAAGTCGATTACTTACGGAATGGAAACGCTATATTAGCAGTGCTTAAAGCTAATTCAGTCCAGGTCACACCGCAGGCACCATCAGAACATAAGAATGCCCCAAAGAATACTGATGGCGAGGGTACGAACACCCCTACACCCAAAGCCCCAGGACCTATGCAATCTCGATTTTCGTCTCTCGAATATAGATCGGAGAAGACATGATTGTGGCTAATGAAAATCAAAACTACATTGGATTTACTTTTTTCAGTAAGGATGCTCCACACGGAAGTGCCCCATTTGAATTTGTGGGATTAGAACAGCATATTCATCAATCTATTTTAGTCCTGCTCACTACGAATCGGGGCGATCGCACTTTAGACTCGCAATTCGGAAGTGATTTAAAAAGTTTTATCTTTAGAAGGAAGTCACCTGAGCTTATTAATGAGATTTGCAATGAAGTCAGTAGGGCAATACGGCAATCTGAACCTAGAGTGAACGTGCTATCTGTAACCGCGCAACAGACAATGGACTCCGGTGGAAAGATCGAAATAACAATTCAGTACTTTATTCGAGATACAGGAATGAAAGATTCGTTGGTATTTCCATTGGCGGTGCTGGAGTGAGCACTGTGATTTCTCAGGATAATTTAGACAGACTTAGAAGCTATACCAAGAGCGCGCTGAAGGCGGCGTCCAATATCTATCCTGCAGCTCTTCAGGTACCGATGTCAGATCCAATTCAGATTTTAGCGGAGATGGTTGCTGATACTGCCGTGGCTATCGATGCCAAATTGGACGAGTTGCCAGTCAGTATTTCTCGGCAAATGCCGCATCTCTTTGGACTTACTCCACAGGAAGCTCAGCCCGCCTTTGGTCATTTGCTATTTGAGGCAAGCAGCCAGGTTACTGACTCCTTTTCTTTGTTAAAGGGAACCACTCTTACAACCCTGGGCACGACTCCCGTAAGGTATAGCATTTTGGAAGATGTGACTATCCACCCGGGCGCATCCGTGACTTTCGAACAAAAAGGCTCAGAAATTGTAATTGGAATCAAAGGAGTAGACCTGCAGTCAGATCTTGTTCTCTTTTTTGATCTTGAGGCAAAGGGCGAGGAAATTATTGAGTGGTTTGGGCTGAAAGGCTCACAGTGGATCAGAATAAATGCCATTGACCAATCCAATGGGCTTTCAAGGTCAGGCAGTATTGCATTCTTGATGGAAGGTCTCTTAGAGCCCTCTCTGCTGAACGGTGAATCCTCCATTTGGATTAAGGGAATTACAGGGAACGGAAATTCGGCAAGTTCGGTGAGATCTATCTATCCAAATGTTTCTGCAGTCCATAACGTCACGATTCATGAAAAGTTTTGTCTTGGCTCAGGGGAAGGATTACCAAACCAACGGTTTAAGCTTCCGCCTGGCTTTTTAATTAATGAGATGTCTCTATTTACCTATGCCCCAGATGGTACCACGACCCAATGGCGAGAAGTTCAAAGCTTGGATCTCTGCAATGAACTCCACGATGCCTACCTTTTTGACGCTGTCACGTCTGAAGTGGTCTTCGGCGATGGTATTAACGGCAGAATCGCTCCAAGAGGATTCGACAACATATGGGTAAAGAACCTTTGCTTAAGCGACGGACAAAAAGGCAATCAACCACCCAGTACAGCCCTCATTCTCGAGAAACATGACTGGCGTATTCAGTCAGTGACTCTTTTAGGTGGTCTTGAAGGGGGTACGGATCCTTCTACGGATCACGACTTATTACATCATTTGCATGTACTCCTGAGATCCTCTGACAGAGCTATTACTTTGGAAGATTTTCGTGATTTTGCGATTCTGGCAAGTGCGCGAATTGGCGCTGCATTTGCTTATAAAAACAGTAGCGACAGTGTAGAGGTAAGCATACTACTTAAGCCTCAGTATTCCTTAGAAAGTCAGAAACTAGACTTTTCTCCAGCATCTATCGATCTCGCAACGGTCGAAGAGTATCTGAGAAAGCGAACATTGCCAGGCTTGAGACTCGTAGTGACAGGTCCAAAATATCGGGATCTCACGGTTAGAGTCAAAGCGGTGGTCTCTACCCAAGCTTCTATTGCAAAAACAGTAATCGCACAGGCCATTCAGGACTTCCTTTCACCCTATTCCAAGAATAGCGATCCTGTAAAACCTGGCACGACCATTTCCAAGAAACTTTTACTTGATGTTCTTGAGTCCGTGATCGGAGTGGAAGTAGTCAAAAGTGTATACCTAGAGGATGCATTGTCCGGAGTAACGTCATCACTTATTTACCTTGGCGAATCTGAGCTACCTAGAATTAGGCTAGAGTTGGAGCTTGAGGAGGGCAATTCGTGAAAAAAGATTTCTACGGAACCTACACAAATTCCCTCGGTTGCATAAGATTACTCCCTGATCCTATCCGATCACAGTACCTTCATTGGATAGAAGACTCCACACAACCGTTGAAGGACCGACTCAATACAGCAAGATCGCTCGAGCGAATTTCTAAAATTGATGAATTTCCAAAAAGCGCGCTTAGCTGGGCACAACGGTTTCTCAATGAGACGCTCAACGGTCCATTTAGGAAACTCAATCCCAAAGGCTTGGACAGTCAGTCTGTTTTTCGATTTCTGAACTACCGAAACGCCCGAGGCACAGTTCGAGGAATGCAAATGTTACTTGATCTCGCTTTCCCAGAGTTGAACGCAATCGTACAGCCCTATGATAGTGGCAGAGGATATTTTCAGCTCGATCAAACTGAACTCGGAGATTGTAGCTGCCTAATGACTGAAGAGGAGCAGCTAAACAAAATTCAAATAGTCTTTCCTAGTCTATGTCAGACAGACACGCCCGAATTAGTAAAAGAGGCGCAACGCCTGATGCTCTCAGAGGTGCCAGTAACCTGCCAAATGGAGTTTACCTTTTCTGATGACCTAAACTCTTCACAAAAACCCCCGACCGTTAGCAATTCATTTTTCACACTAGGAGAATCATTATGATTACCACTGACCGAACGATGGACCGTTCTATGTACTTCTTTCAAGGCCAACGACTTTCCGCCACAGACTTGAATGAAATGATAAATTTCACAAAAAAGAGAGACGCTCTGCTGGCCCATGTCTTAGTTGGACAAAAAGGGATCATAGAGGACTTCGAATCTGCATTTACCATCAATGTAATCGACTCTGAGAACATGTCTCTCCAAATTCAACCCGGTGCTGCCATCAATTCCAATGGTGATCTCCTATGGGTCAAAGATCCAGTTGTCCTGTCATTGAGAGAAAAAGCCACTGGCAATTGTGAACTATACTACTTGCAGGTAACCCCTAAGGAAGTCCTTGAAAATTCCACTAACGAGACACAGAATCAAGAAGCAGCCACAGAATTTAGGTATCGACGATTCGGCAGTGAGATCTCCCTTTCACGACGACTCGAAACGGCGGCGGTCGAGCTTGGAAGAATCTACCTATCTGCGGATGCAAAGTCACTAAGGCTTAGTGGCGAAGAACTAGCTGCGACTCCAAACAACTTGGGTGTTTTTGACGTTTCTTTAGCTCCTAGGATATCGATAGCGTCTCGCAACACTATGAACTTCAGGGATCAACGGTACTTAACCCAAGTATTGCGAAATTTCAGAGAGCTGCTAAGAAAGATAGGGTCTCAGTTTCCAAAGTTGGAAAAGCTAAAGGAAGTCTCTCAAGTTTCAATTTATATCGAAGCCGAATTGAGTGAAGGAATCTTTTTAAAAAAGAAACTACATTTTCTTTTGACAGAACTTGAGAAGTCCCTAGGAGATTGCATTGAGGAAATTCGAATCACAACTCAGTCTTCTCATCCCAAACTAGGGTCTTTTTGGAATGATCTATTGCAAACGATCTCTCATTTAACCGGTCCTTCAAATACAGCTTCCTTGCAAGAATTTAGACAGCTAGAAGAAGTAACTGTTCAAATGAGTGAGCGTTTCCTACAGAGCACCACTACAGAAGAAAGAAAGGTCATGTCTCAACAAAGTATAGAAGATGTGAGACATATCGACTTCGCATTTCATGCCAGGCATAGTTTCGGTGGGACTGTCTATAGCCTCAAGTCTGCAATTATTGGTGAAGCTCTTCAGCAGTCCATCGAAGCTCAAACACATTTTGATACTCAAAAAGCAATCAATGCCAAATACGGAAATGGTAAAGCTTTCTCAGGAAAAGGTAGGTTTTACTCCGAAGGTAAGCTTCATTTAAAAAACCTTCCGTTTTCGGCCGATAGAAATTCTGTCTTATTTTTTCAGGTCTACAAACGAAGAGCGGCACAGGATTTTTCTGTTGTTCTTAATGGGCAGGTGTTGCAGCAAGAAAGGCTCAGCCCTAGTGAACACATCGATGAGGTCATCAATATTGGAGTATTGGTAAACTCAAGCCTTCTCTCCGTCGGAGAGAATCAGCTGACCATCGACATTCATCGAATTGATTTAGATTTCGGACTTCTTGGCATTTGGCTTTACCAAGAGTCAGAAAGCAGGACTTCATGATTGTAAATTTTTTTGCCGGAATAGCGGCTGCTCTTAAAGCGCTCTTTAGGGCTGAAGATGATGTTGCTAAGATTACCCCTGAAGGATGGGAAATTCTAGGCGCATGGAAGGAAGAAAACCCCTATAAGCAAGTATTTCAGAATGCGAGAAGGTTGCCGGAAGATTCTCTGGGAGCCAGTCCGGTGCAGGCTGCTCTTGTTTTTGCAAGGGGCAGAGACTTAGGAAGCATTTGCTACCTTCGTGAAGGAACCTATACCCTTGGTACGAGCTGTTCCAATTCTATTGTCATAACTACTTCCGTTCTTTCGGAGCGTAAACTTCGACTTCAAATTAAGTCCGGAAAACTGTACGCCGAAACAAGCAACCCGGATTCTCCAATCTACATCAATGGGCATCCAGCCATGAAAGCTGAACTAGTCGACCAGGACGAAATTAGCTTTAGTGGTGCTGTATTCTTTTATCAGCAGCTCTTTCAGGTGCCGGGAACATCGGATCAAGCCGTTCCTCAGACGGGACTAACCTTTGACGTAAGAGGACATATCGAAAGGGGGAGCCATGTTGGAAGCACTAACTAAGCTTGGAAATAGTATCGCTATAAGAGCAGAAAGAGCGCAAGAAGCGTTTTCAGCAGCCTTCAAAAAAAGCATTAGTAACTCACCGAGTAAAGCTACCGTTCTATCAAAAAAAGTTGGTTGGCTCTATCGCGATGATTCAGATGACCTTGCAAGGTATGAATTAGTAGCCGGCACCAACTACCTCATCCTTACTGAACCTTCCAGAATTGTTGCAGCGAGTGCCCAAGTTCAACCTGAGATTCAGAATCTACTATTCTCTGACGATGCCCTTCTTGTTGAAGTATCCCCTGGCCAAGTGAAGATCGATGTAGGTGGCAAATCAGGCGTCTTCTACCACGGGGACCTTTTCCTTCATAACAATGTTCAGTACAGAGTCGCGCTTTTGTCTGCTAGGTCCTATTTGCAATGGTTTAATACCGCCGCACTCATTCTGAGTCTTAGCTTTTTGTCGACTTTTTCTTATGCTGATACATCTGAACCTGCAAACAAGGATTCGGCACCCACTCCCCCTAGCAATATTTTATCTATTGAAGCCAAGGATGTGGTGAAAGCCCCCTATCGCACGGAATTCGATGTAGAATTTGCCATTCCTGGGCTCCAGAAGTTTCAGACCGATAAGGTCATTTCGGAAGTAAAGGCTGATGATCAAACCTTCTCCTTAAATTTGAGAAGAGCCAAAAGGCACGAAGTTAGAATGGTTATTGCTGTTGATGTCAGCAGTCTTTGCGTTGCGCGTAATATGGAAGACTCGCTCAATAGAGAGGTTGCAGACATCCTCTCACGTTTGGACTCAGCAACTCCAGTAAGCCTGGTGGAGTACTATCGTTCATCAAACAATGAACAGATTTTCAATTCGGTCTTCCGAAACCGTACCCCAGATCAAGTGGAGGGCAAAAAGCAGTATGTTTCTTGTAGGTCCGAGTCCTCTTCCATCAATGGAATGGAAGCCATCGAGCGGCTAGAGACAGAGTTCAAGGAATTAGAGTTTGAAGAACCCAATCGAGTTTCCAAAAGCTGGAAGAGAAATGTCGTCGTGCTGATCACTTCTGGTAATCTCATGTACACAGAAAAGAGCGAAAGACTCGTCAGCAAGCTCGATCTTGAGGTTTATGGGCTCGTCTACTCGAGAACCATGCCTGAGTATCCTCTTAACATCATCAAGCCGCTCACAGAAGTACATGACGGCAAGCTACTTTGGTGGCCCCAGTCAAAGCCCATTAACTTTATGTCTCAGTTTCCTACCTATTGGAAACTCTCCTATCGAATGGATATTCCGTACGACACTCCAGAGCGAGAATACTCGCTTAGCGTTCAATACGCTGCAACGGATCGCCTGATACAACTTCGTGCACCCATTCGGTATCACCAGGACTACCGCCAGTTGGTTCTTTATCAGATCCAAAGAGCACTCATTATCATACTGGCGTTAGGACTCATTGTTTATCTACTGATCAGAGTCTACCGATACTATCGCACGCCCCTTTGTCCTAAGACTGGAAAAGTGCTTTCGAGGAAGTGGTCAGAATCACTCTTTGCTTTAGACGGCAGGTACCCAGTCTTTTACGTAGAACGCAATGACTTGTTTGAGCAAGCGTACGTTATGCATAAGGACGAAATTCTAATTGGTAAAAGAGTAACTTGTGATCTTCGACTCCATCCATCAGAAAGAACGGAAGTATTGAAGATTAAGAAACGCGGTTATGAAACTTATCAATTACAAACAGAACGACCTGGGCTTTATATTCATAACGATATAGTTCGATCAACCGAGATTTATCTAAAGCACGGCGATCGAATATCCGTTGGAACTACACAACTGACTTTTTTGTATCCAGAAAGAAAGGCTGATTTCGCAACATGAACATCCTAAAGATGATTCTAGTAGCACTTTTATTGACCTCTTGTGCCACTACGCCAACCAAGTCCATCAAGGACTCTCAGAGAATTGAGATTGACGGAGCAAAATTCGAATTGATTCTCCCAAGTGAGGTTAAAGTGCGCATTTGGAATTCATCCAAACCTTTTAGCTGTGGAGTGAGAGACTGGGCAAATGGGGAAATCCAGTCCTCAATGGGACAGACATTTAAGGGAGAGGGAAGTTGCTACCGTTCGGAGAAAGTGGATCTGGGTTACGAGATTTCATTTAAGGACATTCTTCAGCCTGGAAAGTACGAATTTGATCTGCAGGAACATGGCAATTTGACCTCTCCTTATATTGG
The DNA here is from genome assembly GCA_963169695.1 of Bdellovibrionota bacterium. Lineage (GTDB taxonomy): Bacteria > Bdellovibrionota > UBA1018 > UBA1018 > CAUJDS01 > CAUJDS01. Next base: position 64,992 of record CAUJDS010000082.1, read on the forward strand.
CTCAATACTGCCAGCACCAGTGGAACCGGAGCGTAATTCGGACGCTGACCAGACGGTAATAGGTGCTACTGCACTTCAGCTTGGAGCGAATCGAGGAACCCTTAGTCCTGGAGAGGGCGATCTTACAGATTGGTGGAAACTAGAGGTGCCTCAGTATACTAAAATGACTTTTATCTATCAGCATAACAATGAAGCGCAAGAAGTTGCAGCTTCGCTCTATCGACTGAATGACAACCGTCCAACTATGCTGGCTACGCTAAGGAACAAGATTCCGCTTACGCTGGATTTAGAAGGCGCTTATGCTGTCAAAATAACTGGACTTAAATTTGGAACCCCATCCGAATATTCCATTTCACTGGCGGCCGGCAGTGCACCCAAATCCGGCGGGTCAGGTTCACCCGCTCCGAGTTCTGGCACCGGCGCTCCAACCTCAGGTGGCCCATTGGACAACCTTAATGTACTAGATTCTTGGTCAATTGATGAAAGTACGTCGGCAGTGCTAGTTGCTGCGGGTGCCGCAGCGGGCGTTAAATCTGGAGATTTTTTTAAAATTTTTAGGAAGTCAGATAGGCGATTTATCTTGGGCTGTAAAGTTATAGGAGTCGCTCCCGAAGAAAGCGAATGTCATTTTACTGGCAAACCTATGGCTGGATCTAGCATCTTCGTAAAGAAGGGATTTTAAGCAATGAACGCAGCTCAAGGCATGGGCATTGTAAGAGGGATCGTGGCCGACAACAAAGATCCAGACGGCTTGGGCAGAGTGAAGCTTCGGTTTGACTGGCTAGGAACACAGTCAGAAAATGAATCTACTTCTTGGGCGAGAGTTGCAAGGCCCGTTAGTCACAATGGCTCAGGCGACTGGATACTTCCTCAAGTTGGCGATGAAGTGTTGGTCGGATTTGAAAACAACCTCATGGAGCATCCTGTAGTTTTGGGCTCACTTTACGGAGAAAAGTCAACTCCACCCGAACTTTCACTACCCGGAGATAGAAACAAAGACGGAAAGAACACCCTGCGCTTTATAAAGACTCCACTGGGAAGTACCCTTGCATTGGATGACACTCAAGGTTCTGAGTGTATTGTGCTCAAAGATTCTCGTGGAAATCAGATCTCTCTGGAAACGGCAAAAAAAACTATCAAAATTCTCGACGTTTCCGCCAATGAAATTCTACTTAGCGAGGCCGGCATTACCGTTAAAGATTCGGCTGGCAATCAAATCACTCTAGATGCATCCGGAAAATCCGCAATCATTAAAGACGCTAATTCAAATCAAGTTACGCTGGGGTCATCCGGAATTAAAATCGTATCCGCCGGAAAAGTGATCATCGAAGACAGCTCAGGCATCGAGCTTGGGAAAGGGGCATCTGAGGCACTCATCAAAGGCCAGTCCTTTATGCAAATGTTTAATACTCATCAACACGCGCTCAATGTCCCAGCTGGAATGTCGTCTCCTCCCTTGACTCCCATGACGCCAGCCCAACTCTCTAAGAAAGTCAAAACCTCATGACCGAAGTAGAGATCTGCGATTTATTCGAGACCATCCAGAGTGAAACCGGTTTCGAGTCCAAAGAATTATATCAATTTTTAGTCGATCAAGGATTCAATCAGAAGATATTTTCCAGTCGCTTCTCTAGCATGACTTCACTCCTAGAACTTTCAGCTCTAGAAGGAAAGTTAGTAGCATTGGGATTCTTCAATCGTTACACACTTTCTTCGCTCATTCAGAATAGGCGCAATTTGAAACAATATTCAGTTGCGATTGCGAAACAACTCGACACGCCAAATACCTATCTCACCACTGAATCTAAGATTTCCAACGAAGGCTATTTCGTAGAAGTTGAAGGCGAATTTCAACTTTCACCCGAGCTCTTTCACTATCTTTTGACTCTTAGTTCGTTTGCCAAAGCACCGTTTCCACAGCTCATTACAGCTGGAGTTACTCGGCATTTTACCAACTATTGGAGCAAGGCCTTTCAGAAAAATATCCAGGGTAGAATCAGCAATTCTAAAGACAGCTTCCTTCTTCTATCCACTGATCCATCTCTTGACCAGCACAACGTCATAAATTTCTTAAAGAACCACGGCAGTGAAGTGCTGATACTTAATTGGAAGAAATTACTCTCTCTCGCTTCAGACGGAAGCAATCAAACCTTATGCCAAATCAACAGGCTAAGAATACTCTCGTCCACCTGGATTGTAACTACCGTCCCAAAACAGGCTAAAGGTGAAGATTACGATGCCCTTCGGAATCTCTTGCGAATTCCAAATGTAGTTGCAATAGGACAACCGTCGCTTCAAAAGGGAATGGACGATGAGTTTGCTATTGATGTTCAGTCCTTCCGGACTAAGCAGCTTTCAAATCTTCACCTGACTTTATGGGAAACCGAACTTCGGGCAGCAGGAATCAACATGGATAAGGAAGACGTAGAGGTACTCTCCGGGCTACACACCTTCTCTTTTCTAAAAATCCGATCTATCATTCGCGATGTACATTTTGATTTAAATGAAGTGTCAAGCATTACCCTCGAGCAAATTTCTTCAGCCTGCAGAAAATACAGCCATCGCGCCATTGAAAAATTTGCGCGAAGGATCGAGCCTAAGGCAAGCCTCAGCGATTTAATCTTACCGCCCCCGTCTAAGTTGAAACTACTTGAGGCTCGCGACTTTATTGTTGCCTCGTCGAAGCTTAAGTCGAGCAGGCCTGACTTAAAACAGTCCAACAGAGGCAATGGTGTGGTGCTTGTTTTTGAAGGCAAGAGTGGAACGGGAAAAACGCTAGCCGCGGAAGTACTTGCAAAGGAGCTTGGAGTTGACCTCTATCAAGTAGATTTGTCTTCAGTCACAAGCAAGTACATCGGCGAGACGGAGAAGAATCTCACTAAGATCTTTCAAGCAGCTCGGCTCTCCAGTGGGATATTGCTGTTTGACGAGGGGGAGAGCCTTTTTTCTAAGAGGACTGATCTTAAGTCGTCCCAAGATCGATATGCAAACCTAGAAACTAATCATCTTCTTCAAGAAATTGAAAGCTATCCCGGTGTGTCCATTATCTCCACCAACCTGGCTAATCATATCGATGAAGCCTTTATGCGAAGAATTACCTTTCTTATTAAATTCCCGAGGCCGGATTTGGAAAGCCGAATGAAGATCTGGATGCTTCACCTCCGAGCCTTTGGCGAGCCAGATTCCTCTGTTAATTTTGAATTTCTTGCCACACTGCCTGCTTCAGGTGGAGTAATCAGAAATGTTTGCAGGCATGCAGCGATTTGTGCTCATTCAGCCGCCGAACCGATCAATATGAATCATATTCTCCACGCTATTAAGCGCGAATTTCCAAAGGCTCAGATCGCTATTGAAAGACATGTGTTTGGTGAGCAGTATTGGAGAAACGTCAGTTTGGACTGGGACACCGTAATGGCCGAGAGGTCACTTAAGGAGCTTGACTCGTGAGCCCATTGCAAACTACCCAGCACCGACGCAGTGAAGGGAGGGCGGGACTAACTTCCACTGGGGATCGTAGAAGAAAAATTGAAACTGAAGCCCTCAGTATAGAAATGGCTCAGGTACATCGGGCGAAGGCTAAGGAAGACTTTCGATCAGTGCTCAGCGCCTACCAAGAATATGAAAGGCATCGTGATACTTCTAAGGAGGTTGAGCTATCGGGCAGTCAATTTTTCCTACTGAATTTACTACTGCAATCCTATGAAATTTGGGATGCCGCTCGCCTCAAAGAACATGAAGACCTCACGGTATATTTGATTGAGGCTTACGCTTTGGTTCTGCATGAAATATCTCGCGGCCAAACCTTTCTTCAAAAGAAATTGGCAAAGGATCACTTAGTTTCTGCGAATAAGACCAAGTCTACCTGGGCAAATGTTTTACGAGACGTGGCCTCCAATGGGACTGAAGAGTTGCGAGCCGAGCTACTTAGTCTGAAAAAGCTAGAAAATGATCCCGAGGCTTTTGCTGGGCAGATCAATGACCTCAACGCCAGGTCGGCGGACCTTCAGTTTGAATTTCAACAGTACCTTGAGGGACTTCCGCAAAAATTTGACAACTTACGCCGAGCGGTCATTCGTGACTCTGGAGATCTTAGTGAGCACGTTTTTTTCTTTCTTTTGGGAGCAGTTACGACCTTTTTGACTGGGGGAATAGGCTTAAGCATTTTAGGTGTAGTTAATGTAGCAGCAGCATCTCTCACAGTAGCCAGTGGGCTTCAGGTAATTTCTGAGACTCGGGAATTCAGTGCTACAGGCGATCTCAGTACCTACGATTGGTATGACAACCTTCCTCCCGAAGCGCTCGATTCAATTAAGATTCTTAGTATCGTCGCGATGTTGCAGCTACCGGTAGCTATATTTGAGAGTTTTGTTCTTTGGAAAGGAACGGCAAACGTACTGAGCACCATAGGAAAAAAGAGTCAGAAGAAATTGAGAAAAGGCTACATGAGTCAGATGCGTAGTACTCTCAAGTTACTTAAGGGATCTCGCTATGCTCCCGCCGCTGGAAATATGAAGATGATTGAAAGAGGCACTTCTTTGTTAGGTACCGGAAAAATGCTCTACAAGGATGTATACTCTCAGATTAAAGCCGGACTGGAGGGGGACCCGGATGCCAAAGTGGATCGAGTAGTTGGAGCATTGATTGTGCTGTCTCTAACTCGACTCAATCCGACACTTAAAGCCTACAGCAAGAAACAGTTCAAAAAGGCTAGACTCTTTATGAAGGATAGCGCGGATATAAAGTGGGAGAACCCAGTTTCTCTGTCTGGGATATCCAAATCATTTTATTCAACCTACAAGTCGATTTCAGACTTGCCTAAGAAGACAAAGGCGCCAATAGATGACAAAAACAAATGGTGAGGATCAGACAATTAAGTCCTACAATTCAGTGACCTTCTCTTTGGGAAAAGGGGAGAAAATCGTGATTGAAAATGCTGCCCTAGATGGGATTACTGTAGCGGAGGGTGCCTCAGTAATTGGGTCAGAGCTTCAGCCAAAGGCGTCCACTGAGACGAATGAGTTTACAATCTCGATGGAGCTCACGGAAGACTCTCAAGACGCTTTTAAGCTCTTGAGTTGGTTCAAGCTTGTACAATCGCCTCAGACCCGCCGCTTGGTCGTTGTACCTGAAAGTTCAGACGCCTATTTGAAGGGTTCGGCCAGCATAGCTATTTATTATGACGATGGACTGGTAAGCAGGGTCGATGCCTACGGAGTTTTTCCGAAGGCGTACTCTGTTTCAGGCATGCAACCTGGCGAAAAGCCAAGTCTTGCTATGACAATTTGTTACGACGCTATCGAGTTCTCGGGGGTTAAATGAAAGCAACATTAGAAATTCCTGGAAAGTGGTCGGTACAATTTGAATCTTGCTCGGAGATTGAGGAATCGGTCGAAACAGAAACCTTACTCTGCCATTTCATTCCCGAGGGAGGAATACGCACAGTCCCTCAAATGCAAGTCCTCGGCGAATGTCCTCGGCAAGGATCCTTCCGTCTCTACTCCAGGAATATCGATGCTCAGTCACTGAAGAATCTTGTCGAATGGAAAAAGCGCGTGGGGGACCGAAAGGCAAGTGAGAAGATCGGCTACAAACACGACGCAAAACTCAAGATTGAGGTAGATCCACCTTCAAAACTCGAACTTTTTTGGTCTCTATCTGGCGCATGGATAAGCGGACTATCCTGGACTCACTCCAGCGCAACCCAAAAGCCTATGCTCTGCGCTGAAATTTCATATGATTTGATGGACTTTGCAATAAAACAGAAAGTTGAGCTGTCTAAATTTCAAGCAAAAAAATTACCAGTATCTGCAATGCTGAGTACTGGTACAACCAAGTATGGAAGTCAGAACTTTTCACACCTCATCATTAAGCCACATTACTTGGTGTCCGAACCTACCGTATCGAGCGAAATCTACGGCTTCAAAGCAAACAACAAGGGAGTACCTATATTAACTGACGGCAATAATGCGCAACTTCATTCACTTTCTCGTCAGAACATGAATTCACTTATGGGAGGCCAGACTGGTATTTCCAGTGTATTCCCGGAGAGAATTGCTTTCTTTAGTATTTCATTTAGGGTTTTTCCTGAAAGTCCCTCCAATTTCGGCAGCCAAGATCTCAGAGAGTGTTCTTTGGCATGGCGTACGCTTTCTAGCGTCCTGATGAATTTTGCCCCGGATCAGGAATCAGGCTCAAATTTTGATCATAACGAACATTTAAATTCTTCGAATCAGTTGAATATACCAAAGGCGTTACTGAAGAATAAGTCTAATCTGCAACTCGAGGACCTAAGCGTAAAATGTGATAAACTCATATCGAGACCAGACGAAAATCACATTAGGCCAATCTTAGTGGGAATTGCTTTGAGCGAAGCAACTACTCATGCCGCAAAAGGTGAAAAGGATTTTGACTTTCTTGGCTATTTGAAATCAGTTACTATTGCTGAATCTTTCGATGAGCAGAATGGACCTGATCCCAGTAGCCTTACTATTCAATTGGGGCTATACGCAAACAAGGCGCTTCTAAATCCACAGCTCAACGAAGTTATCCTTAGGCAAATGCAGATGTATTACATGAATGCTCCCACGTTTTAATCTATACCTCTTGTGCAATGGTAAGTTAGAAATATGAGTAAAGAAATGATAACTGAAAAATGGTCTTCAAACACAGCACCTAACTTTGCATATGAGGATTTAGAATTCCCCCACATTCATCTGGGAGTTGTAGCGATAGGGACGGCAGTTTTTTTCTCCTGGTCGATTTACTTTTTTTTTGCGTACAGTGATCTTTTTAGAAGCTATTTTGGAAGTCCAAGTGAATTTCATTATTTCTTACTGAATCCTTCATGGTCATCTTTAAAAGATGTACTAGGAATACTGGGACCCATCGCCGTCGTTGCAAATATGCTATGGCTTCTATATTCGCTCTTGTTCTACGAAGCTAGTCTGGAGAAGCTTGGTAAAATATTTCCACTCTTTTTGATTTGCTGGGTGATATTTCCAGTGTTCACGAAAAATGGCACGGTACTTTGGACTTTTTTTATACCTCAAGCTATCTTTCAGTTTTCTGTTCTTCTAGGTCCAAATGCGCAAATTTACTCCAAACGCCATAATTTTCCCAATCGACTAAACGCGTTGAGGCCATCCGCTGTGTTCAACCTGCTTGAACTTAACGAACGACAAGTAAGTAAAGACGCCTGGTACCAAGTTGCTTCAAATTTTTTGAAAATTCGGCCCAAATTATTCATTGAGAGAATTCTATTTCAAGAATGGGTAGTGGGTTCACGCCACCACAAAGTCCTGCTACTTGAGGCTATCAAGATAGACAGCGAATGCGTATTAGCTACCATGTACCATCAATATCCCGAACTAGCAGATAGAGAGCCTTGGATAAAAGAGGAGGTTGTAAAGCATCCAAAGCGGGGCGACTACGAACCGCCAGTGCTTTTGACCAAGGACGACATGGGCTTCGGTGAAGCATTGAAAGACTTTTTAGATACTTTTCTAAAGTCTAGATTTCATAGCAAATCATTTTATCTTTCCATTTCATTTCTTATTGGATTACTGGTCTATCTCGCGCTACCCACTCGAATGGAACGCGTACTCGAAGATGTAAACCAAAGAAGAGAGCCTTTCGTCTCAGCTAGCCGCTTTTCAAAACAAGAGTTTCAGGGGCTTTTAGATAGATTTAGTGGCGCCAAGTATTCTTGGGACCTTAGTTCCGCTTGGTATAACTACTACCGCTGGTTTCCGAAGGAATACCGTAAAGAATTTGCACTAGCAGTACTAAGGAGTAACCCCGAGTATTGGCAGCTTGAAAAGGTCGAACAGATTGCGGAAACTGGGGATAAGAAACTTTTGTTTGCTGGCCTGAATCCCAAAGAGGTCTACAGCGACGTTTTGTATGCAATAAGGCATACGCCTTGGAATTGGAATAGTTACCGGTTTTTTATAAAGACATTGGAAGCAGTTCCGAAGCTTTTTGGAATGGAAATTCAGCAATACTTGTATGACGTGCTGAAAGATCCAAATCCAAAATGGCTCACGCACTTTCTCTATTTTGTATTTACCGATAGTGCAAATGATCAGCAGGAGCACAGCTCAAAAAAGACCGAGGCCTATCTAAAAGATGGCTTTTCTAATCTTAATTGGCCAACTGACATTGCTAAACTTGATAAGAAGGGGCTTTTAAAAGAATACCTCTTACTATCCGATCTCATTCGAGAAATTCGTCTCGCAACCAAAGAAGAAATTGGCCGAAAATCATATCTCGCGGAGCGGTCTAATAGGTGGAACTCCAAGATTAAAAAGAGTTATGGCTCCTTGCTGCCCATTGAAAAAGCCATATTGCTTGAAGCATCTATTGAGTCCTACCTCACTGTGGATAAAGGTGCTTTGCAACTTCAGAGCAGTGTCTTGAGGTTATTTCTGAATGATAGTGATCCAAGGTCTAGAGAATACTTAGATCAAGTCTTGATTGGTAGTTACGAAGCTTTCTTTGAATCAGCACTTACAGCGGGCTCTTTAAAAGGTAACGCAAAAGACTCTAGTGATCCAGATCAGTTCCTTCTTTTTAAATCTTTAGTAGATCGGCTGTATGAAAATGAAATACTGCATGTAGCCGCCTTCAAAGCACTTCCTGTGGATAGTATGGACTACCCAGATAGCAAATCTGAAAACTACTATCCTAGGGACTATCGCATAACGAGAATCTCATTGCCCTACCTAATGAGCCGTGTTCTGGCTTCTATAGTGAACTCTCCCAAAGGAGACCACGCCAAGGCTCATTATTTTCTATCCAAAGAGCAACTTGGTGATGGCTTTCCGTATGAAGCAAGTTTTCGCACTAACCTCACTGAAATAGATAAAGAGCAGATCGATCTCAGAATCACCTACGAAGCAAAGTTGGAAGTGGCTAAGGCACTTTTAAGTCAAAAGTCCTTCATTCTTAAAAACCTAAACGAAAACTCTTCGTGGTCTCTGAAAGAGTACGCCGACCGCCTTCTCGAAGAGACAATCAAGAAATTTAGAAGTGAAGAAAAGCTACAAGAGTATTCTAAAATAGGCGTGCGCAACATCTTGAGTCAACTTGAGCAAGAAAAGCGCGCGAATTAAACAGTACTTGCCTAAATAGAAATCATCCTCGAATCTCAAGGTGATGAGTCGTATTAGGAATCACTTTTGGGTTCAAGCATTGGTACTCTTGCTCGTTTTGGGGTTGAGCGTCGCCATCGTACGAACTACCTATTTCAACGGACCTGATTTTCTAGTTTATTACCAATCAGCCCACTATTTTCTTCATGGGGCCGACGTCTACTCGACTCAACGCGATGGCATAATGGTCTTTAAATATCCGCCGTGGATTTTGACTCTTTTTTTACCAGTGGCTTTTTTTGGAAAGGAAACGGCGCTCCTGCTTTGGGGGGTGATCCAGGTTGTGGCATTGCTAGCCATACTGAAATCGTTAGCTCGGGCTGGAGTTCGGTTAGCAACATTAGGTTTTACGCTATTAGCATTTTACCCAATTGTTTTGAATCATGCACTTCTAGGTCAGATTGCCCTACCTATATTGGCTATGGCATTGCCTTGGAGTGGAGAAAGTCCCGGAAAGAAGGGGACAGGCTTTAGATTTTGGGCAGTGAGCACAGGACTTAGCGTAAAATTGCTGCCACTACTTCTCCTCATTTCTTTGAAGTGGAAGAAGAAGTCCTTTTCCGCGAGTACAAAGGTTGCTTTGAGTTGGATCCTGCTTTCTACTCCGATCTTACTTGCTGGCGGTTGGTCAGTGCTTCAGCAATGGCGAGAAAGTGCCACTTCAGGAAGAATTGCGAAAGTCAGCCTAGAAGGGGTCCATGTTGCAGGTAGAGAATCCCAAGGCCTTCCTGCTTTGCTTTTTCGAGTATTTCATTGGGATCCCTATTCTATCCCTTTGGTGGTCGGTATTTGCATTCTATTGAGTGTGGCTGGGATTTGGACCTGGCGAAAGGTGGCCAGTCGCCAAAATGACAAGGTGATTTGGATGGGAGCCCTAGCACTACTTCCCATTTTTCAACCTCTTGCCGGATTTTATAGCTTTATTTTTGCCTTCCCATTGGCCTGCTCAGTGGTGAACGAAGAATGGCGGCGGCTTCATTGGAAGAGTGCTTCGAGATTTGCACTTGGAATCCTGGCAATTGCTCTTATTTGTTGGACAACTCAAAAGTCCCTTGGGTCAGCTTTGGGCGGCTGGTTGGAATTTATTTCAGTCAAATCATTTGGGGTACTTCTCTTAGCCTATCTGGCTGCATCCAGGAGACCCGTTTGACCTTATTGCAAAATTAGGGTTAAGTTAGGGCCTCTAATCTTTTAAGCGTGGGGACGTTGGGGATGAAGATCTTGTTCAGCTTTTTTGGAATTCTTCTGTTTATTACGAGTGCTTATGCGCAGCCCATCGAAATGAGTGACGCATTTGAGAAAAGGCCTATCTGTCGCGCCGCATTTGAGTACACACCTGAGTTGAGAAGACTAGGTACGGCCTTAACTGGTAGGCCGCAACGAGATACAGGCCCATACAACTCACTCTCTCGTGAGTATTCTGTAGTTATCGACTTGTTAGGACGAAGAGAGAATTCTGCACTGGCGGAGTGGCTCTTCGAAAAGGTGAGGGCATGGGAGGACGCAATTAAAGCAGCTCGCAAAGAAGGTACCCCACCCACTAGTACGGAAAAGCGTCCGCCTAGGAGTACCAATTTTAATGAGTTTGAAGAGTTGTTTGATTCTGAAATTGCCTTCTTGAAGGTTCAGGCAGAAGAGTTGGCAAAAGACGCCAACTATCAAAAATTTATCGATCAATTGGAGGCTAGGCGTAAAAATCGCAAACCGGTCAGGACCAATCTGATTTCAATGTTGGAAACTGGGATGGCCCAAATTGAAGACGGAAAGATAAAGGAAAAAACGTTGGAGGGAGGTCAGATCAATCCCTTTGAGATCGGAAGAAAGCCGTTTGTTCAGCAATTCCATTTGAGGGGTTTGAAGCCCCTTTGGGAAAGTCTCACAGGTTATTACACTATACTTTGGTATTTTGTACGGTGGAACCTAAACCCTTGGTACTGGTTCCACTCAAAAAAAATCGAAATGCCCACTTTGCTTAAACTTCGTTCAGCAATGCTTAAAACAGGGGCACTTCGAGAGTATGTTGCGGACGCTGTTTTATTTAAGCTTTTTGCTGAAATGATTGATCCAGGCAATTACAGCGCGGTTAACAATGCTACTCGCGAGAGACTCGTAGAGAGAATGACAGGCAAAATATCTCCCAAAGAGTTCAAGCGCGCTCGCACGGATCAGGCATTTGTGTGGGTCGGAATTCCATCTCGCATTATAGAAACGAAAAAGGACAAGTACGTTGAGCAGGAAGAAATTTTTGTATTCGCGGAAGTAGAAAGCATTATTGAAAAGACGATCGACGACCTGCGAAGGTTGTCGGGCACGGAATCGGGATCTATCGCCTCAAAAAAGTGGGAGCTTGCGTCCAACCGAGAGCAAATTGAACAAGACAAAAAGACAATTCAATTAAAAACGCAGGAAGCAAAGCAAGAGAAAGATAAAATCAAGAAAAAGCAGCTATGGTCCGACATCGAAGTGCTCAGGATAGCCTTACAGGTTCGGCAAAAAAAGCTCAACCGGCTGTCCCGAGAATTGGTCGACTCGTATCATGACTTTGCTAAGGCTTATGAAAAAATAGAATTGTTTCAAAACATGCCAATTGGTCAAATTGAGGATGAGAAGTTTGTACCGATTGCTATCTCAGATGTCTTTTTATTGCCAAGCGCGAGCGTTGACCAATGGAAGTCCCTCTACTTCGAGGCCCTCAATGAGTCCTCTCATGCGCTTTTTCAGGAGGAATTGGTCCAGGGTCTCATGCCCTTTCTTGGATACAATCGACCCGAAATTCAAAGGCTGAAGCAGATAGCCGGCTCTCGCAAGGTTGCGGATACTCGGATAGGAAGAGAGCTTTCGCAGCTTCGATACGGCATTTTTAGAGCTTATCTCAATTCATCAATTGGAATGGTCGTTCGCCTACTTCAGGTTGGCGCACTTGGAGGTGCTTTGGCCTATACACCAGCAACTGTCAGGGCTCTAACAATGTACGTCTTAGATACGATAGGTATTCACGATGAAGTGGATAAGAACGATCCGAAACCAGGCAACCCAACGGAACCCAAGGGCTCTGATGGATCTTCGACTCCAAAATAGTTCTTGTAACTACCTCTTGATTCAGATGAAGGGGCATTGGTAAGGTGTCAACGAGGTTCCATGCCTTCTTCATTTGACGCAATAGATGTCCTAGCTATCAATTCAATCCGAGTCCTCTCGATCGATGCGATCGAAAAGGCTAAGTCTGGTCATCCAGGTCTGCCTATGGGAGCTGCTCCTATGGCTTACGTACTGTGGAGAAGTTTTCTTCAGGTGGATCCAAGTTTACCTTCGTGGCCAAACCGGGATCGCTTCGTGCTATCGCCGGGACATGGAAGCATGCTTCTCTACAGTCTTCTGCATCTGTCGGGTTATGCGCTCAGCCTTGATGACTTGAAAGCCTTTCGACAGATCGGCAGCCTGACGCCCGGGCATCCGGAATTTGGACTAACCCCAGGAGTCGAAGCAACCACTGGACCTCTGGGCCAGGGCGCCGCCAATGCGGTAGGAATGGCCATAGCAGAGCGCTACTTAAGCCGGTATTTTAATCGACCCGACGCTGAAATCGTCAATCATCACACTTACGCCTTGGTCTCAGATGGAGACCTCATGGAAGGTGTCGCGCAAGAAGCAGCATCACTTGCTGGACAGATGAAATTAGGAAAACTGACTTACCTCTACGACTCCAACGACATCACACTGGATGGCCCAACTAGCCTTGCATTTTCTGTGGAGGACGTAAGCAAACGTTTTGAGTCTTACGGCTGGCACACGATACGAGTGGAAAGCGGGAATACAGACCTGAATGCTATCCACGACGCCCTTCAAACCGCAAGGTCCATAAAGGACCGTCCAAGCTTGATCCTAGTAAAAACGACAATCGGATATGGCTCGCCCAATAAGGCTGGAAAATCTGATGCACACGGATCGCCATTGGGTCCGGAAGAAGCGAAACTTGCAAAGGCACAACTGAATTGGACCGAGAAAGAGCCTTTTTCGGTACCCAGTGCCGTAAAGCCAAAGTTCCAAGTCATTCAAGACAGAGGTACAGAGCTAAGAAATGCCTGGGAACAAACCTTGAAACGTTACCGATCAAATTATCCGGAGCTCGCTGTTCAGTGGGATCTTTGTCAAAGTGGTAAACTTCCGGAAGGTTGGTTACCTGATTTGAATGAGCTATCCGCACCGAATTCCATGGCAACACGCAAAGCATCTGGAATTGCGTTGAATGCGATCGCTGATCGAGTTCCATGGCTCCTAGGGGGCGATGCTGACCTTTCAGTCTCTACAAATACCGCGCTGAAAAACAAGGGTTCGTTTGACGGAACTACTGGCCAGGGACGTAATATTCATTACGGAGTTCGAGAACATGCCATGGGTGCTATAGCCAATGGGATTGCCTACCACGGGGGACTTCGAACCTTTACGGCCACTTTTTTCTGTTTCTCGGACTATATGAAGCCATCCATTCGGTTGGCCGCTATGAATCATCTACCGGTAACTTTTGTTTTCACTCACGATTCCATTGGGGTTGGAGAAGATGGTCCAACTCATCAACCCGTAGAACACCTCGCCGCACTGAGAGCCATGCCAAATCTTATCGTAGCCCGTCCTGCAGACTCACGCGAGACTGGATTTTTTTGGGAACTTGCAGTGGAAAGTCAAAAAACTCCAGTCACCTTAGTTTTGAGTCGTCAGAATCTTCCACTGATCCAAGGCAGCTCAAAGGATTGCCTCAGAGGTGGATACATTGTGAGTCGAGAGCAATCGAAACCTCAAATAGTGCTTCTGGCAACAGGTTCCGAGGTTGCACTGGCCCTTGAAGTCAAAAAGCTACTTCAATCGAAAAATTTGGATGTACGTGTCGTATCGATGCCAAGCTGGGGACTATTTAGACAACAAAGTGAATCCTATAGAAGCTCGATATTGGGACCATCCTCGTGTTTTCGGACCTCCATTGAGGCCGCCAGTCCGATGGGGTGGAAAGAATGGGTCGGAGAGCAAGGAATCGTAATCGGAATCGAGCAGTATGGCTATTCCGCACCGGCGGATGAGGTCTATAAGAAGTTGGGACTAGCCCCTGCTGCGATTGTAGACAAGATTCTGAAGAGCTTTCCTGGTTAGTCAGTTGACCAGAGTCTAGACAGAATGATCTTCAAAATTTCACTTTAATTGAGTCAGTTTACTCCATTTATTCCTCGTTCAACTAACCAATATTCAAACGAAAAAGGCCGCAATTCATTTGAGTTTCTGCCTTATCTAGTTTTGGCACGGCGCGTGTATTCCATTCTATGGAGAAGGCCCTGATACCCGAATGAAGTACGTTTGCAGGAGTGATGAAAGATGAACTTGAAGGACTTTGGAAAAGTAGTTTTTGTAGGACTGACATTGGTCGCTTGCGGCAGTTCTGATCCGGTTGCTTTGAATCAGCCATTCGGCAACAACAACAATGGAGGAAATGGTACCTCTACCTTTCAACAGTCGTGCATCAGCACCAATGGAGAATGGGTGTCAACACCAAGTGGAGATCAGTGCCACTGGACGCATTACCTCTTAGCTCCGCGACTCAATAACTTCTTTTACTCGTACTACCACTGGAGTGTTGATACTTTGCCGCGCCTCACCCCGGCGGGCAACACCTCACCCGATATCGTTACGGACCTTTTTTCTGCGCAGCCTATACAGTTAGCTCAAAATGACCGCATTCAATGGAGAGCGTACTCGGGATACTGGGGCCGAGCCAACTCTGGACTGAGCTGCGAAGACAAAGTGACGCTAAGCGGAGTTGATAAAAATGGTGTCCACGTAAGCAACGGAACCCTATCGAACGGTAGTCCTGCTCCACAAGGGCTCTTAGGAAGAGTAGGTAGCGAGACTTTTGCGATGGGTTACTCCTCCGACTATGAAGTACAAGGAACAGGCGGTACTTTTAGGATGGGATTCAATGCTCCCAGTGCATCGTATGATCGATGTTGGTATGTTCAGCCTCAAATTTTGGTTCTCTTGCATTGCGAGAATTCAAATCGAGAATCTATTTCGTGCCCGTTGTAAAAAAAAGATCGGATGTTTCGGGTTTCGTCAACCCCTAGAAACTATTTTTTTTTCGCAAGCAATTCTGTAGTTGATTCCACGCATAATCGATGTAACATCGTGATTGTAAGTGATAAACAGTAGGAGCTGAATACTGCTACTGTGAAAGGCTTTTATTCTAGGAGGATAAAGCGATGGCAAAGAGAAAAAAGAAAGCTGCTAAAAAAGTTAAGAAGACAACAAAGAAAAAGAGAAAATAGATTTCTCACTTCTTGATTTTAAAGACGGCCCGGTAGAGCTTCGGCTCTCCGGGCCGTTTCTTTATGTGCGGTGTCGCTTCAGAAATTGCACGATACGACTTGGAAATTCTGGTCCTTGATAAACCCATCCTGAGTAAATTTGCAGCAGATTTGCCCCATTTTCTAAACGATTCAACGCATCTTCCTCACTCAGAATTCCACCCACCGAAATAATCTCAAGCGAAGTAAGAGAACGTGCGAGCTTCAAGCTGCGCTCGGAAGCTTCTTTTAATTTTCCTCCGCTCCATCCTCCAAGGTACTCCTCCGGATGACTAGGATCTAATGGACCCCGCCAGGTATTGGTAAGGATGACACCACCCACTTTGCGTAACTTCAGATTGGAAAGGAGTTCTTTCAGTTCCTCGGAACCCAACTCGGGCGCGAATTTTATAAGAATTGGCGGTCTTTTTGATGCAGAGCAAAGTGAATTTTCTACTTCATCGAGAATGGAATTCAAATGAATCTGAGACTGCATCTCTCTCAATCCGGCTGTATTGGGCGAACTAACATTGATGACCAGGTAGTCCGAAACTTCGGCAAAACGCTTAGCTAAAATCCCATACTCGGAAGGGGTTTTCTCCACCGAAGTATCGCGATTCTTTCCAAGGTTAACTCCGATTCGAAAGTCGTCTTGCTGCGATTCACGGTATTCTACAAGATTACGCAGGACAACATCGGCACCTGCACTGTTGAACCCAATTCGATTCCAGAGGCTTTGGGTTTCTGGATCCCGAACAAGTCGGGGCTTTGGATTCCCCTCCTGAGGTTTCAAGGTAATCGTACCTACTTCGCAATAGCCAAAGCCTAATTTGGCCCATTGTTTAATGTATTCCGCATTCTTGTCGAAACCAGCAGCCAGTCCAAGGGGATTCCGAAAGGTAATCCCCAAAGCTGGTACTTTCATTTCATTGTCACTCTGATTAGGTAGGCACCCAAGCCAGTCTAAAATCTTGGTACCTTTGCATGCAATCTGATGAGCTTTTTCGGGATCCAATACAAATAGACCAGCACGGAGCAGTGGCCAAAGGGTATCAAGTGGCATTTTCATTCTGAATTCGCCTCAGAGATAGGTAAATTTTTCGATAACTTGGATAGCGAACTAGCCGCTCAGCATCACAAACGACACCTTCAATGTGTTTACACCCATTTTGAGTACATGGGAGGTCTCGAAATTCGGTGAAGTAGTTACCCAAATCCTCTAAAGCCACAACAGGATCAAATTCCCTTACCCCGGGAGTGTCTATTGCAAAAGCATCTCTTTTTCTATCGATGAGATAAAGTTGCGAGGTCGTTGTGGTGTGTTTTCCTTTTTGAGTGGAACTGCTGACTGCACCAACCCTTCCTATGCTTTCACCTAGCAGTTTGCGCAAAAGAGAGGTTTTTCCGGCTCCAGACAAGCCGACAACAGCGGTTTTCTTTTTCCAAACCGCTTCCTTCAATTCAACAAGTCCCTGCCCGGTTAAAACACTAACTTCAAAGACCTTCAAGGCACTATTTTGATAGAAGTTCCACTCGGGCAACTCGTTGTTGAATGCAGAATGCAGGTCCATTTTATTAATGCAGAGGAGGATCTCTAGACCCTCCGAAAGACAGGCCGCGAGGACTCGATCGACAAAGACAGAATTGAAGTCCGGCTCTTTGGCAGAAGTCACTAGGAGAACCTGGTCGATGTTACAGGCCATGACATGGGCACTATGCCCATCCTTACCAGGTGCATAGCGACTCAATCGCTTGCCCCTGTCCGTTCTCCCAGTGAGGGTTCTTTGCACCCCGATACCTTCTACTCGAACTCGATCTCCAGCTGAAACCGGAGTGCGATCTTTTAAAGGCACAGGTTGAGCAAGCAGAGCCTTAAGCCATGACCGCTTATAGCTGCATTGAACCTCTTCTGAGGTTTCATCGAGGTAAGACATCACTCCATCAGAAAAAACTCGACTCACGACGGCATTGGAGTCCTGGTCCGCAATGGGAGTATAGACAGGCACACTCTTTTTTCGACCAGCCGATTTCTTTGGAGGGCGGGAACGCTCTCGGTTCTTAAAAGCGCGCCAAGATCCCGAAAAAGACATGAGGGCTCCTTAATCAAGTGATTATCTCACAAAGACACTATGTGCTAGCATGCATCATAGTTATGCAATCTGTTCAAGAAAAAGCCTTGGTTCTCAAAACACAACGATACGATGACCGCAGCATTATTGTAACCCTCCTTACCCCAACCTTTGGGCGTGTAACAGCCATTGCCCCAAATGGAATCCAGTCCAAGCGATTTGGAGCCAGTCTTCAAATTTTTAATGAAATTCAGGCCGAAATCTCTCGCCCGAAAACAGGAACCCTCTGGAGGCTTCTTCAAAGTCATAGCCTAACAGACTATACGCTCACCTTTTTGGATTATAGGAAGCTAGTCTACGGTAGTTTTGGGAATGAACTCACCGCTAGGATAACACCCCAGGAAGAGCCTTCCCTAAGTCATTACCAGCTTCACGAGGCTTTTATTCGGAGCCTTTCAGAAGCAATAAACAATGAAGAGTCATTGGATTTGCTGAATCAGTTTCTATTGGGGTGCTTGCGTCTCCTCGGCCTAACCCCACAAACGAAAGCCTGCTGGGTAAGTAAGAGGCCTCTCCATCACCTTCAAGAGGGGGAACGTGTTTGGGCACGCCTCTCCGACGCGGCTTGGTGCTTTGAGAAGCACCGTTCGGAATTTCAGTTGGGAGGCGAAGCGCTCTATTCGATCGATGGAAAAACGTTGCTCAAATTTTATGCAAGCACGAATGACTTAGCCGCAGAGAAGTTCCAGATAGTACCTTTTGAGGAGCGCGATCAAGCGAGTATTTTATCGTATTTAGTAGGACTCTTTCAATACCACGTTCCAGGCCTTGATCGACTCCCTATTAAGAGTCTTGAGAGTCTTCTGAAACTATCCAATGAGCAATATCCAGTAGGCCATCCCCAACAAAATCCGCTTTAGGTCCGCTCGCCATTGCTTCCGTCTGAGTCCCATGTCCCGTTCTAACTAAGCAAACGCTTTTCAGCCCAGCATTGCGACCAGCAAGGATATCGACATCTTTATCCCCAACGAAATACGAATACCGAGGGCTAATCTTCCACTTCTCTATGAGATCAAGAACTAATTTTGGCCGGGGTTTGCGACAGGTACACTGGTCCTGCGGCAGGTGTGGGCAAATACCAAAATCAATGATCTGCGTACCCGAAGGCTCCAGCAACGCTTGAAGGCGAAAGTGAATCTTTTCAAGCTCTGCCAATTGAATCAGCCCTCGTCCAACTCCAGACTGATTCGTTACTACAAAAAACTTGAATCCAGCTCCCTTGAGAACTGACAAACCTTCTAGGACTCCAGGATAGAGACTTAATAGCTTAGGGTCGCGAAGGTATCCGGGATCGGGGTTAAGTGTTCCGTCTCGATCGAAAAATACGGCCTTCATCTCAGTCATTTGATGACGCACTCCACTATTTCACTGCCTTTCCAATTTATTGACCAACTTCGTCAGCATGCTAAAGTGTTTCAATGACCCAACGATGGTGGACGCTAGCCGCTGTGGCGTGCGGAACGTTCATGGCCAATCTTGACGCTAGTATTGTTAACATCGGTTTACCTACTTTAGCCAGGCAGTTCGAGATCCCCGTTTATTCCGTAAAATGGGTCGTAGAAGTCTACTTTTTGGTGATTACCTGCCTTCTGCTGCCGTTTGGCAGACTTTCTGACACCTACGGAAGAAAGCGTATTTTTTTTCTAGGATTTATTACGTTTACGACGGGATCTCTCTTATGTGGCCTTGCGCCTACTCTCGACGGACTCATTTTATCGCGCGGGATTCAAGCATCAGGTGCCGCGATGCTCATGGCTAACGGTCCAGCACTGATAACAGCGGCCTTCCCAATTAGTTCTCGAGGTACTGCACTAGGATTGCTCGCCATGGCTGTAAGCGTGGGCCTCATTTCTGGACCTGCCTTGGGTGGACTCCTCATTGGAGAATTTGGCTGGAGGGCAATCTTTCTTTCAAACATTCCCTTTGGGATACTTGGCTGCTATTACACTCATCGCTATATGCCCGAAGATGAGCCTTCTTCGCATCGATTCCACTTCGATTGGAAGGGCTCCATCCTTCAATCAGTTTGTCTGCTTGTCTTTTTATTTGTATTGGATTCGCCTTTTTCAAGAATCCTTTCAGAACCCTGGTCTAGCTACTTGCAGGCCTTCATGATTCTAACGCTAGTCCTGAGCGGCTATATCTTCTACCAATTGGAGAAAAAGCATCGTGCGCCGGTTCTGGATTTCAACCTGCTCAGAATAAGAACGTTTTGGAGTGCCAATCTGTCTGGGCTTCTTCATTTTGTTGCTTATTCGACCATATTTGTGTTGATGCCATTTTTTCTAGAATCAGCACAAAAACACGACACCCGTTCCGCTGGAATCGTAATGACCATGGTCCCGATTTCCATTTTCATTGTCTCGCCTATCAGTGGCCGTTTGTCCGACTTGTACGGGAGCGTTGAACTCTGTGCAATTGGCGCCACGCTAACTGCCGTAACACTTTTTTTGATGTCTGGTATTGTTGGACCAGGAATAAGCGCTACCACTCCTCGTAGTATTTTATGGTTGTGCCTAGCTGGAATTGGAATTGGGCTTGGAATGTTCCAATCTCCTAATAATAATGCCATTATGAGCAGTGTGCCAATCCATAAACTTGGAGTGGCAGCAGCCCTAATTGCTACCATTAGGAATCTGGGACTTGTACTGGGAGCTTCTATGTCTACGGCTATTTTTTCTTGGCAATACCGCGAGACCTCCAATTTTGCCACCAGCATCCGCGTGGCTTTTTTCGTTGGTAGCCTTTTTGCGTTTGCAGCTGCCTTGACTGCATTCCTAAAAACCAGAGGACCCATTTGGAGAAAGAAGAATCCCTAAATGTCTTGGAAAAAAAAGGACAAAGAACTCACGCCGGAAGAAGCAGTAAAACAAGCGATTGAAGAAACTAGTCAATACTGGATACGAAGCGCTCCCCTGTTTGTCGCTGCGAATGGAAGCGACGGGTACTCGCTTCATGCCTTAAATAAGGAATTTGAAACAAATCAATGGATTTTAATTCTGGTCGATCCGACTGAAATCTCTTTTCAGGCGGTGAAAGCATTTGCCGAAGAATGGAACTATCGCTATCGCGCTTTCCATATAGGAATTTGCCTGATTTTTGTTAGTAGAATTGCAGAATTATCAAATCGAGATAAATTAGAGGACTTTCTTGATTCGAATAAGATGCGGTTTCCTGCCGTCATTGACCATGACTTGGCAATTTCAAAGGCCCTTGGAGCCACCCAATATCCCATGGCCTATCTCATTCATGGAAAAGATACTTTATATGAGGGGACAATGGATCACTGGAGCCCCCATATTGAAGAAAAGCTTCAGATCGCTTTACGTCGCTCAGATCCCGGACTTGCCTTGTTGCCACACTATATTCCCAGCACACTCTTACCTGGAACTCGATCACTCAAAAGATTAGCTATGGATGCTCGATCAAAGAGTACGCACATCATTAATCTTAATGAAAGCTGGGTAAAAGACGGCAATCCCTTTACCAATTTTGATATCCAAGGTGGAAAAATCGGACTTTATGGAAAGTGGGATTTTCATCCGACTCACATCAGTCCCGTTGATGAATCCGCTCGGCTCTACTTTTTGTCCAAGGGTAGCCACTTCTGTATTCTGGCTCAGTCTCTTTCAAAAATGATCGAACCCGCTAAAATTCAGATCGAAATCAATGACCGTCCTACGGTTGATGTTTTTGCCGATACTGATATTAAATTTGACGAAGAAGGTTCTTCCACTGTTCCGATCAAAGAACTAAGACTTTATCACGCCATTAAAGATTTGGATCCAAGGTCAAGGCAAACTACGATGTTCTTCCCCAACGCAAAGCGAATCCGTTCGGCCCTCTTCGAGATTCAATTCTTCGATCTGGAGCAGTTTGGAAATCCGATTTAGTAACTCTAACCACATCAGCTTTTGGTCACTGATGCAATTTTGTAGTCTTGCTTCGACTCCTACGCCAAGACGAATCAATTCGCTGGGCTTCATCCTGTCCGAATCCTGGTTCAACTTGTACTGAATGCTACTCCACAGATTCCTGGAGAAATGCGCCCAATCAACATATTGAAGAGCCAGGACTTTTACTCTGCGCCTATAAGTCGCCTCATCTTCCGCCAAAAGGTCCAACCAGTCCGTCACAAATAGTTCTTCCTCTCCAAAGGCTTCAATATCCTTTGCTGAAGCGGATATCTTTCGATTAAAAGGACAAACCTCCTGACAGATGTCACACCCAGCTACCCAATCGGTTAGGAGAGGCTCAAAATCCTTAGAAACTCGCCTCGGTTTGGCCTCCAAATTAGAATAGCTAATGCAAAGGTTAGCATTTAGGGTGCGGACACCCTCAAAAGCCCTCGTTGGACATCCTTCAAGACACCTGACACAATGACCGCAGCGATCACCCATCGGAGCTGTTTCTGAATCACTGGTTTCAGAAAGAAAAATAACTCCAAGATAAAGATAACTACCGAAAGCGGGATGAATCAATAGATTGTTTTTCCCGATCCAACCCAAACCGCATAGGTAAGCCCAAGCTCGTTCGAGAACTGGCCCAGTATCCACCCAAACCTGAGATTCAATGGCAAATTCCTTGGCCCTAAATTCGGCAAGGGCTCTCTCCGCCTTGCCCTTCAATGAGGTATGATAGTCCTCGCCGTCTTTGCCTCGCAGGTAGCGAGCGTAGCGCACTTCCCCTTGGATAGGCCGGGCCGAATAAGGTACCGCAAACGCCAAGACACTTTGCGCGTTCGGCATAAGACTTCTTGGATCTTTTCTCGCCGCAAGGCCCTTGCGAAGGTATTTCATTTCAGCTGAAAGGCCAGCGTCTAACCATTCTTCAAAATTCTGAGAATGATTCTTATAGCGCTCTTCTGCTTTATCAAGATCTACAATGCCGTAGAGAGGAATCCCCTGTGCTTCAAGGCATTGATAGAGAGCAAGTACCCATGGCTTCATGAGAGAGAAGTCATGCTTCCAATAACATCAACCGGTAATGCGGAAGTAATTTTTACCCGTATCATTTCGCCAACCTTTGGGGCCAATCCATTCTGACCCAAGTCATTGATTAGGACATGCCCATCAATCTCAGCTGCTTGAAAGGGCAAGCGACCCTGAATGAGATGCTCAGACTCATTGCTGGGACCCTCCACCAAGACATCAAAGGTATGCCCGACCCATTCCTGCCTTTTCTGGATGGAAAGCTCCTGAAGCACTTCGATTAGCTTGCGCAATCGCCTTCTCTTGGTAGAAGCGTGAATCTGACCTTCCATTTCAGCCGAGCGAGTCCCTTCTTCTCGAGAAAAAGAAAACACCCCCACATGATCTAAATTGAGTGCCTCTAAATCCGAACACAGCTCTTCAAACTCCTCCTCTGTTTCAGAGGGAAATCCGACAATAATTGAGGTTCTAAAGACAATCTGAGGGATTCTTTCTCGCAATCGACCTACTAGGCTGAAAAGCTTGGCCTTGGTTAATCGCCGATTCATCAACTTGAGCACTCTGTCTGAAGTATGCTGAATAGGCATATCAAGGTATTTTACTATTTTAGGCTCACTAGCAATAACTTCAATGAGCTCGTCAGAAAATTCATCGGGATAGACGTAGTGAAGCCGAATCCATTCGATTCCTGGCACCATTGCCAAGCGCGGAAGCAACTTTACGAGGCTCTCCTGATAGCGACCTTCGATTCCATAGTGAGTGAGGTCCTGGGCAACGAGATTGAGTTCTTTAACTCCCGATTGAGCGAAGGCCGTAGCTTCTTCTACCAATGATGCAACAGTGCGAGATCTAACATTTCCTCGTAACTCAGGAATGATGCAAAAGGAACATCGGCGGTTGCAGCCTTCAGATAGCTTCAAGAATGCACTGTAGCTTCCATGGGTTTGAACTCGATGATCAGACTCGGAATGAATGAATGCTGGCTCATCAATATAGGAGCGTGAAGCAAGTCTTTGGCCCATTCTCAATTGGGCTTCGTGCTCATTCAGGAATTCTGCAATACGATGATACTGCCCGGTTCCTATCATGAGATCTACTTCTGGAATCTCTTTTGCTAGCTCTTTTGAGTAACGTTGAGGCAAGCACCCAGTGACCACCAATGTTTTGCATTTGCCGGATATTTTGTAATCAGCCATATCTAATATGGTCTGAATGCTCTCTTCCTTAGCCGCCTGGATGAACGAACAGGTATTGATGACAATGACTTCCGCCAAGGATGGATCCTGCGCCAAGCTGTAGTCAGAATTCTGGAGCTTACCTAGCATCACTTGAGAATCAACGAGGTTCTTAGGACAGCCCAAACTAACAAAGTAAAAGGGAACAGTAGAAGGAGCTTTTGTCATATTCGAATTGGTATACTTAATCAGTCAGTTGATAACAAGTTGAAACTACTCTTCAATAATTCGAGTATTTGGGAACTCAGGCCTCTGAAAGACCCCGTCCTCTACTGACTTTCCAAGTTCAATGTCACTTAGAACAATCTCCGTCCAATTTCCCTTTTTCCCAGGCTTTCCAGAGAAATGCTCCAAAACGACCTTCCAGATCAATTTGGTATCAGGGCGAATGAAAACCCATGCCTTCTCAATAGTGGCAGCTGTCCCCTTGCTTGGCACCAGAATGTAACTAGATTCATTGCGGATCTTGAAATGGAGCCCTGTGCTTGAACTTGATAGGGCGCCGCTCAAAAGGAGCGCCATCAGTTGAGACTGAACCTCCGAGGATTTTTTTATTAGAAGAACTCCTTGGTCTTTTGAATCAAACGGCGGAGTGTAGAAGAAAAAATGAGACCCATCGCTTACAAAAAGCCCTGGGTCGGGCTTGAGAGTCTCCCAACGAATACGATTGGGCTTTTCAATGGTGATTTTTCCCGAGGACTCTTTGGTGCGATTGAAGGCCACCAAATGGTTAAACTGCCTAAAATCAGCCCGAATGGTACCCGCCCGCTGATACTTTGCTTCTATTTCCTTAAGGATGAGTGGAAGCGGTTCTGCTGCCTCCAAAGACGGTAAGGCGCTTGAAATTAAAAATGCGAAGAATAAAAAATTTCGTCCCGTCATTGAAGCGCGATCGAAACCATCTTTGAGACACCTGGCTCTTCCATCGTCACACCGTACAACGTGTCATTAAGTTCCATCGTCTTTTTATTGTGCGTAATCAAAATAAACTGAGTTCTTGCCGACATTTCCTTCAACAATCCATTAAACCGACCAATATTCGCGTCATCTAATGGAGCATCCACTTCATCTAGGATGCAAAATGGGGAGGGCTTAACCATGAAAATAGCAAAAATCAAAGAAACCGCTGTCAGCGCTTTCTCTCCACCGGACAAAAGACCAATATTTACAATCTTCTTTCCGGGAGGTTGAGCCAAAATATCAATGCCGCACTCTAGGATGTCGGTGACGCCTTCTGGATAGATCACAGAAAGCTCAGCTTTTCCTCCGCCGAAAATAATTGGAAACAATCTGTGAAAGCGATCTGAAATTGCTTCAAACGCCTTTTTGAATCGCTCCTCAGAAGTTTGATTAATATGATCTATAGCGGCCTGCAGGTTTTGCATGGAAGTTTCAAGATCTTTTCTTTCACGATCAAGGTATTCGTGACGCTTCTTGATATCGTCATACTCTTCTATCGCCATGGTATTGACTTCACCCATCTTTCGAATTCGCTCCTTGAGCTCTTCGATGTCTTGAAGCAAAACGCGCTCGGCATCTTCTGCGAGGATCTCCGTCACAATAGGATCTTTCATTTCCTCTTGGTGCGGAATATTGGCGTCATCTAAGCAACCTACGCCATAACGCTCTTCCAAATTGAGAACGTGAAATTTCCACTCAGACTGCAATCGCTCCAACTCCAGAATGACTTCGCTCGATCGATTTCGATACTGATCGATGGATTCGCGAAGCGATCGGCTAAGGTCGCCTGCGGTTACGACTTCCTGTGTGGCAGACTCTAGCCTCTCTCTCAAAACAGAAAATGCCTGCTTGCGCTCCATAAGGCGCTCACTAATCGTTTCGATCTTGGACTTGATGCCCTGGTCTTCCACCGAATGTTCGGTGGATTTCGTCGTGGCGCTCTTCGAAAGTTCGATAATTTGAATCAGGCGAGATTCACGATCTGCTATTTGCGCTCGAATAGAGTTTCCTTCATTCTTAAGCCCAGTAGCTCTTTCACGGAGAGACACTTCACTAATTTGCACAGCCTGCAACTCAGCCTCGGCAATCCTCAGGACCTCTTCACTTTCACTTATCTTATCTTCAGATTGCGAAATATACTGCTGCATTGAATCCTGTTGGATTTCCAACTCAGAAATAATTTTCAACAATTCAGAAATTTGTACGCCAAGATTCGTGCAAGAATCACTTAGTTCCTGCTGAGACTTTACAAGTTGCTTTTCCTTAGCACTGAGGCCATCACGATAGGTTCGGCTTTGCTGAAGATCCTTTATGAGACCGGCAACAGATATTTCGAGCTCACGAAGACTGTTTCCTTTTTCTTCAATCGCCTTATCTAAACTGAGTTTCTCCCCTTCAAGGGAAGCGACATCTTTTACTAATCCCTGCAATTGCTCAGCCAAAGCCTCGGTGCTTGAATTCAAGTCCTGAATGGCGCGCTTTCTACCCAACAGACTCGTATCAGCCTGCGACTCCACCGATCCACCACGAACGAAACCATCCCTACTAAAAAACACTCCATCTCGAGTTACTATTGACCTCTGGAACTGCGTTGCTGACTCAGCAACTTCCCCAAATTTTTCGGAATTGACTGATTCAACAACGATGCAATCAAAAAAGGCGTCGAGCGTTGTTATAGATAGTCGCTGTGAGGTAACAAAATCAGAAAGCGGCCCAATGACTTTCAGACCCGTATTGCTTAGGTGTTCGACAAGCGCTCCGAAATCCGAGGAGCTGGGACCAGAACTGTCAACCTTCCAGAAGATCTCCGTCTTGCCAAGATTTTGCTTCTTTAAATAATCGAGAGCCGAAAAAGCGTAGGACTCATCATCTGTCATTAGAGACTTAAGCGATTCGCCAAGGTGTGCTTCTACCGCCGCTTCAAATCCAGTTTCAACCCGAAAGGCATCTGAGATTGGGCCGAGCTTATGGGTAACACTTTTTTCTTTCGCCCAATCCAAGGCTGCGACAGATCCTGCATCAAGTCCTTCATGACTGGAATCTAATTCC
Organism: Bdellovibrionota bacterium; assembly: GCA_963169695.1. GTDB lineage: Bacteria > Bdellovibrionota > UBA1018 > UBA1018 > CAUJDS01 > CAUJDS01. Next base: position 91,774 of record CAUJDS010000082.1, read on the forward strand.
TGAAGATTGGCCAATTTGGAACTCTGTTGGGCAAAATCAATCTTAAGAGCGTTGACTTGCTTCTTGGTTACTTCTAACTGATGAATGAGTTGATTACGGCGAGAGAGGAGTTCATCATAATCCACACGTAGATTGGTGAGTTCCGTAACAACCAATTCGTGACGATGTTCCAAATCCTTAAACCGCACTTCGCCTTGGGTTTGCTCACTTTGATTTTCTTCGATCAATCGAATTAACTGAGAAAGCTGGCCTTCCAAGGATTCAACTTTTGCTTTCTTACCAGCGAGATCCGAATTTTTGGAGCTAAGCTGGCGGGAGAAATCCATAATTTTTTTTCTGGATTCATCCAATCCTGAGCGACTACTTAGAAACGCCTCTCGACAAAAAGTAGCACGGGCCTTCTTTTCAGCTAAAGAATTGGCCAGAGACTCATGTTCGGAATGGAGTCGAAAATAGTCTTGATCAAGCTTCTCAGCACGATCTTTTTCCGCACTTAGGGTGAACTCTAGCGATGTTATTTCTGAGTCATATTTTTCAATTTGTGCCGCAAAATCTTCTTGCCGCCGATGAGAAAGTTCTAATAGTCCTTCTTCCTTTGATAGCTCACGCTGAAGCGACTCTACTTGAATCTGCAGCTCTTCCACCGATTTTGATTCTGTTAGCTGAAGCGTTCGCTGCACTTCGAGCTCATTCTCGAGAGTTTGCAACTGAGTTCGAGCATCCAATAGCGATGCTTCAACACCGTCCTTTTCAGCGGTAAGGGCCTGAATTTTTCCGTCAGTAATCTGCTTTCTACTGCGACCCCAGGTTATCTCTTTCTCGTAGAGATCCTTTTTGTGCTCACGGTATTTCTTAGCTTTTTGGGCTTGCCGCTCCAATGAAGAAAGATTCCTCTCAATCTCCTTAATGACATCCGTCAATCGCTCCAAATTGGCCTGAGTCGCTTCCATTTTTCTAAGCGATTCTTTTTTTCTGGCTTTGTACTTGGCAATTCCGGCAGCTTCCTCAATAAGGACTCTTCGCTCCTCGGGCTTGGAATTGACAATTTTTCCAATTTGACCTTGCTCAATGACCGAGTAGCCTTTTGCTCCAACTCCGGTATCCATGAATAATTCTTGAATGTCTCTCAAACGTGCAGAAATGCCATTGATAAAGTACTCACCTTCACCACCGCGATATACTCGGCGAGTAACGGAGACTTCTTTTGTTTTGGTGGGCGAGGGTTGATCTTCAACACTGGCACCTGCCGGAGCTTTCTCCGTGTCAACGATCTCTGATTCAAGCACCAAAGTGACTTCAGCCAATCCTAAGGGTGTATATTTTGAACTTCCATTGAAGATCAAGTCATCGCTACCGCGACCTCTCATGTGCTTGTAAGATTGTTCGCCCATAACCCAAAAAAAGGCGTCCACAATATTGGACTTTCCACAGCCATTAGGTCCGACGATGCCAGTGATCGTCTGATCAAAATGGATATAGGTCTTATCCTTGAATGATTTGAAACCCTGAATTTCGAGGCGCTTAATTCTCATTGCTTGAGTACCAGTGTTAATTGATCTAGTAAAGGCCGCGCGGGCCAGAAAGTACTCTAACAATTCGACATAAAAAGGCAAGTATTCAGATCAAGGGATTGGCTTGGAATATAAAAAAGAAACCCCGAGGCAAGTAACCGGGTGGAAATCCAGTCGTCACTGCTCGGGGTTCAAAAGGAAACAAAAGTTTATATATTCAGCTACTTAGGGTGGCTGCCCAGAGTTGAACTGCAATTCCAATATATGATACGTTTTCATGCTACGTTCCTCCGATTCCACTAGCCTTCAGAGTAAACGAAATTAGATAATAGCGCAATGCATTATAGATTGAAATAATCCTTTAAATTCAAATACTTAAAAACTTGTTCATATTGTTAAGAGGCACGTCGGCGATTGGTCTTTTTCGAGGCTGCCCTTCTTCTTATGTGGGACTGGGCCGCGGCAAGTCGTGCAATAGGCACCCTAAAAGGTGAACAACTCACATAATCCAGTCCAAGTTCATCACAGAAGGCAATGGATTGGGGATCTCCGCCATGTTCCCCACAGATGCCAACTTTGATAGCACTTCTTACGCTTCGACCTTTCTGGGTAGCCAAAATCATAAGCTGCCCAACACCTTTTTGATCTAAAACCACAAAGGGATCTTTTTCGAAGATCTTGGCTGACAGGTAGTCCTTCAAGAACATCCCTGAATCATCCCGCGAAAGTCCGTAGGTGGTTTGAGTAAGGTCATTCGTTCCAAAACTGAAGAATTCACAGCCAATGGCGATTTCATCAGCCATCAATGCGGCCCGAGGCAATTCAATCATTGAACCAACAAGATACCGAATAGGAATTTTCTTACCGACTTTTAATTGATACTCCTTGAGGACTCGATCTGCCTCTTCGCGGCAAAGCTTCGCCACAAAATCAAATTCCTTCGCATCTCCCACCAGTGGAATCATAATCTCCGGCAAGGCAATCCATTTCTTCTCCAAATAGAGGTCGCATGCTGCTTCCATAATTGCTTGGACTTGAATTCGATATATCTCTGGAAAACTGACCCCCAATCGGCAACCTCGATGTCCCAGCATGGGATTAAACTCACGAAGGCTATCGGCCTTACGCACAAGACGATCCAAAGGCACTTCCATCTGAATAGCCAATGCCGCAAGGTCTTCCTGAGAATGTGGTATGAACTCGTGAAGGGGTGGATCTAACAAGCGAATGGTGACAGGCAATCCATTCATTTCAGCAAAAATTCCATAAAAATCTCCTCGCTGCATGGGGAGAATCTTCTTCAAAGCATCCAATCGAGCGATCTCACCATCGGCAAGAATCATTTGTCTCACTGCAGATATGCGGTCGGGGTCAAAGAACATATGTTCCGTTCGGCATAGTCCGATTCCCTCAGCGCCAAATTTGCGAGCAACCAATGCATCCGCCGGAGTGTCGGCGTTGGTACGAACCGCGAGACGCCTTTCTTGATCTACCCAACTCATCAAGGTCTGAAAGAAGGAATCGGTTGCCGCAGCAATCATGGGAACCTCTCCCAAAAGAACCTCACCAGTTCCGCCGTCTAAACTAAGGAGTTCACCCTCTTTATAAACCGAGTTGCCTATACGAACTTCACGCTTGGAATAGTCGATGGAAAGGGCTCCGCATCCTGAAACACAGCACTTGCCCATACCTCGCGCGACAACCGCCGCATGAGAAGTCATTCCACCTCGAGCCGTAAGGATTCCTTGAGCAACAGACATTCCATGAATATCTTCTGGAGATGTCTCAATACGGACCAAAATTACTTTTCGTTTTTGATTCTGTACCCAGTCCATTGCAACATCTGGATCAAATACGATTTGTCCCGTCGCTGCCCCTGGGGACGCAGGGAGCCCTCTGGCGATTACTTTTTTCTCCGCATTGGAATCAATCTGAGGATGAAGAAGCTGATTTATCTGCTCGGGGTCGATCCGAAGGATCGCTTCAGATTTTGAAATGAGGCGTTCTCGAACCATGTCGACTGCGATTCGTACTGCAGCCTGTGCCGTACGCTTTCCGTTTCGAGTCTGCAACATATAGAGCTTGCCACGTTCAACGGTGAACTCGATGTCTTGCATGTCTCGGTAGTGCTTCTCAAGCTTCTTGTACACCTGAACAAGCTGTCGATACACACGAGGCATCAATGCCTCCATGGTCGCCAAATCCTTATTAGATTCGTTCTTTGAAGAAGCATTGATTGGATTGGGTGTTCGAATTCCAGCGACGACGTCTTCTCCCTGGGCATTGACCAAGAACTCACCAAAAAATCTTCGCTCTCCCGTAGAGGGGTCGCGAGTAAATGCAACTCCTGTTGCTGAACGATCTCCGGTATTTCCAAACACCATGGCTTGAACAGTAACTGCCGTTCCCCAAGACTCTGGAATGTCGTTGAGCTTACGATAAGTAATAGCCCGTGGATTCATCCACGAACTAAACACAGCACCTACGGCTCCCCATAGTTGTTCCCAAGGATCAGTAGGAAATTTGGCATTGTGAAGCGCAATGAGACGCTTGTAGCGCTCGACGAGAGCTCGAAGGTCTTCATGACTCAATTCAAAATCCTCGTGCACACCGCGTTCGGCCTTCAAATTTTCTAGTTCGTTGTCGAATTCTCCAGATGGAATTCCTAATACAACATCAGAATACATACTGATCAGACGCCGATAGCTATCGTAGGCAAATCGAGGATCACTGGATTCTTTTGCGAGGGCCTCAACGGTTTCATCGTTTAGTCCCAAATTCAAAATAGTGTCCATCATTCCAGGCATTGATGCTGGGGCACCAGAACGGACCGATACCAAAAGTGGCCGATTGCTTGATCCAAATCCACGCCCCATCTGCTTCTCGAGCTTTCGAGCTGCACTGGACACTTGAGTAGCGAGATTGGATGGATAACTCTTTGAATGAGCGTAAAAAAATCGACAAACATCGGTAGCTATAGTGAACCCAGGAGGAACCGGCAAACCTAGCCTTACCATTCCATGCAGGCGAGCACCTTTTCCACCGAGAAGATCTTTACGGTCTTCGGTACCTTCCGCTTTGCCACCACCAAAAAAATAAACGCACTTTTCTGGCGCACCTTTCGAAGAGCGTGACGAAGTCTTCAAGGAATTACGGCTTCCAGCTTTCGATGCGCTCTTGGAGGACTTGGCAGATTTTTTCCGCTGGAATCCTTTCTTGGGCCATCGTGTCTCGGTCTCGGATGGTGACGGTGTGATTGCTGAGAGTGTCATAGTCGATGGTTACTCCGTAGGGTGTTCCAATTTCATCTTGACGCCGGTAACGTTTTCCAATGGAACCGGCTTCATCCACGAAGGTGCGAAACTGCTTTCGCACATCCGCAAATACTCGGTCAGTGTACTCCATTAACTCTGGCTTTTTCATAAGTGGAAAAAGGCCAACTTTATATGGAGCGAGTTTCGGATGGAGTTTGAGCCATACCCGATCAGCACCGGCTCGATAGGCGTCCACTAATAATACTAAAAGGGTCCGATCACATCCCGCCGAAGTCTCTACTACGTAAGGGATATATCGCTCCTTACCAACCTCGTCAAAATATTCGAGCTTTTTGCCGCTGAACTGCTCGTGCCGCTTTAAATCAAAATCAGTGCGATTGTGAATTCCTTCAAGCTCTTGCCATCCAAATGGAAACTCATACTGAATATCAAAAGCCGCCTTGGCGTAATGCGCCAATTCTCCTTCGGCATGCTGATGCAACCTGAGCTTCTCGGGTCGAATTCCATTGGAGAGATGCCACTGGAAGCGAAGTTCCTTCCAGGTTTCAAAGGACGCTTCGTCTGCACCTGGCTTTACAAAATACTGCATTTCCATTTGCTCAAATTCGCGCGTGCGGAAAATAAAATTACCAGGCGTAATCTCATTTCGAAACGCCTTTCCAATTTGCGCAATTCCGAAGGGTATTCGCTGGCGACTTGTTTGAAGCACGTTTTGAAAATTGACATAAATGCCCTGGGCTGTCTCAGGCCGAAGGTAAACAACGGCGGCGCTGTCTTCTAGCGGTCCCATAAAGGTTTTGAACATGAGATTGAACTGTCTTGGCGCGGTAATTTCGCCACCACAGCTAGGACATTTTTTTTGAGCGACCAATGCGGCATCAATCTGATCCTCACGAAATCTCGATTTGCATTTTTTGCAATCGACCAATGGATCCGTAAATCCCTCGACGTGCCCCGATGCCTGCCATACCTTGGGGTGCATCATAATGGCTGCATCCAGACCTTCGATATCCGTGCGGTCGGTCATTGCACGCCACCAACTCTCTTTGACGTTGCGCTTAAGTTCCACACCGAGAGGGCCGTAGTCCCAACAAGCATTGATCCCACCATAAACTTCACTAGAGGGAAAAACGTAGCCACGGCGTTTGCAAAGGGATACGAGTTCGCTCATATCCTCCAAATTCTTGATTGCTCCAGTTTCGGCCTGTTGGTCCATGATCAATTGTCCTTCTTAAGTAATGCGAGTTTGCCCATGCACCATAGCTTAGAAAGGTTCAGATTATAACTGACTTTTTAGATATACTAATCGGCAAAAATGTCCCCACGAAACCCCAGCCTTGAGTTCAAGCCAGAGGCTCCTACAATAGAAGGATGAACCCAAAGATTCGCAACTTCAGACCGGGTGACTTTCTGTTTCGAGAAGGAGAGTCGGCCCAATCGATGATGTTGATCAAACATGGGACCGTGGCGGTAAGGAAACTCAAAGGGTCTGCATTTATTGAGTTGGCTAAGATCTACCCCAATGAGGTGATTGGAGAACTCTCGTTCTTTGACAAGAGCAACAGAAACGCATCAGCAATCGCTCTCTCCGAAGTAGAAGTGGTAGAAATCGAATTTCGCTCTCTCGAAAAAGAATATAGCAAGGTTCCGGCGTATATCCAGACCATCCTCACCTGCGTTGCCGGACGACTCAGAACAGCAGATGATACGATTCGTCGGCTCCAGCATAAATTGGTGCGAAGAGAAGAGGGAGTGGTTGATCTAGCGACTCCACAGGTCAATGAATCCAGACAAGATGAACTCCGAGAAGCACTTGAGGCTACCGATTCCAAATCACCAGTCACACCGACTCCAAATGACAGTGAAAGTTCAGACGAATAAATTCTGGCGAATACCTTCATAAAGAACGATCCCAACGGTATTTGCCAGATTGAGCGAGCGGACTCGTTCGTCAAATAAAGGGACTTTCAGGCAACTCTCTTCATACTTTTTTAGCAGATCAACCGAAAGCCCGGCCGTCTCTTTACCAAAAAACAAATAGGACTCAGGGCGCAGCTGAGATTCAAATAAACACTTCTTGGCCTTAGTAGTAAAAAATGCAACCGGATTTTCTCGGACTACTTCCTTCAAAAAAATGTCAATACTGGGATAGCGCTGTACCTGCAGATGCTTCCAATAATCCAATCCAGCTCGTCGTAATGCTTTTTCATCAATAGAAAATCCCAAAGGCTCAATCAAGTGAAGGGTTGAACCGGTGGCAAGGCATAGGCGTCCAATATTACCCGTATTTTGAGGGATTTCTGGCTCAACCAAAACGACATTGAATCGAGGAGACACTAAAGACTTCACGGTTTGAGGGTGTTCATCATTCTTGGAAATGGAATTGTTTCACGAACGTGACCCACTCCGGTTACCCATGCGACCATTCGTTCAATACCAAGGCCAAATCCAGAATGAGGAACGGAGCCATAGCGACGAAGGTCGAGGTACCAATAGTAATCCTTAGGATCAAGTTTGTGTTCCGCAAGTCGAGCAAGCAGCGTTTCGACATCTTCTTCGCGTTGTCCACCACCAATAATTTCGCCATAACCGTCGGGAGCGATTAGATCGCATCCCAAAGCGTATTTTCCGTTCTTGCCTCGTACTCCGGGACCATCCACTTCATCACTTTGCTTGAAATAAAATGCTTTGATCTGAGAGGGCATATGATGAACAAAAACGGGCTTCTCAAAATGTTCGCCCAACGCGGTTTCGTGAGGTGCGCCGAAATCCTCACCCCAAGGCAGCTCCACACCTTTTTTCTTCAGAATCTGCAAGGCCTCATCGTAGGAAACACGCGGAAAGGGAGCGCGAATTTTTTCTAGCTGCGACAAGTCCCTTTCCAATATTTCCAGCTCGGATTGGCATCGAGTTAGGATCCCCTGAACGAGGTACTCAACAAATTCTTCTCCCAAGGCCATTGCATCATTCATGGTTGCATAGGCCATCTCAGGTTCGACCATCCAAAACTCAGTAAGGTGCTTCCGAGTCTTAGATTTTTCGGCGCGAAAAGTAGGACCGTAGACATAGACTTTTCCAAAAGCCATTGCCCCCACCTCGCCATAGAGTTGGCCAGACTGAGACAAAAAAGCCTTCTCATCAAAGTAGGGTGTTTGAAACAAAGTCGAAGTTCCTTCACAAGCTGCGCCACTCAAAATGGGTGCATCAAACCTGAGGAATCCACGGTCATGATAAAATTGGTGCAAAAGCCAAATCAGTTCGGAACGAACACGAAGGGCTGCCCACTGCTTTCTGCTTCGAATCCAAAGGTGGCGATGGTCCATCAAGAATTCTACGCCGTGTTCTTTCTTTGAAATCGGATATTCCTCTGCAACTTGGAAACACTCAAGTTTTCTCGCAGACATTTCAAAACCACCAGGTGACCGCGGTTCTTTCTTAATGACTCCTGTAATGCGTACAGAACTTTCAGGGGTTAATTTATCGAAAGTATCAAAAGAATTTTCTTCACACTCGCCCTGAAAAAAAACACATTGCATGATGCCTGAGCCATCGCGTGCAATGAGAAACCTCAGTTTTTTTCCAGCGGCTCTGGTGTTGTAAACCCAACCTTCGAGTGCCACCGTCTGACCATCCCAATTTGCCGCGTCTGCGATGCGAAATTTTTTAAATTCAGCCACTGCCGAACTCACCTGCAAATTGTGCAAGCGTTCTCACATTGGCACCGCTTGCGCCGCTCTTGGGGTAGTAAGGGACTTGCGCCATGTCATACGCTGTGTAGGCAATATCTAAATGGGCCCAGGGAACGCCTTTTTTTACAAATTCTTTCAAAAACATAGCGGCCGTGATGGTTCCCGCCATGCGCGAGTCATTGGCATTCTTAAGATCTGCAACGGTCGACTTCATGTCGTCAAGGTACTCAGGAAAAGCAGGGAGTCTCCAAAGCCTTTCCCAATTTTCAAATGCAATTTTTTGCAACTGATTTGAAACCTCATCGTCATTGCTAATGAGAGCACTGCACTGTTTGCCTAAGGCAATTCCGCATGCCCCCGTCAGTGTCGCGGCATCTACAATGACATCAGGCTTCCACTTATGAACGTAGTCAATTGCGTCTGCCAAAACCAAGCGGCCTTCTGCATCCGTGTTGATAATTTCTACCGTTTTACCTGAACGACTTTGCAGGATGTTTCCGGGTTGAATAGCGCTTCCGCTCGGCATGTTTTCAGCGAAAGCTAAAACTGCGACAATATGGTTTTTAACTTTTCGGCGAGAAGCCAACAGGATTGCGCCAAACATAGTTGCAGCACCTGTCATGTCATGCTTCATATGTTCCATGCCACCAGCAGGCTTGATGGATATTCCACCGGAATCAAACGTAACTCCCTTTCCTACCAGTGCTACGGTTTTTCCTTTGCGTTTGGATTTTGGCAAATACTCAAGAACAACGAGCCGATTGTCTCGATCCGAGCCTTGCCCCACTCCCAAGAACAGTCCCATTTTCTCTCGCTTGGCATCGGCCTCCGTAAGAACCTTTGCACGCAGTCCAAATTTCTTTGCAAACACAACTGCTGACTTTGCAAAAAATTCAGGGGTACCAATATTCGATGGCTCGTTGGACCATTCTCGCGTGACGGTGATGGCCTCTGTGACATCATGAAGGTCTTTCACCACAGGGGCCCAGTGAGCCAAATTTCCAACCAAATGAAGCTTCATCGAAAGAATAGGCTTCTTGGGCGCCTTAGACTTGTATCGATCAAATTCATAGGCCGTGAGGGCCATTCCTTCCAAGAACGCACGAATCACTCGATCAATCACAGGAGATCCGTGGGAGGAAGACTCCCAATCTTTTACTTGGGTAGCCGAAACCGCTAGGCGCGTTCGCTTCTGCCATAGGTAGACCATTGCACCCGATTGTCGAACCTGATCAATCCACTCATTGAAAGCATAGGCATCGCCGGTAAGACCCTTGGGGGACCCTAGGCCAACGTAGAGCGCCCCTTTTCCATTGGAGCGCTGGACCCATTCCAACTCTTTCGCAGCTCCTGTGAAAGTGTTTCGATCAACAGCGGCCTTCAACGCCTCAGGCATGGTACCTTTAGGCCAGTGAATTTTTTTAGCCGAATTCTGAAAGACAGGTATGATTTCTACATCCAATTTAGGTATAGAAGTTCCAGAAGCCTTGGTCGCAAGTATTTGAAAAATAGATGACATAATCGATTGTTAGCATAGGGGTTTGAGATGTTAAAGAGGTATCACCGCGTAGTAAATGGCGCTTTTCGCGTCATTGACGCTATGACCATTGGGATCGCCTGGCTCCTTGCGTACTGGTTGCGCTTCACCTGGCCGGTCATTGCAGTCACCAAAGGTTTTCCTTCTTTTGAATCCTACGCGGCGCTGCTTCCTTTAGTCATGATTCTTTGGTCAGTTATTTTTTCGGCCTTTCGAGTCTATGAGTCCAAACGCATGTTGCGCAGAACAGACGAAATCCACCTTCTCTTGAAGGCGCACGGCATGGCTTTGATCCTCTTTGTATTTCTGACCTATATCTTCAGCGAATACCGATATTCGAGGGCAGTGATCCTATTTTTTGCTGGAGTCGGTGGGATCTTGCTGATTGCGTTTCGTCTTCTACTGCGGAATTCCCTTCGCTCGCTTCGAAGAAGAGGGTTCAATCTGCGGCAGCTCCTTATTGTTGGAGAAGGTGATTTGGTCGAAGCAGTCTTGGGTAGGCTCGACAAATTTCCTGAGCTAGGCCTCAGAGTACAAGGGATTGTCGTATCGCCCAACTTCAAACCATCTACCCTAGGAGGCAAGCCTGTCTTGGGACGATACCGAGAACTTTCTTCTATTTTAAGTAAGTACAGTGTTGATCAGATCCTCATTGCTCTGCCAAGAAAAGACTACCAAGAATTGGACACGGTACTAGGCTTCCTTAAGGATGAAACGCTTGAAGTAAGAATCATGCCAGATGTTCACGAATACGTTGCGCTTGGTTGCGAGGTCGAGGATTTCGAAGGATACCCTGTCGTCAATATCAACTCGTCGCCCCTTCAAGGTTGGTCTACGGCGCTCAAGCGTGTGACAGATATCACTCTGTCGGGTTTGGCACTGCTCATCCTTAGCCCCCTGTTCTTGCTTCTTGCCTGCCTTGTAAGGCTTGGGTCCAAGGGTCCCATTTTCTTTGCTCAAGAGCGAATGGGATTGGATGGAAAAACTTTTCAGATGTTTAAATTCCGATCCATGAAGGTAGATGCGGAGGCCGAGAGCGGTGCCGTATGGGCCAAAGAGAAGGACCCAAGGCGCACATGGTTGGGCTCGTTCTTACGATCCACCAGCCTGGATGAGCTCCCTCAACTTTGGAACGTACTCAGGGGAGATATGGCTCTAGTAGGGCCTCGACCGGAACGTCCTGTCTTTGTGCGTCAGTTTCGCAAAGACATCCCAAGTTATATGCTACGCCACAAGGTAAAAGCAGGAATCACGGGCTGGGCCCAGATTCACGGCTGGCGAGGAAATACGTCCCTCAACAAGCGAATTGAATTTGACCTTTATTATATCCGAAACTGGTCGTACGTTTTGGATTGGAAGATCCTATTCATGACGCTTTGGAAGGGCTTCATTAACAAGAATGCATACTAGGACCCGATCTCATTTTTTTCGATGGCGACCCACAAAATTTGATGGGTACGTCTTGTCGGAACTCCTCGGTCCACTTGCAGGGAGCTTCTTCTTTTTTAGTTTCGTTTTCTTGATGTTCCAGGCCCTTCGGCTTGCTGAGTTCCTCATCGTTCACGCCATTCCCTTCCTAACTGTCATGAAGTTGGTGGCCCTTTTAACGATCTCTTTTATACCCCAAGCACTTCCGCTCGCTTTTTTGATTTCAACCTTTGTGAGCTTTGGAAGGCTATCCTCTGATTCTGAACTGGTAGCGATCAAAGCCTCAGGCGTAAGTGTTTGGCGAATGAGCGTAGCAGTCATAGCCGCTGCACTTGTCGTGTGCTGTCTCACGTTGTTTTCTAATATGCAGATCGTTCCTATGGGACTGCGTAACTTCAAATCCACTTTGCTGAAGCTGAGCAGTACCCGTGTTTCAAGTTCCATCAAGCCAGGAACCTTTACAGAAGGATTCTTTGATCTCCTCGTTTATACTGACTCCATCGATAATAAGGCCAATACCCTCAATCATGTGTTCATTTATGATGAACGCGAGCCAGAAAATCCAATGGTGATCACCGCCCGAAAAGGCGGAATCATACCTTTAAAAGTGGAAACGGAACTTGGATCCGCCTCGATCTTAAAACTCAAGACTGGAAATATTCATCGTGTAGAGCCGGAAGGTGAGAGCTATCAGAAGATTGATTTCGATGAGTACCGCCTTTATTTGAGTTTTGAAGAAACCCACAATGGCTTTTTTGTTAAGCCCAAAATGCTTCGCCACAGCGAATTGAAGGCTGGAATCTTGGACGCTAAAATACGAAAAGACGATAGCCAACTTCGGAGTCTCAGCACTGAACTTTGGAACCGATATGCCATTGCGCTAAGCCCACTCATTTTTGCTTTTTTAGGGATTGGGTACGGGACGGTTCGAACTCGCTCCGTAAAAAGTAGCGCCGCGCTTATTTCCTTTTTGGTGATTGCGGGCTATTGGTCGCTCCAGCTTCTCTCCACTTCACTGTCCCTTAGCGGCTCCTTGCCTCCCGCCCTTGCAGCTCAGTTGCCCAATTTTGCCGTCCTATTGGCCTCACTGTTTGGCATGAAAAAGGCGAGCTGGTAGCTTTCTTCAATATCGATGATGGATTAATTTCCCTTGATTTAGGTACTATTTTTCATCCTTCGTCAAAAGTCCGTCGAAATACGCTGGTAATTGGGGACTTGTGGATAACTTCGCAGATTAGGCAACATTTCCTGCGAAATTTGAAACTTAAACCTTAAATTTCAATAAGTTATATCTGGTGGATAACTCGAGGTAAGCTGGTGGATAACTCTATTTCCTGAGTTAATTTGTTTTAATTCTCTGCGCTAGGCTCAGGTTCTGCCTCGGGTAGCGCGGAATACCCCTTAAAGAAGGGTTCGGAATTGCCACCGTCGGCCTTGTGTTCCGGAAACTCCAACCACTGGTTTCCATCAGATGCTACCAAAGCCTTTAGGGAGTTGAGAGGTTTGTACTCGCTATTCTGAGGTCGGATGAGAAAACTATCAGCATGGGCGGATTGAACTT